>JBEEPT010000131.1:0-47678 GCA_041190985.1 Pseudomonadota bacterium
TTTGCGGCAACTGACCAACTTCGACTGGATCCGCGTGGCCGTTGATTCACACAACCGCGGCAGAAAAGAAGGTCCGGATACTTCTTGAGATCCGTATCAGCACCCGTGCTCGAGCAGGTCCAGCGCCTGCTCGAAGTCGAAGTCCCGGACCGCCTGCAGCAGCGCTTCGCCGCGACCGCCCAGACGTGCCAGCAGCTCGGCGTGCGTCGAGCACCACGCCAGGCTATCGGCATCGCTGTCGGCCAGCAGCTTTAGCAGGCGTGCCAGCGCCTCGCAACAGGCGGCCTCGTCCACATCATCCTTCGCAGCAGAATCGTCCGACGACAGCTCCTCCACCTGGCGCACCTGCACCTTCTTGCTGGCAGCCGGCTCCGACACGCGCACCTGGGCCGTGAACCAGCAGCGGCTGCCGGCCGCAACCTCGATCACGCCCCCCGATTTCGCCGCCGAGGCGCTGGGCCACACGCCTGGCAATCGCCAGCCCCGTTCCGGTGCCGCCGTGGCGGCGCGTCGACGGTGCGGAGGCTGTCAACAGCATGCGACGAAAAAAACCCGGCGCGCGGCCGGGTCCTGATTACTCTGGCGAAACGACCGCTCAGAGCTTCTGCGACTGCATGAAGCTGTCGAACTTGGCCTCGGTGAAGCGGAACCAGAGGTTGGCGTCGGCGCGGAACTTGGAGTAATCGGCGTAGATCTTCTTCCAGTCCGGGTTCTTGGCGTTGAGCTCGTCGTAGATCGCCATGCTCTCCTTGAAGGCCGCCTGGATGATCTCGTTCGGGAACGGGCGCAGCTTGGTGCCACGCGCGACGAGCTCCTTGAGCGCCACGGGGTTGCGAGCGTCGTAGCGCGCCTGGACCTCGGAGTGCGCCAGCGCCGCGGCGGCCTCGACAATCGCCTTGTTCTCGGCGCTCAGCGCGTCCCAGGCCTTCTGGTTGATGAAGAAGTCCAGCTGCGCGCCGCCTTCCCACCAGCCGGGGTAGTAGTAGTTGGGCGCCACCTTGTTGAAGCCCAGCTTCTGGTCATCGTAGGGTCCGATCCATTCGGCCGCGTCGATCGTGCCTTTTTCCAGCGCCGAATAGATCTCGCCGCCCGGGATCGACTGCGGCACGACGCCGAAGCGCTCCAGCACCTTGCCGGCGAAGCTGCCGCAGCGGAACTTCAGTCCCTTGAGGTCGGCAATCGTCTTGATTTCCTTGCGGAACCAGCCGCCCATCTGGGCGCCGGAGTTGCCGCCGGGGAAGTTGAGCATGCCGTACTGGGCGTAGAACTCGCGCATCAGCTTGAGGCCGTTGCCATCGTACATCCAGGCCGAGGTCTGGCGGCTGTTGAGGCCGAAGGGAATCGTGCAGCCCAGCGCGAAGGCCTCGTTCTTGCCGATAAAGTAGTAGGGCGCGGTGTGCGCCATCTCGACGGCACCCTGCTGCACCGCGTCGACCACGCCCAGCGCGGGCGTGATCTCGCCGGCGGCGTGGACCGAGATCTCGAAGCGCCCGCCCGACATGGCCTTGACGAACTTGGCAAAGATCTCCGAAGATCCGTACAGCGTGTCGAGCGACTTCGGAAAGCTCGACGACAGGCGCCAGCGCACCTGCGCCTGCGCATGTACCGCCGGGGCCGCGCCAGCGGCCAGCACGCCGGCGATGCCGGCCTTCTTGATCAGGGAACGTCGATCCATCTAGTTCTTACTCCGTTCATGGAAAATGCCGGGCTGCGCAGGAACGCCTGAAGCAAGCGGCCCACCTACCCGTGGCGAATAGGACCATTCTACGAAGCACGCCTGCCGCTCCCCGGAGGGGTTTTCCCTGAGCTGTGACGTGCAGGCAACGGAAATTCGCTGCAACGGCCATCTTGTGACCGGGCAGCGCAACCCTCAGGCCACCGGCTGCGGCAGCAGGTCCGCGAAACGGGCGCGCACGCTGGCCTCGATGCCGGTGGCGTCCAGCCCCTGCAGCGCCAGCAGCCTGGCATGGTCGCCGTGCTCGATGAAGCGGTCGGGCAGGCCAAGCTGCAGCACCGGCAGCGGCAGGCCGGCGGCCTGCAGCGCCTCGAGCACCGCCGAGCCCGCGCCGCCCATGAGCGCGCCCTCCTCGACTGTCACGATGGCCTCGTGGCTGCGCGCGGCCTCAAGCAGCAAGTCGAGATCCAGCGGCTTGGCCCAGCGCATGTTGAGCACGGTCGCGTCCAGCGCCTCGGCCGCCTGCAGCGCCGGATGGAGCAGCGTGCCGAAGGCCAGGATCGCGATCCTTTGGCCCTGACGCCTCAGCTCGCCCTTGCCGAAGGGCAGGCCTTGCAGCGCCTGCGGACCAGACGGCAGTTCGACGCCCGCGCCGGCGCCGCGCGGATAGCGCACCGCGACCGGCTGGTTCTGCTCGTAGGCGGTCGACAGCAGGCGGTAGCACTCGGCCTCGTCGGCCGGGCAGGCAATCGCCATGTTGGGGATGCAGCGCATAAAGGGGATGTCGTAGGCGCCGGCGTGGGTGGCACCGTCGGCGCCGACCAGGCCGGCGCGGTCGAGCGCGAACACCACCGGCAGGTTCTGCAGCGCGACGTCGTGGACCAGCTGGTCGTAAGCGCGCTGCAGGAAGGTCGAGTAGATCGCGACCACCGGCTTGATGCCCTCGCAGGCCATGCCGGCGGCGAAGGTGACCGCGTGCTGCTCGGCGATGCCGACGTCGTAGTAGCGGTCCGGGAAGCGCCGGTGGAACTCGACCATGCCCGAGCCCTCGCGCATCGCCGGCGTGATGCCGACCAGGCGCTTGTCATGCTCCGCCATGTCGCAGAGCCAGCGGCCGAACACCTGGCTGAAGGTCGGCTTCTGGGGCATGGCCGGCTGCTGCAGACCGACCCGGGGGTCGAACTTTCCCGGACCGTGGTAGGCGATCGGGTCGGCCTCGGCGAGGCCGTAGCCGCGCCCCTTCTTCGTGACCACGTGCAGGAACTGGGGCCCTTCGAGCTGGCGGATATTCTCCAGCGTCGGGATCAGCGAGTCGAGGTCGTGGCCGTCGATCGGGCCGATGTAGTTGAAGCCGAACTTCTCGAACAGCGTGGCGGGAACGACCAGGCCCTTGGCCTGCTCCTCGATGCGCTTGGCGAGCTCGAACAGGTGCGGCGCCTTGGCCAGCACCTGCTTGCCGACCTGCTTGGCCGCCGAATAGAAGCGCCCGCTCATGAGCTGAGCCAGGTAGCGGTTGAGCGCGCCCACCGGTGGGCTGATCGACATGTCGTTGTCGTTCAGGATCACGAGCAGCTTGCCGTCGAGCACGCCCGCGTTGTTGAGCGCCTCGAAGGCCATGCCTGCGGTCATCGCGCCGTCGCCGATCACGGCGATCGCATGCCGGCCCTCGCCCTGCTGCCGCGCGGCCATCGCCATGCCGAGCGCGGCCGAGATGCTGGTCGAGGAATGCGCGGTGCCGAAAGCGTCGTACTCGCTCTCGCTGCGCAGCGGAAAACCGCTGATGCCGCCGAGCTGGCGCAGCGTGGCCATGCGATCGCGCCGTCCGGTCAGGATCTTGTGCGGATAGGTCTGGTGGCCGACGTCCCAGACGATGCGGTCGCGCGGCGTGTCGAAGACGTAGTGCAGCGCGACCGTGAGCTCGACCGTGCCGAGGTTGGAGCTCAGGTGCCCGCCAGTGCGCGCGACGCTGTGCAGCAGGTAGTCGCGCAGCTCGGCGGCCAGCTCGGGCAGCTGGGCGCGCTGCAGGCGGCGCAGGTCGGCCGGGGAATCGATGGTGGACAGCAAACCGGTCATGGCTTCTAGGTTCTTGTGGTTCTCGGGGCCGGTGCGGCTCAGTGGCTGCGGCGCACGACCCAGTCGGCGATTGCATGCAGATGGCGGCCATCGGCCAGCTTGGCGGCAGCGAGTGCCTCGTGCGCCTGCGCCAGCAGGGTGTCGGCGTAGGCCTGCGCCGCCTCCAGTCCGAGCAGCGAGACGAAGGTCGGCTTGTCGGCGGCCGCGTCCTTGCCGGCGGTCTTGCCCAGCGTGGCGGAATCGGCCGTCACGTCAAGGATGTCGTCGACCACCTGGAACGCCAGGCCCAGCGCGCGCCCGTAGCGGCCCAGCGCCTGCAGGGCCGGCGCATCGGCGCCGGCGGCGGTGGCGCCCATCTCGACGCTGGCCAGCAGCAGCGCCCCGGTCTTGCGCCGGTGCATGTCCTCGAGCCGGGCCTGGTCCAGCACCTGCCCGACGCCGGCCAGATCGATCGCCTGGCCGCCGGCCATGCCCTGCCAGCCCGACGCCAACGCCAGCTGGCGGCACAGACGCGCGGCCAGCTCGGGCGCCACGCTGCCGTCGCCGGGCAGCAGCAGCTCGAAGGCCAGCGCCTGCAGCGCGTCGCCCGCCAGCAGCGCCTGCGCCTCGCCGAAGCGCACGTGCACGGTGGGCTTGCCGCGGCGCAGCACGTCGTTGTCCATGCAGGGCAGGTCGTCGTGCACCAGGGAATAGGCGTGGATCAGCTCGACCGCGCAGGCAGCGCGCCAGGCGCCGTCCCCGAGCGGGCGCATGCCGCCCGAAACGGCCTCGGCGGTCGCGAGCGTGAGCAAGGGACGCAGGCGCTTGCCGCCGTCGAGCACCGCATAGCGCATCGCCTCGCCCAGGCCCGCAGGCGCCTCGCCCGGCAGCCAGCGCGCGAGCAGGACCTCGACCTGGGCCAACCGCTCGGCACTCCAGGCGCTGAAACCGGTGCGGGAATCGGACTGGGAAGCCTGGGGCGGCTGGGTCGCGGAAATTTGTGCCATGGAAGCTGGAATGCGAAGCCGCAAGGAGCCGGCCCCGGACTGGGAGGATAAAACGGGCATTTTAGGGCAGGCAGGCTGGCACACCCTTGCGCCGCGGAATACGGCGCGGCGAGCGCGTCCTGCAGCCATGGCGCCTTGGCATGAGCCCGCCCCGGCGCAGGGCTGCCGCGCGACCAAGGGGCAGCAGCCGGCCGCCCCGGTCTCGACAGGGCGCAAGCGCCTTCGGGCAAGCACCCGCACCTCATCAGCAGGTTATAATGGACGGTTTTACTTCAGCTCGACAGGAGTTGTACACCTTCCCGCGCTCTTTCGTTTGACGACTCAGCGCTTCCCTGCCCCTTAATAGGGGGAGTCTCTAGGTCAGGACCATCATGTCTGATTTAAGTCTTCAGTTCCAGCAGGCCGCAAGCCAGTTACCGGTTTCCAGCTATTTCGACCAGGCCCTGTTCCAGCGCGAGCTCGAAACCATCTTCCAGCGCGGACCCCGCTACGTGGGGCACGTCAACTCAGTGCCGAACGTCGGCGACTACTACGCCCTGCCCCAGGAAGGCGAAGGCCGCGCCCTGGTGCGCACCGAAAAGGGCGTCGAGCTCGTCAGCAACGTCTGCCGCCATCGCCAGGCCGTCATGCTCAAGGGCCGCGGCAACCTGGGCCAGAGCCGCAGCGGCAGCGCCGCGGGCAATATCGTCTGCCCGCTGCACCGCTGGACCTACGGCGGCGGCTCGGGACTGTCGCGGCTGGGCGAGCTGATCGGCGCGCCGCACTTCAAGCACGACCCTTGTCTGGACCTGCAGCGCTACCCGCTGCGGGAATGGAACGGCATGCTGTTCGAGGACAACGGCCGCGACATCGCCGCCGACCTCGCGGGCATGGGCCCGGCCAGAACCCTGAGCTTCGACGGCATGGTGCTCGACCATGTCGAGCTGCACGAGTGTCGATACAACTGGAAGACCTTCATCGAGGTCTACCTCGAGGACTACCACGTCGTGCCCTTCCACCCCGGCCTGGGCAACTTCGTGACCTGCGACGACCTCAAGTGGGAGTTCAAGTCCGAGTACTCGGTGCAGACCGTGGGCGTGCAGAACCTGCTCAAGGGCGCGGGCAGCCCGGTCTACCAGCACTGGCACCAGCAGCTCATGGCCTACCGCAATGGCGAGCTGCCCGAGCAGGGCGCGGTCTGGCTGACCTACTACCCGCACATCATGGTCGAGTGGTACCCGCATGTGCTGACCGTCTCGACGCTCTACCCCATCAGCGTCGACAAGACGCTCAACATGGTCGAGTTCTACTACCCGGAAGAGATCGCCGCCTTCGAGCGCGACTTCGTCGATGCCCAGCGCGCGGCCTACATGGAGACCTGCATCGAGGACGACGAGATCGGGGAGCGCATGGACGCGGGCCGCAAGGCCCTGCTGCAGCGCGGCACGAGCGAGGTCGGCCCCTACCAGAGCCCGATGGAAGACGGCATGCAGCACTTCCACGAGTGGTACCGCGCGCGCATGAGCGGCAGCATCCAGGAGTAAGCCCTCGCCGGGCCGGAGGGAAGCAGGCACGCCCTCCGGATGCCGACCGCCTGTGCACCGGCCGAGAATCCGGCGCGCGGGCGAGCACCCGCGCAGGCCGTCAGCCCAGCCGCTCCAGGCCGTGGCGGTTCACGTAGGCGTGCAGTTCCGAGCGGTTGGACACCGAGAGCTTGCGGTAGATCGCCGTCAGGTGGTTGCGCAGCGTGTGCTCGCTGATGTTGAGCCGCTGCGCGATCACCTTGCCCGGCGCGGCAGCGTCGGCCGCCAGCGCCTCGACCGTCTGGCGCTCCTTGGGCGTGAGCGCGCTGACCGAGGCGCGCCGCGACGAACGCCAGCGGCCGTCCTGGTGCCGCGACAGCTCCAGGAAGATGCGGCTGGTCGCGCTGCGCTCGATCCACATCTCGCCGGCCTGGATCTTCTCCAGCGCCCGCAGCAGCACGACCGGGGCCTCGTACTTGCCGACCACGCCGCGCGCGCCGACCAGCACCGCGCTGTCCTGCAGCGCCGGATCGCGCGAGCTCGTCAGCGCCAGGATATTGGCCGTGCTCTGGCCGTGCAGATGGGCCAGCGATTCGGTCCCCTCCTCGCCGTCGAGGTCGAACACGATCACGTCGGGCGCGATCTGCTCCAGGCGCAGCACGCCTTCGGCCGCGCTGTCGACCACCCCCACGACCGACCAGCGCCCGTGGTCGCCCTCGAGCAGGCGCTCCAGGCCCCAGGACATCAGGGGCAGGGCCACCAGCATCACACGAGCCGGACCAGTCGCAACAACGTTCTCTTCGCCTGTCATTCCATACCTTTCGAATTCTTCATGGCATTTCTAGCAGCGATGATAGCCGCATCCTAGGAAGTCCGGCCAGGAAGGCGCAAGGAAATTGTGAGGGGCCTCAGTGCGCCTGCTCCCAGTTGGGACCTACGCCGACCTCGGCCAGCAGCGGCACCTTGAGCTGCGCCACGCCAGCCATCAGGCGCGGGATCTCGACCCTGAGCCATTCGACCTCGGACTGCGGCACCTCGAACACGAGTTCGTCGTGCACCTGCATGACCATCCGGGTGCCGCGCTGCTGCTGGTCGAGCGCACGCTGCACCGCGACCATGCTCATCTTGATCAGGTCGGCCGCCGTGCCCTGCATCGGCGCGTTGATCGCGGCGCGCTCGGCCGCCGCGCGGCGCGGGCCGTTGGGGCTGTTGATCTCGGGCAGGTAGAGGCGGCGGCCGAACACGGTCTCGACATAGCCGCGCGCCTTGGCATGCGCCTTGGTCTCGTCCATGTAGTGGCGCACGCCGGCGAAGCGCTGGAAGTAGCGCTCGATGTAGTTCTTGGCCGCGGCGTTGTCTATGCCCAGCGCCTTGGCCAGGCCGAAGCTGCTCATGCCGTAGATCAGGCCGAAGTTGATGACCTTGGCGTAGCGGCGCTGCTCGGCGCTGACCTGGTCCGGCGCCAGGCCGAAGACCTCGGCGGCGGTGGCGCGGTGCACGTCCTGCCCCTCGGCGAAGGCCTTGAGCAGGGCCTCGTCGCCGCTGAGGTGCGCCATGATGCGCAGCTCGATCTGCGAATAGTCGGCGCTGGCGATCTGGCAGCCCGGCGGCGCCACGAAGGCCTCGCGCACGCGCCGCCCTTCCGGCGTGCGGATCGGGATGTTCTGCAGGTTGGGCTCGTTGCTCGACAGCCGCCCGGTCACGGCCACCGCCTGCGCGTAGTGGGTGTGCACCCGGCCGGTGCGCGCGTCGGCCATGCCGGCGAGCTTGTCGGTGTAGGTGCCCTTGAGCTTGGACAGCGAGCGGTGCTCGAGGATCCTGGCCGGCAGCGGATAGTCCTCGGCCAGTTTCTCGAGCACCTCCTCGTCGGTGCTGCGCGCGCCGGTGGCGGTCTTCTTGATCACCGGCAGGCCCAGCTTGTCGAAGAAGATCTCGCCGAGCTGCTTCGGGCTGCTGAGGTTGAAGGGCTGGCCCGCGATCTCGTAGGCTTGCGCCTCGATCTGCACGATGCGCTGGCCCAGCTCGTGGCTCTGGCGCGCCAGCGTCGCCGCGTCGATCAGCACGCCGTTGCGCTCCATGCGGAACAGCGCCTCGCTGCTGGCGATCTCGAGCTCGTAGATGGCCTTGAGCTTGTCGTCGGCCTCCAGCCTGGGCCAGAGCACGCGGTGGACATCCAGCGTCATGTCGCTGTCCTCGCAGGAGTACTCGGCCGCGCGCGCGACCTCGACCTGGGCGAACGGGATCTGGTTCGCGCCCTTGCCGCACAGGTCCTCGTAGCTCAGGCCCTTGCGCCCGAGGTGGCGCTCGGCCAGGCTGGCCAGGCCGTGCGGCTTGTGGACCTCGAGCACATAGCTCTGCAGCATGGTGTCGTGGATGTAGCCGCGCACCTCGATGCCATGGTTGGCGAAGACATGGCGGTCGTACTTGACGTGCTGGCCCAGCTTGGGGCGCGATGCGTCCTCCAGCCAGGGCTTGAGGCGCGCGAGCACCTCGTCGCGCGGCAGCTGCGCGGGCGCGTCGGGGCCGCAGTGCTGCAGCGGCACATAGGCCGCCTCGCCCGGCAGCACGCTGAAGGACAGGCCGACGATTTCCGCCTTCATCTCGTCGAGCGAGTCGGTCTCGGTGTCGAGCGCCACCAGCGCCGCGGCCTGCAGCCTGGCGAGCCAGGCGTCGAAGGCCTCCCAGCCCAGCACGGTCTCGTAGCGCTTGTCCGTGACGGCGGAGCCCGCCGGCGCGTCGGCGAACAGGTCGCCGCTGGTGCCCGGCTCAGGCGCGGCGATGGTTGCCGGGTCTGCATCCTGACCCTGGCCGGCGCCCCCTCTTGCCGGAGCAGCATCGGCAAGCGCGCGCGCCAGGCCCTTGAAGCCGTAGCGTTCGTAGAAGTCGCGCAACGCCGCGGCATCGCGCTCGCGCCGGGCCAGGGCGTCCAGCGCCGGCAGGCCGGGCACCCAGCCGTCGAGCTCGCAATCGGTCTTGATCGTGACCAGCTGGCGGCCGGTCGGCAGCCAGGACAGGGCCTGGCGCAGGTTCTCGCCCGCCACGCCCTTGATCTTGTCGGCGTTGGCCAGCACGCCGTCGAGGCTGCCGTGCTCGAGCAGCCACTTGGCGGCGGTCTTGGGGCCGACCTTGTGCACGCCCGGCACGTTGTCGACCGGGTCGCCGACCAGGGTCTGGTAGTCGACCATCAGCGCGGGCGGGACGCCGAACTCGGCCGTCACGCCAGCGACGTCGCGCACCTTGCCGTTCATGGTGTCGATGATGGTGACGTGCTCGTTGACCAACTGGCTCAGGTCCTTGTCGCCGCTGGAGACGATCACGCGCACACCCTGCGCGGCCGCGGCCGCGGCCAGCGTGCCGATCACGTCGTCGGCCTCGACGCCGGGCACGTCGAGCACGCTCCATCCCAGCAGCCGGACCACCTCGTGGATCGGCGCGATCTGGGCGCGCAGGTCGTCCGGCATCGGGCTGCGGTGCGCCTTGTACTCGGGATAGAGCTCGTCGCGGAAGGTCGGTCCGGAGGCGTCGAAGACGCAGGCCACGTAGTCGCCGGGATGTTCCTTGTGCAGCGCCTGCATCATGTTGATCATGCCGCGGATCGCTCCGGTCGCCGGACTGCCGGGGTCGCCCGGCACGGCGCGCAGGTCGGGCATGGCGTGAAAGGCGCGGTAGAGGTAGCTGGAGCCGTCCACCAGCACCAGGGTCTTCTGGTTCTCGGTCATCCCCGGATTGTCAGCGAAAGCGCGGCAGTCCCGGGCGCTGGCGATCTCAAGACCTACAATCGAGGGTTATGCACCGCTCGACCGCTCAACGCCCCGCCCTCGTCCTGGCCCTGTCCGCCCTGCTGGCCTGCAGCGCCGGCGCGCAGACCGCCGCACCGGCCGCGACGCCACCCAAGACAGCGATCGAGCAGCGCGCCGAGGTGATCACGCACGAGGACGCCGGCAGCCGCATCGACGAGCTGCGTGTCGGTGGCGAAACCCGCCACATCGACGTCCGGACCAAGTCCGCGCTGCCCCCCTATCAGGTCCAGCCGATCAACACGAGCACCCAGGGCAATCCGGGTCGCAGCAGCTGGCGCCTGATGAGCTTCTGATCGGCGTTTTCCGCCCCCTCCCCTGTCCCACGGCCCGCCGCCGCACCCCAACGCCACTCCCGCACGCTTACCCCGCCCATGGCCGTTTTCACCAAAGTCAGCAAAACCGAAGCCGCCGCGCTGCTGCGCCGCCTCGACCTGGGCCAGCTCACCGACATGGAAGGCTGCTCCGGCGGCATCGAGAACACCAACTACTTCGTCACGACCGAGCGCGACGGCCAGACCCGCCAGTATGTCCTGACCCTGTTCGAGCGCCTGGGCTTCGAGCAGCTGCCGTTCTACCTGCACCTGATGAAGCACCTGGCGGCCAAGGGCATCCCGGTGCCCGACCCCGCCGCCGACGCCCGCGGCGAGATCCTGCACAAGCTCAAGAACAAGCCGGCCGCGGTCGTCAACCGCCTCGCGGGGCGCAGCGTGATGGAGCCGCAGGCCGAGCACTGCGCCCAGGTCGGCGCCATGCTCGCGCGCATGCACCTGGCCGGCCGCGACTACGAGCGCCTGCAGCCCAACCTGCGCGGACTGGCCTGGTGGAACGAGACGGTGCCGGTCGTGCTGCCCCACCTGACACCCGAGCAGGCTGCGCTGCTGCAGTCCGAGCTGGCCTACCAGAACCATGTCGCGGCCAGCGCCAGCTACGAGGCGCTGCCGCGTGGCCCGGTGCACGCCGACCTGTTCCGCGACAACGTGATGTTCGACCAGGGGCAGCTCAGCGGCTTCTTCGACTTCTACTTCGCCGGCGTCGACAGCTTCGCCTTCGACCTCGCGGTCTGCCTCAACGACTGGTGCATCGACCATGCGACAGGCCGCCAGGACGATGCCAGGACACGCGCCATGCGCGAGGCCTACGAATCCGTGCGCCCCTTGACCGCGGCCGAGCGCGAGCTCATGCCCGCCATGCTGCGCGCCGGCGCCCTGCGCTTCTGGATCTCGCGCCTGTGGGACTGGCATCTGCCGCGCGAGGCCAGCATGCTCCAGCCCCACGACCCAGTGCATTTCGAACGCGTGCTGCGCGCCCGACTGGAGCAGCTGTGAGACTGAACCTGGTACCGGCCAGGACCGGCCTGTCGTGGGTGCGCCTGGGGATACTCACCTTCGTGCGCCAGCCACTGGCGCTCGCCGGACTGTTCCTGCTCTACATGATGGCGCTGTCCCTGCTGTCGCAGCTGCCGCTGATCGGCAACCTGGTGGCGCTGGCGCTGCTGCCGACCGCCACCCTGGGCATCATGGTCGCCACGCGCGAAGCCGCGGCCGGCAAGTTTCCCCTGCCCGGACTGCTGCTGCGCGCGTTTCGCGCCGGCCATGCGCGCCCGCGCGACCTGGTGGTGCTGGGCCTGGCCTATGCCCTGAGCTTCATGGCGGTGCTGGGCGTCTCCGCGCTGATCGACGGCGGGACGTTCGCCCAGCTCTATCTCGGCGGCGCGGCCGTCAGCCGCGATGCGGTGCAGGGCGAGGCCTTCCAGCGCGCCATGTGGATAGGCATGCTGCTCTACCTGCCGCTGTCGCTGCTGTTCTGGCACGCGCCGGCGCTGGTGCACTGGCAGGGCGTCAGCCCCGCCAAGAGCCTGTTCTTCAGCCTGCTGGCCTGCTGGCAGAACAAGTGGGCCATGGCGGTCTTCATGCTGGCCTGGATGGGCGTGTTCATGCTCGCCGGCGTGCTGCTGTCGCTGCTGGGCAGCCTGTTCGGCAGTCCCGAGGCCATCGCGACCCTGCTGTTCGCCGCCGCGCTGACCATGGCCGCGATGTTCTTCACCTCGTTCTACTTCACCTTCCGCGACAGCTTCGTCACGGACGACGGCCAGGCGCCGGCCTGAGAGCCGGCGCGCCGGAGCGCTTGCCGCCCCTGCCAGGCGCATCCGCCTTGCGCCCCTGCCCCCCGTCTGCGATGATGGTTGTATCGACCAGGTCAAGGGCTGCGGCGGCATACCGTCACAGGCGGAGGCGAGAACAATGGCGCAAGAGCAGCGGGAGCGCAGGGATTCGTGCGGCAGGCGGGCCCAGGACGGCCTCGGTTCGGCCCTGGACGCCCTCGAAGTCGGCGTGGTCTCCACGGACCGGGAAACCCGGCGCATCGTGCTCGTCAACGATTTTGCCTGCCGGCTGTTCGGCTACAGCCGTGCGCAGATGCTGGACATGAGCGGCGAAGACCTGATCGCCGACGAAGCGCGCGAGTCCACGCTTCAAGCCTACGAGCAGGCCCTGCGCGAACCCGCCGATCATTTCGATGGCTTGCCACTCAGGCGCAGCAACGGCGCCACGTTCCTGGCCGAGATCCACAGCCGCCAAGCGCTGCTGGCCGGGCGCGACTGCCTGGTCGGCGTCTTCGTCGACATCAGCAAACGCCAGCGCCTGGAGCAGGAACGGCAGCGCACGCTCGAGCTGCTTTCGCTGGCGGAGCGCTCGGCCAATGCCGGCGCCTGGAGCTGGGACCTGGTCCACGACACCCACCACTGGTCGCGCGAACTGCTGCAGCTGTTCGGTCTGCCCCCGGACGCGCCGGGGGGCTGGGCGTCCTGGCGCAAGGCGCTGCATCCCGACGACCGGGCCGAGGCCGAACGGCGCTTCATGGAGGCGCTCGAGAGACAGATTCCTTTCCAGCACAGCTACCGGGTCGCGCTGCCCGGGGGGGCGATACGCTGGATAGACACCTACGGCCAGCTGAGCTTCGACGGCGCGGGCAAGCCAGTGCGCTACTCCGGCCTGTGCGTGGACGCCACGGCACGCAGGAAGACACAAGAGGATCTACGCCTGTCCAAGTCCTTCACCGACGCGCTGATCGAGCACGCCAGCGTGATGGTGCTGGGCCTGGACCGCGCGGGCTGCGTGCGCATCTTCAACAGCCGCTGCGAGGAGGTCACGGGCTACCCGCGCGGGGACATGCTCGGTCGCGACTGGTTCGCCGCCGTGCTGCCGCACGAGACGGACGCGCGCTCGCGCCGCTTCTACGAGCAGGGACAGGAGACCGGCCAGGAGAACCAGGTGCTGGAGAACACCATCCTGACGCATGACGGCCGCGTGCGGCGCATCGCCTGGTGGACCAGCCTGATCGTCGACTCCCAGGGCGAGCCGATCTCGGTCTCCATGGGCGTGGACGTGACCGAGCAGCGGCAGGACGAGGCGGAACTGGAACGGCACCGCCGCCACCTCGAGGAACTGGTGGCCGAGCGCACCGAGGCGCTGCGCGTCGCCAAGGAAGCCGCGGAGGCGGCCGACCGGGCCAAGAGCAGCTTTCTCGGCCACATGTCGCACGAATTCCGCACGCCCATGAACACCATCCTGGGTCTGTCGGGCATGGCCTTGCGCCGCGCCGAGGATCCCAGGCTGCGCGACCAGCTCGGCAAGATCGAGCAATCCGCCCGCCACCTGCTCGGGATCATCGACGATGTGCTCGAATACTCCCGCCTGGAGGCAGAGCGCCTGACACTGGTGTCGGTCGACTTCCAGCTTGGCAAGCTGCTGCACGGCATCACCCGGCTGTTCGGCCCAGCAGCGACGCAGAAGGAGCTGAGGCTGCGCATCAGCCTGGCACCCGAGGTGGCGCGCCTGCAGCTCAAGGGCGATCCCAAGCGGCTGTCCCAGGTCCTGAGCAAGATCGTCGACAACGCGATCCGTTTCACCGAAGCCGGCAGCGTCACGCTGCGCATCAACCGGAGCGAGGAGGGCCCGGACCATGTCCGGCTGCGCTTCGAGGTCGAGGACACCGGCATCGGCATCAGCCCGCAGGCGCTGCCGCGGCTTTTCAACGCCTTCGAGCAGGCCGACAGCTCGCTGACGCGCCGACACGGCGGCACCGGGCTGAGCCTGGCCATCGCCAGACGCCTGGTCCGGATGATGGACGGCGAAATCGGCGCCAGCAGCCAGCCTGGCGTGGGCAGCACCTTCTGGTTCACCGCGCGCCTGGCCCGGTCGCAGGAACCGGCCCCGGCTGCCGCGGGCCAGTGAGCCCGCGCCGCTGCCGGGCCGGGGCCGCGGCGCCCCGGTACAATTCAGCCCCGAATCACGCGATCCGCCGCTTGCGCAGGATCACCACGGCTCCAGATCCTGTACCTTCCCATGCGTCCAGCGTTGAACCGGCTGCGCCGACTGCTGCCCGCCGCCCTGACTGGCGGCAGGCGCGAACTGCTGTCCGGCATGGCCGGCGCCTGCATCGGGATGCTGCTCACGGAGTGGCTCAGCCGCCAGCTGCTCGGCAGCGCCAGCCCCTGGTTCCTGGCCCCACTCGGGGCCTCGGCCATGCTGCTGTTCTGCGTCCCGGCCAGCCCCTTCGCCCAGCCCTGGTCCCTGCTGGGGGGCAACCTGGTGTCGGCCCTGGTCGGCGTCAGCCTGCACCAGATGCTGGGCGACGGCAGCCTGACGGCGGCGCTCGCGGGCACGCTCGCGCTCGGCGCCATGTTCGGCCTGCGCTGCCCCCACCCGCCGGGAGTGGCGATCGCGCTGACCGCCGTGCTGGGCGGGCCAGCGGTGCAACGGCTGGGCTATGCCTATGCGCTGGCGCCGGTCACGCTCAACTCGGCCCTGATGCTGTTGCTGACCCTGCTGTTCCACCGCCTGCAGGGACGCCGCTACCCGCATGGCCCGGCCGGCGCCCATCCCCACAAGACCCGGGACCCGTTGCCGACGCGCCGCTCCGGCCTCACCAGGGAAGACCTCGATGCGGCGCTGCACTCCTTCGACCAGGTGCTGGACATAGACCGCGGCGACCTCGAGGAAATCATGGTGCGCGCCCAGCTGCATTCGCAGCGCCGCCAGTGGGGCGAGGTGCGCTGCGCCGACATCATGTCGCGCGACGTGGTGAGCGTCGCCGCGGCGGACTCGGTCGACGAGGCCTGGTCGCGCCTGGAGCGCCACCGCATCAAGGCGCTGCCGGTCGTTGACGTGCAGGGCCAGCTGACAGGCATCGTGTCCCTGCACGACTTCTTCATCGGCCAGAGCGCCCCGGCGCCGACGCGCGTGCCGCGCATGAGCACCGCCCGCCGGGTCGAGGAGATCATGACCCGACGCGTGCGCTCCGCCCGGCCAGACCAGTCCATCGCCGATCTGGTGCGGGGCTTCTCGGACGGCGGCCTGCACCACATGCCGGTGGTCGACGAGGCCAACCGCGTGGTCGGCATGATCACGCAGTCCGACCTGGTCGGCGCGCTGTTCCACGCCATGGCAGCCAGGAACTGAACCGCTGCGCCGGACCGACGCAGCACCCGGAAAGCTGCCGGCTGGGGCGGACAGGTGGACTTCAGGCGGGCGGCTGCGCCGCCTCGTCGGCCGCGCCCGGCGGCAGCCGCAGCCCCGCGCCCAGTTCGGCCAGCGCTGCGGCGTCAAGCGTCTCGTGCTCGAGCAGTTCGCGCGCGCCACGCTCCAGGATCTCGCGGTTTTGCGCCAGGATCGCCAGCGCGCGCTCGAACCCGCCCATCACGATGCGGTGCACCGCCGCGTCGATCTGCTCCTGCGTCCTGACCGAGACCGGCTGGCGTGCGCCGGGATAGTCGGGCGGCAGCTCCGCCACGGACGGGCGCAGGCTGTCGTAGGAGACGAAGCCGAGCTGCTCGTCCATGCCGTAGCGCATCACCATCTCGCGCGCGATCTGGGTCGCCTTGGCCAGGTCGTCGGCGGCACCGGTCGAGAGCGTGCCCAGCACCAGCTTCTCGGCGGCGCGCCCGCCCAGCAGCACGCAGACCTTGTGCGCGAGCTCGTCGGCGGTCATCAGGTAGCGGTCCTCGGTCGGCCGCTGTATCGTGTAGCCCAAGGCGCTGATGCCGCGCGGGATGATCGAGACCTTGTGCACCGGATCCCCCCCCGGGCGCGACAGCGCCACCAGCGCATGCCCGATCTCGTGGCAGGCCACCGCGCTGCGCTCCTGCGGATTGAGCACGCGGTTGCGCTTCTCCAGCCCGGCGACGATGCGCTCGACCGCCGCCGTGAAGTCCGCCAGCGTGACGCTCTCGCCCTGGCGCCGGGTCGCGACGATGGCAGCCTCGTTGACCAGGTTGGCCAGGTCGGCGCCGCTGAAGCCAGCGGTGATGGCGGCGACCTCCTCGAGCTGCAGCCCCGGCTCCAGCCTGACCTTGCGCGCATGCACCTGCAGGATGGCGAGCCGGCCCTTCTTGTCCGGCCGGTCCACCAGCACCTGGCGGTCGAAGCGCCCCGCGCGCAGCAGCGCCGGATCGAGGATCTCGGGCCGGTTGGTCGCGGCGAGGATGACGATGCCGGCCGAGGTGTCGAAGCCGTCCATCTCGGCCAGCAGCTGGTTGAGCGTCTGCTCCTTCTCGTCGTGTCCGCCCAGGCCGGGAAAGGCGCCGCGGGCGCGGCCCAGCGCGTCGAGCTCGTCGATGAAGATGATGGCCGGCGCGCGCGCGCGCGCCTGCTCGAACAGGTCGCGCACCCGCGAGGCGCCGACGCCGACGAAGAGCTCGACGAACTCGCTGCCCGACATCGAGAAGAAAGGCACGCCCGCCTCGCCCGCCACCGCCTTGGCCAGCAAGGTCTTGCCGGTGCCCGGCGGCCCGACCAGCAGCACGCCCCGGGGGATGCGGGCGCCCAGGCGCCCGTAGTCGGCGGGGCGGCGCAGGAAGTCGACCACTTCCTTGAGCTCCTCCTTGGCCTCGTCGACTCCGGCAACGTCGGCGAAGGTCACGCCGGTGTCGTGGACCACGTAGACCTTGGCCCGGCTCTTGCCTATCGACATGAAGCTGCCCATGCCCTGGCGATCGACCATGCGCCGCACCAGGAAGAACCACAGGCCGAAGAAGACCAGCGTGGGCAGCAGCCAGGACATCAGGTCGCGCAGCAGGCCGTTCTCGACCACGCGGCTGTAGGGCACGTGGTAGCGGTCGAGCCGCGCCGCCAGCTCGGGCTCGACCCGCACCGAGCGCAGCATGGTCTTGGCGCCGTCGGGCGTCTTGAGCCGGCCGGTGATCGTGTGCTCGGACACGGTCACCTCCTCGATGCGCCCATCGGCCAGCGCCTGCTCGAACTCGCTGTAGGCGACCATCTCGGTGCGCGCCGCCTCCTGCCAGGCGGACTGCAGCCAGAGCACGAGCAGCATCGCCACGGTCCAGTAGACCATGTTCCAGAGCTGTTTCCTGTCCATGACGTGACCCCGGGTCGGACCTCCTGCGCAGGTGACGGATGCGCTGATCGTCCCCATTCTGTGTGAGCTGGACCAAATGGTCCATGCCCCCGTGCGTCACACGGCAGCCGCAGGGCGGAAACGCGGTGGAAATCGGGGTATAAGACCGGCATGTCGCCTTTGAATACGCAAGACTTGGCGAGGAGCGGCGGGCTGGAGCCGGAGCGCTACGCCAGGCTGATCCGCCTCGTGGGCGCAGTGATCCTGCTTCTGGGCGTGCTGAGTGTCACCACGTCCCAGCTGCTGCAGCAGCCGGTCCGGCCCGGAGCCTGGATCATCATCGCCCAGGGGGCCGGCATGCTGGCGCTGCTTGGGCTGGGTCGCATGCGCTGGGCCGCGCTGCTGCTGTGCTGGGGTGGCCTCGCGGTCGGACTGCTCGGGGCCTGGAGCACCGCCGGCCTGCGCAGCACGGCGCTGATCGCGCTGCCGATTGCCTGCCTGAGCGCTGGCTGGCTGCTCGGGCGCCGCGCCGCTTTTGCGCTGGCGGCCAGCAGCACGGCCGGCATCCTGCTGCTGTTCAGCCTGCACCGGCTGGACTGGGCCTTCGAGAGCCAGCTGAGCCTGGAGCCGACGACGGTGGCGCTGATCGGCGCGACGCTGGCGTCGGCCCTGGTCGGCAGCGCGATCGCCGACGGCTTCGGGCAGCAGCTCAACGCGACCGAGCAGGCCTGGGCGCAGCTGCACGCCATCATCGAGAGCAGCGACACCCCGATCTGGGCCGTCGCGGCCTCGGACTTCTCGCTCACTTGCTTCAACGCAGCGGCCACCGAGCTGGCGCAGCGCGACCTCGGGGTCGAACTGGTGCCCGGCATGCCGTTGCGCGCCCTCTTCCACGATTCGGCGGCGGCGTCCCGATGGGAAAGCCTGTACCGGCGCGCCCTGACGCAGGGCCGCCTGACGAGCGAATACGCCGCGAATGGGCGCAACTTCGTGTTCGACATCAACCCGGTGCGCCAGCGCGACGGGGTTGGCGGCGTCGCGGTATTCGCCAAGGAAGTCACGCGCGAGCGTGCGCTGCAACGCATGCGCCAGCAGGCGCTGCAGCGGCTGCGCGAGAGCGAAGAGACCTTCCGGCGCCTGTTCGAGCACACGCGCCAGCCCACTGCGCTGCTGGTCGACAACCGTTTCACGGCGGCCAACGCGGCCCTGCTGGCCCTGCTGCGCATGGAGCGCCCCGACCAGATCGTGGGGCGCATGCCGGCCGACATTTCCCCACCGAGCCAGCCCGACGGCGCCGACAGCCTCGAGAGGTCGCGGCAGATTTCGGAGACCATCGAGCGCCAGGGCTGGGCCGACTTCGAATGGGAGCTGCGCCGTGCCGACGGCGAGTGCATCGACGCGCAGATCCAGATCACCCGGATCACGATGGACAAGCAGCAGGTCGCGCACGCGGTGTTCAGCGACGTGAGCGAGCAGAAGATGGCGCGCGCGCAGATCGAATACCTGGCCTACCACGACGCCCTGACCGGCCTGCCCAACCGCATGCTGGGACGCGACCGGCTGCAGCAGGCCCTGGCCGCCGCCGCCCGCGACCAGGACGGCCTGACCCTGCTGTTCCTGGACCTGGACCGCTTCAAGGACGTCAACGACACGCACGGCCATCATGTCGGCGATGCGCTGCTGCGCGCGGTGGCCGACCGGCTGCGGGGCTGCACCCGCCAGGCGGACACCCTCTGCCGGATCGCGGGCGACGAGTTCATGGTGGTCATGCCCGGGCTGTGCGAGCCGCCCCAGGTCTCCGCGGTGTGCGAACGCATCATCGGACAGCTCAGGCGGCCCGTGCCGCTGCACGGGGTGCAGGTGAGCGTGGGCACCTCGATCGGCATCGCGATCCACCCCCGCGACGGCCTGGACGCCGAGACGCTGATGCTCAACGCCGACACCGCGCTCTACGAGTCCAAGAAGGACCGTATGGGCCGCTACCGCTACTTCGAGCCGCGCATGAACGCCGAACTCGCGCTCTACCTGGAGACCCGGCAGGCGCTGCAGCAGGCACTCGAGCGCCAGGAGTTCGAGCTCCACTACCAGCCCCAGATCGACCTGCGCAGCGGCGCCGTGCTGGGTGCCGAGGCCCTGATTCGCTGGCACCGGCCCGGTCACGGCCTGGTGGCGCCGGACGACTTCATCCACGTGGCCGAGGACAGCGGGCTGATGGAGCTGATCGGGCGCTGGGTGCTGCAGCGGGCCTGCCGGCAGGCGGCAGCCTGGCGTGACGCCGGCATGGGGCCGCTGGTCGTGGCGGTGAACCTGTCGGCCACGCAGTTCCGCCACGCCGAGTTCGAGGACACCGTGACCGAGGCACTGGCGGCCAGCGGCCTGCCGCCGTCGCAGCTCGAGCTCGAACTGACCGAGTCGACCCTGCTGCAGCTCGACGCCCAGGTGCAGCAGATGATCGCGCGCTGGAAGGCGGCCGGCATCCGGCTCGCGATCGACGACTTCGGCACGGGCTATTCCAACCTCGCCTACCTCAAGCAGCTGGCGGTCGACAAGATCAAGATCGACCGCAGCTTCGTGCTCAACCTGCAGCAGCAGGCGCAGGACCGCGCGATCGTCGGCGCGATGATCCAGGTGGCAAACCGGCTGGGCCTGCGCTGCATCGCCGAGGGCATCGAGAACGAGGCCACGGCGCAGCTGCTGCGCGAGATGGGCTGCGACGAGGCACAGGGCTACTGCTATGGCAGGCCCATGCCTGCTGCGGAATTCGAGCGCTGGCGCGGCCATGGCGAACGGCGCCACGGGGCTGGCGACGCAGCCGCGCACGGAGGCGATGCCAAATCCGGGACAATCGGCGTCTTTCTCTCTCCAACCATGAACCCTGACATGAGCGACACCACCGCCCGCCCCGCCCTGCCCGACCACCTCTCGATCGACCCGCGCAGCCCCCACCATGTCGCTGCCGTGTTCGAGCACGACATCGGCATCCGCTTCAACGACAAGGAGCGCAGCGACGTGGCCGAATACTGCATCAGCGAAGGCTGGGTCAAGGTGCCGGCCGGCAAGACCGTGGACCGCAAGGGCTTCCCGCTGCTGATCAAGATCAAGGGCAAGGTCGAGGTCTACTACCGCTGAGCCTGCTCACCGGGGCGGCGACAGGCGCCGCCGCCGGTCGCTTCAGATCGGCGTGAGCTTGGCGATCGCCAGCGCCAGCCACTTGGTGCCGTGGCGCCCGAAGCTGACCTGGGCGCGCGCGTCCTCGCCCTGGCCCTCGACGGTCAGCACCTTGCCTTCGCCGAACTTGTTGTGGAATACCTGCATGCCGGCCCTGATGCCGTGCGCGGGCGGCGTCTTCTGCGCCGGCACCGCTCCGGCGCCGCTGTAGGCCGCGTCCCGGCCCGCGCCCGAACCGGTGCCGCGCCCCGAGTCGTCCAGGCCGCTGCGGCCCCAGGCCGGCTGGGCCTTCCAGCCCCCTGCTCCGCCGGCTGCGCCCATGCCGGAGCTCCAGCCCGCCTTCGGGCTGATCCACTTCAGGCAATGCTCGGGCAGCTCGTCGAGGAAGCGGCTGCGCAGGTTGTAGCGCGTCTGGCCGTGCAGCATGCGCGTCTGCGCATGGCTCAGGTACAGGCGCTGGCGCGCGCGCGTGATCGCGACGTACATCAGGCGCCGCTCCTCCTCCAGCCCCTCCTTGTCGCTGAGGCTGTTCTCGTGCGGGAACAGGCCCTCCTCGAGGCCGGTGATGAAGACCGCATCGAACTCCAGGCCCTTGGCCGCATGCACGGTCATGAGCTGCACCGCCTCCTGGCCGGCCTGCGCCTGGTTGTCGCCCGACTCGAGCGCGGCATGCGTCAGGAAGGCCACCAGCGGGCTGAGCGTCTCGCCGGTGTCGGGCTGCACCGCCATGGCGCCCGCCAGCGGCAACTCGAAGCCGGGCGCCTGCGGATCCAGCCCCTGGCTCGCCGGCGACTGCGTCAGGCCCGGCCCGGCCGGCGCGGTCTCGTCCAGCGGCAGCGCGACCGCGTCGCGCCCGAAACCTTCCTGCAGCACGAAGCTCTCGGCCGCGTTGACCAGTTCCTCCAGGTTCTCGACCCGGTCGGCGCCGTCGCGGTCGGCGCGGTAGTGCTCGATCAGCCCGCTGTGCTGCAGCACGAGTTCGATGATCTGGCGCAGCGTCCTGCCCTCGGTCTGCTCGCGCAGCACGTCGACCTTGGCGACGAAGGCCGACAGCTTGCTGCCGGCGGCGCCGCTCAGGGCGCTGACCGCGTCGTGCAGCGAGCAGCCGGCCGCGCGCGCCGCGTCCTGCAGCTGCTCCACGCTCCTGGCGCCGATCCCACGCGGCGGGAAGTTGACCACGCGCAGGAAGCTGGTGTCGTCGTTCGGGTTGTCGAGCAGGCGCAGGTAGGCCAGCGCGTGCTTGACCTCGGCGCGCTCGAAGAAGCGCAGGCCGCCGTAGACCCGATAGGGCATGCCGGCGCGGAACAGCGCGGTCTCGATCACCCGGCTCTGCGCGTTGCTGCGATACAGCACGGCGACCTCCTGGCGCGACCAGCCCTCGGCCACCAGATGCTTGATCTCGTCGATGATCCAGTCGGCCTCGGCGAAGTCGCTCGGCGCCTCGTAGACCCGGATCGGCTCGCCCGCGCCCTGGTCGGTGCGCAGGTTCTTGCCCAGGCGGCCGGCGTTGTGCTCGATCAGCTGGTTGGCCGCCTCCAGGATGTTGCCGTGGCTGCGGTAGTTCTGCTCGAGCTTGATCTGGTGCTGCACCGCGAACTCGCGCACGAAGTCGGCCATGTTGCCGACGCGCGCGCCGCGGAAGGCGTAGATGCTCTGGTCGTCGTCGCCGACTGCCAGCACCGCGTTGCCGGCCGGCATGAAGCGTCCGTTCTCCTCGTGGCCGGCGAGCTGCTTGAGCCAGGCGTACTGCAGCCGGTTGGTGTCCTGGAACTCGTCGACCAGGATGTGGCGGAAGCGCCGCTGGTAGTGCTCGCGCACCGCGTCGAAGTCGCGCAGCAGCTCGTAGCTGCGCAGCATCAGCTCGCCGAAGTCGACCACGCCCTCGCGCTGGCACTGCTCCTCGTAGAGCTGGTAGAGCTCGATCTTGCGGCGCTGGTCCTCGTCGCGCGCGTTCATCTGGTGGGGGCGCAGGCCGTCCTCCTTGCAGCCGGCGATGAACCACTGCAGCTGCTTCGGCGGAAAGCGCTCCTCGTCGACCTGGTGCTGCTTGCACAGGCGCTTGATCGCGCTGAGCTGGTCCTGCGTGTCGAGGATCTGGAAGGTCTGCGGCAGGTTGGCCAATTTCCAGTGCGCGCGCAGCAGGCGGTGGCACAGGCCGTGGAAGGTGCCGATCCACATGCCGCGCACGTTGACCGGCAGCAAGGCCGACAGCCGGGTGAGCATCTCCTTGGCCGCCTTGTTGGTGAAGGTCACGGCCAGGATGCCGCCGGGCGTGGCCTGGCCGGTCTGCAGCAGCCAGGCGATGCGCGTGGTCAGCACGCTCGTCTTGCCCGAGCCGGCGCCGGCCAGGATCAGAGCGGGCTCGGGCGGCAGCGTCACGGCGGCCAGCTGCTCGCCGTTGAGGCCTTGCAGCAGCGGCGAGTCGGCTGCGGGGAAAAGGGCGTTTTCTAGCATGCACGGATTGTAAGAAGACACCCCGGACGCCGGCGCCAAAGCGTGCTAGCCTGTCCATCCCCCCGCATCGGAGCCAGGCCCATGGACATCACCCGCCGAAGGATCGCCCTGTCGCTGCTGGCGCTGCCGGCGGGCTGCGCCATCCGCCCGCTGGACGCGGTGCGCGGCCGCCCGACGGAGCCACCGTCGCCCGCCTTGCCGGTGCGCGCGCCGGCGCCGGGCCAGTCCTGGACCTACCGCCAGCTGAACTTCTTCAACAGCCAGCTGGTCGACCAGGTGCGCGAGTCGGTGGAAACCGTCGGCGACGAGATCGTGATCGGGCGGCGCGGCGTGCACCAGCAGCAGTTGCCTGCGGAAATCCAGGGACCGTGGGGCATGCTGCTGCGCGACCCGGTCTGGGACTCGACCCAGAACTACGAACAGGCCCTGCCGCTGTGGCCGGCCGGCCTGGAGACGGGCCAGGTCCTGGTGCGGCACACGCACTACCGGCTAGACCTCGGCTCCTTCCGCTACGCCGTCAGCCTGCATGCCGTGGCCCGGCGCTGGGAGACGGTGAGCGTGCCGGCAGGGGAGTTCCAATGCCTGCGCGTCGAGCGCACGCTGCGCCAGCAGCACCAGGACTTCAGCCGGCTCGAGACCCAGCGTCACGACACGCTCTGGCTCGCGCCCGAGATCGGCCGCTGGGTGCTGCGCGAGACCTGGGGCGAATTCCGCAATGCGGGCCGCAGCCCCCAGGGTAGCCTGGGCCTGGAAGATCACTTCCGCTGGGAGCTGGCGGCCTGGACCTGAAGCCGGCACGGCGCTTCAGTCGAGCGACTTGCGAAAGCGCAGCACCGACAGCGTCAGCAGCGCCAGGCTCATCGCGGCCAGGCCCGCGAACTGCGGCCACAGGACATCCAGCCCCACCCCCTTGAGGAAAGTGCCCCGGATGATGACGAGATAGTAGCGCAAGGGGTCGAGCAGGGTGAGCCACTGCAGCGCCTGGGGCATGCTGTGGATCGGGAAGCTGAAGCCCGACAGGATGAACATCGGGTTGAGCACGAAGAAGTTGGTCGCGAAGGCCTGCTGCTGGGTGCGGCACAGCGTCGAGATCAGCAGGCCGATCGAGAGCGTGCTGAGCAGGAACAGGCAGGTGCCCGCGAGCAGCAGCAGCGGGTTGCCGACGAAGGGGACCCGGAACCACAGCATCCCCACCGCGGCGACGAGCGTGACCTCGAGCAGCCCGATGCAGAAGAAGGGCAGCGTCTTGCCCAGGATGAACTCGACCGGCCGTATCGGCGTGACCAGCAACTGCTCCAGCGTGCCGACCTCGCGCTCGCGCACGATCGCGAAGGCCGTGAGGTTGACGATGGTCACGAGCACCAGCGTGCCGATCACGCCGGGGACGAAGAACCAGCGGCTGTTGAGGTTGGGGTTGTACCAGTAGCGCCTGGCCACCTCGACATGCACCAGCGGCTGGCCCAGCGCGCGGCCGGTGCGCTCGGCCAGCTCGCGGGCCCAGGACTGGCCGAGGCTGCCCGCGAT
This sequence comes from Pseudomonadota bacterium, assembly GCA_041190985.1. Taxonomy (GTDB): domain Bacteria; phylum Pseudomonadota; class Gammaproteobacteria; order Burkholderiales; family Burkholderiaceae_C; genus Malikia. The sequence continues at coordinate 24,536 of JBEEPT010000131.1, forward strand.
CTCGCCGACGTAGCCCAGCGCGATCAGGGCCGAGTTCGAGTTGGTGCCGTCCACCAGCACCTGCAGCGGCGCGCTCTGGCCCTTGCGCAGCAGTTCGGAAAAGCCCGGCGGCACGACGATGCCGACCTGGGCCTGGCTGCTCGCCACCGCCTGCTGCAGCTCCGATCGGCTGCGCGGCTGCAGCCGCAGCTGGAAGCGGCTGCTGTGCACGAAGGCGTCGACCAGGGCGCGGCTCTCGGGGCTGCGGTCCTGATCGAGGATGGCGGTGGGCACGTTGAAGACCTCGAAGGTGGCGGCGTAGCCGAACAGCAGCACCTGGATCATGGGCGGCAGCAGCAGTCGCAGGCGCGCCGAGCGGTCGCGCCTGAGCTGGCGGAACTCCTTGAGCAGCAGCTGCAGGATGCGGCGCCACATGCGGCTTCAGTCCAGGGTCTTGCGAAAGGCGCGCGCGGCCAGCGCGACCATGACCAGCGCGTAGGCCGCCAGGCAGGAGACCGGCAGCCAGAGTTCGACCAGGGTCGAGCCCTTGAGGAATACGGCCTTCAGGATCGTGACGTAGTAACGCGCGCTGACCAGGTAGGTGATGTGCTGCACGAACTCCGGCATCTGCTCGATCGGAAAGGAAAAGCCCGACAGCAGCGAGGTCGGCAGCATCGTGAGGAGCAGCGCGACCTGGCTGGCACCAACCTGGCTGCGGATCGAGACCGAGACGAAATAGCCCAGGCACAGCACCACCAGCAGATAGAGGCTGGTGGTCAGCAGCAGCGTCGACAGGTCGCCGCGCAGGGGCACGCCGAACCAGGCCACCGCCAGCGTCAGGCAGATGGCGGCGTCGATCAGGCCGATCGCGAAATACGGGCAGAGCTTGCCCAGCATCAGCTCCATCGGCGTGACCGGCGTGGAGACCAGCAGCTCCATGGTGCCGCGCTCCCACTCGCGCGCGATCGTCAGCGAGGTGAGCTGGGCGCCGACCAGCGCCATCACCAGCGCGACCACGCCGGGGATGATGAAGTGGCGGCTCTCGAGCTCCTCGTTGAACCAGACCCTGGCCCTGACCTCGACCGGCGTCAGTGTCTGCAGCCGGCCGCCGCGGCGCTCGACCGCCTCGGACTGGACCTGGTTCGAGTAGCCCGCCAGCAGCGCGCTGGCGTAGCCGGCGGCGATCGTCGCGGTGTTGGAATCGGTGCCGTCGATCAGCAGCTGCACCGTCGAGCGCCCCTGCGCTGCGAGCCGGTGGGCAAAGCCGGAGGGAACGACCAGCGCGAGCTGGCAGGCGCCGCCGTCGATCAGCCGCGTCGCCTCGGCGACGCTGGCGCTGCGGTGGCGGAGCTCGAAGTAGCGCGAGGCCGCGAAGCGCGCGATCAGCTCGTCGGCCTGCGGGCCATGGTCCTGCTCCACCGCGCACAGCGGGATGTCGCGGATGTCCAGGTTGACCCCGTAGCCGATCAGGAACATCTGCATCAGCGGCAGCAGCAGCGCGATCAGCAGGCTGCGCGGGTCGCGCAGCACCTGCAGCGCCTCCTTGCGCGCGACGGCCAGGATGCGGCGCGGCTTCATGCCGCGCGCTCCGAACGGCGCACCAGGTGCACGAACATGTCCTCCAGCGACGGCGGGATGGTGCGGCAGCGCGCCGGCCCGAGACCGTGCGCCTGCAAGGCGGCCTCGATGGCAACCGAGGCCTCGGCGGCCGACCCGACCAGCAGGTGCAGCGTGTTGCCGAAGACCGCCACGTCGCGCACGCCGGGCACGGCGGCGGCGACGTCGAGCGCGGCGCCGATGTCGCCGCAGCCGAGCTCGAGCAGCTCGCCGCCGAGGGACTGCTGCCTGAGATCGCTCGGCGTGCCCAGCGCGATCAGGCGCCCGGCCGCGAGCAGCGCGATGCGCATGCAGTACTCGGCCTCGTCCATGTAGTGGGTCGACACCAGCACGCTGACGCCGCCCGCGCCGAGCTCGTGTATCAGGGCCCAGAAACGGCGCCGCGACTGCGGATCGACGCCCGAGGTCGGCTCGTCCAGGAACAGCACGGCCGGCCGGTGCAGGATCGCGCAGCCCAGCGCCAGGCGCTGCTTCCAGCCACCGGCGAGCGTGGCGACCAGCGCGTCACCACGGCCCGCCAGGCCCGCAAGATCCAGCGCGTGGCGCACCCGCTCGTCGAGCTCGCCCGGCGCCACGCCGTAGATGCCGCCGTAGAAGCGCAGGTTCTCCTCCACGCTGAGGTCGCCGTAGAGCGAGAACTTCTGCGACATGTAGCCTATGCGCCGGCGCACGCCCTCGGGGTCGGCGGCGACGTCGATGCCGGCGACGCGCGCCCCGCCCGCGCTCGGCCGCAGCAGGCCGCACAGCACGCGGATCAGGGTGGACTTGCCGGCGCCGTTCGGCCCGAGAAAGCCCATGATCTCGCCCGGTGCCACCTCGAAGCTCACGCCGTCGAGCGCCAGGAAGTCGCCGAAGCGCTTGCTCAGGCGCTCGACCACGATCGCGGACTCGCGGCTGGCTTCGCTCACTGCCGCCCCTCCCCGGACTGTCCCAGCAAGGCGACGAACAGATCCTCGATGGTCGGATCGACCCGGGCGATATCCTGCACCGCATCGCCCTGCAGCAGGGCGCGCAGCTGCGGCAGGCGCAGCCCGGCGGAGTCCACGTGCAGGTGCAGGCCGGTGCCGACGAGCAGCTGGCCGAGCAGGCCTGGCATGCCGGCCAGCTTGGCCGCCAGGCGGCGCGGTTCGGCTGCGGTGACGCGCACGATGTCACCCGGCATGCCGCGCTTGAGCTGCTGCGGCGAGTCGCAGTGCATCAGCCGCCCGCGGTGCAGCAGCGCCAGGCGGTCGCAGCGCTCCGCCTCGTCGAGGTAGGCGGTCGAGATCACGGTCGCCACGCCCTGGGCGCGCAGCCCGTACAGCAGCTGCCAGAACTCGCGCCGCGACACCGGATCCACCCCGGTCGTCGGCTCGTCGAGCAGCAGCACGCGCGGGGCATGCACCAGGGCGCAGCTCAGGCCCAGCTTCTGCTTCATGCCGCCCGACAGCTGACCGGCGAGGCGGCTGCGAAAACGCGTCATGCCCGCGGCCTCGAGCAGGCGGGCGGCCCGCTCGGTCCAGTCCCGGCGCGGGATGCCGAACAGGTCCGCGTAGAAGCGGATGTTCTCGTCCACCGTCAGGTCCTCATACAGGCCGAAGCGCTGCGGCATGTAGCTCACGTGGTGCCTGGCCCGGGCCGGGTGCGCGACCACGTCGACCCCGTCGATGCAGATGGCGCCGCCGTCGGGCTTCATGACGCTGGCGAGCATGCGCATCGCGGTGCTCTTGCCCGCGCCGTCCGGACCGACCAGGCCGAAGATCTCGCCGCGTCGCACCGAAAATCCGAGGCTGTCCACGGCCAGCAGCGCGCCGAAGCGCTTGACCAGGCCCTGGACCTCGAGCGCGATTTCCGGATCCGGTTCCATGTCCGGCATCAGCGGGGCGCCTGGACAGCCAGACGGGCATCGGCCGGCATGCCTGGCAGCAGCCAGTGCCCGGCATTGTCGAGGTCGATCTTCACGCGGTAGACCAGGGTCACGCGCTCGGCATGGGTCTCGACGCTCTTGGGCGTGAACTCCGCCTGCGCGGCCACGAAGGCGAGCCGGCCCTGGAACGAGCGCCCGGGAAAGGCGTCGGTACTCACCGCGACCTCCTGTCCCAGCCGCACCCGTCCGAGATCGGTCTCGTTGAGGTAGGCACGCAGCCAGACATGGTCGAGGTCGGCCAGCGTCGCGACCGGGGTGCCTGGCGCCACCACCTCCCCGAGCTCGGCCTGGCGCGCGACGATGACGCCATCGAAGGGTGCCACCAGGGTGGCGTTGGCGCGCTGCAGGCGCGCAAGCTCCAGCGCCTGGCCAGCGCCATCGCGCGCGGCCCGGGCCACGTCGACGTTGCGTTCGGCGACCAGCAGCAGGGCCTGGTCGCGCTCCAGACCCGCGTGCGCCTGCAGCACGGCGGTACGGGCGGCGTCGACCGCGGCGTCGGAAACGAAGCCTTGCTGCTGCAGCCCGAGGGCACGCCCGAGGTCGAGCTGGCGCTGCGCCAGCGTCGCCTGGTCGGCGGCCACGGTCTTGCGCGCCGCCTCGACGTTCTGCAGCGCGGCGTCGAGCTGGCGACGCTGCACGACCACGGCGGCCTCGCTCACGGCGACCTGCTGCGCCAGGTCGCGCATGTCGAGCTGCGCCAGCAGCTCACCGGAGCGCACCGACTGACCCTCTTGCAGGGGCAGCTGCACGATGCGCGACTGCACGCCCTTGAAGCTCAGCACACTGGTATGGGCCTCGATGTTGCCGCTCAGCAGCAGCGTGGCCGCCGCGGCGTCCGGTGCCGGCCACTGCGCCCAGGGCTCGCTGCGCCATATGGCGGCGGCCACCACGAGCAGCAGCCCAGCCCCTGCGAACAACCATGCCTTGCGCGTTTCCACGATTCGCAGCCTCCCAGGCTCCCGTGCAAATTACCGACCGATCAGCTTTGCGGAACCACCGCCATCTTCGCCGACCGGGGTACCGGGCGCAAGCCAGCCGGACAGCGCCAGCCCGCGCTGCCAGCCAGGCGTCTGCGGCAATCCAAAAAGAAACCCGGCCAGGGCCGGGTTTCGGGAGTATTGACGGCTGGCGTCAGCCGGTCAGCTTAGCGCTTGACGAAGCGCGGCTTGCCGGCGCCAGCACCCTCGGGGCGCGGTCGACGGTCGCCCCAGGCCGGCGCGCCGCCGCCGAAGCCACGCTGCTCGCCGCCACCGCGGCGCTCGAAGGCCGGGCGATCGTTGAACTGACGCTCGAAAGGCGCACGCTCGCCCTGCGGGCGGCCGAAGGACTCGCGACGCTGGCCGCCACGCTGCTCGAAGCTGCCTTGCGGGCCGCGCTGCTCGCGGCTGCCGAAGCCACGCTGTTCGCCGCGGAAATCACCGCGCGGCTCGGAACGCTCACCGCCACGGAACTCGCCACGGCCTTCAGGGCGGAAGTCGCCACGCTGCTCGAAGCGCACATCACCGCGCGGCTCGGGACGAGCGCCGGTGCGGAAATCGCCACGGCCCTCGGAGCGGAACTCGCCACGGCCCTCGGAGCGGAACTCGCCGCGACGCTCGCCGCCACGGCCCGCGCTGTTGCCGAAGCCGCCGAAGCCACCGTCGTTGCGGCCCCAGTTGCCACCGCGGCCGTTGCCGCGGGGAGCGCCGCGGCCGTTGCCGCCACGGCCGCCCGGACGGCGGTCGTTGAATTCGTAGACCGGCTTCTTGGGTTCCAGGCCCGGAATGGTGTGGGCCTTGATCGATTGCTGGCTGTAGGCCTCGATCTCGCCGATCTTGCGGCGGTCGCGGAACTCGGCCATCGTGACGGCCAGGCCCTTGCGACCGGCACGGCCGGTGCGGCCGATGCGGTGGGTGTAGTCCTCGGCCTTCATCGGCAGGCCATAGTTGAAGACGTGGGTGATGGTCGGCACGTCGATGCCGCGCGCGGCGACATCGGTCGCCACCAGGATCTGCACCTGGCCGCTGCGCAGCGCCATCAGGCGGCGGTTGCGCAGGCCCTGGCTCAGCGCGCCGTGCAGCGCGACGGCGGCGAAGCCGGCCTGCTGCAGGTCCTCGGCCAGCGCGTCGCACTCGATCTGGGTGCTGGCGAACACGATCGCCTGGTCGATCGAGGCGTCGCGCAGCCAGTGGTCGAGCAGCTGGCGCTTGTGCTCGGGGGTGTCGCACCAGTAGAGCTGCTGCTCGATGCTGCTGTGCTTGTCCTGCGGGGTGTCAATCTGCACCTTCTGCGGCTCGCGCATCACGCGGGTGGCCAGGGTCTGGATGCGCGGCGCGAAGGTCGCGCTGAACATCATGGTCTGGTGGCGCTTGATGGTCAGCTGGTTGATCTCGGCCAGGTCGTCCGAGAAGCCCAGGTCGAGCATGCGGTCGGCTTCGTCGACGACCAGGAACTGGACCTTGTCGAGCTTGATCTGGCCGTTGCGTTGCAGGTCGAGCAGGCGGCCCGGGGTGGCAACCACCAGGTCGGCGTTCTGCAGCTTGGCGATCTGCACCGGATAGGGAATGCCGCCCACCACGTTGGCGATGCGCAGGCCACGGCAATGCTTGACCAGGTCGATCGCGTCATGCGCCACCTGCTGAGCGAGCTCGCGGGTCGGGCACAGCACCAGCGCGCCGGGGACGGCGGGCTGGAAATGGCGCGCCAGCAGCGGGTTCTTGCGCTTGGGGCGCTTGGGGGCCGGCTGGCCGGCGGCGGCAGCCTCGGCGACCAGTCGGTCCCACTCGGCGCGTTCCTGCGCCTCGGCAGCGGCCTGCTGCTCGATCAGGGTGTGCAGCACCGGCAGCAGGAAGGCGGCGGTCTTGCCCGAGCCGGTCTGGCTCGACACCAGCAGATCGGTGTAGCCTTCGCTGTGGCCACCGTTCATGGCCTTGGGAATGGCGGCCTGCTGCACCAGCGTGGGCTGGGTGAAGCCGAGGTCGGCCACGGCCTGCACCAGCTCGGAGGCCAGACCCAGGGCGGCAAAGGCGTTCGGCTCGGCCACGGGAGTGGCAACCGCTTCAACGGTTTCAGCGGAAACGGAGGAATCGAAACCGGTCTCGACCGGGGTATGCAAAGCGTCAGTCATGTCTATCGTCCAGGCGCCAATGGCGCACGATGAGCAAAGCAGGACGAGCCGGGCCAGCTTGCCCGGACGACGTGCCCGAATTGTTCATGGTCAACAAGAAACATCAACCATCAAACAAATCGGCACGCCAGAGTCACCCGATGCGGGTGGACGCGGAGCGCGTTGGGCCCATATTGAAAACCGGCGGCGAAGCCGGCAACCGGTGCAAGACCGGCTCTGGGCCAGAGTGAGGCAGATGTGCGTACAAACCCCCTCAAGGAGAGGGCAGCTAGAATTGTCGCACAGATTCGGGTTTCCCCCAAGTCATTTTTTTCATCGTGGCTCGTAAAGGCGCTCGCGCCGTGCTAGATGCGGCCACTACAGCTTGCTGCTTCACGGCTAAAATCCGCCCGGACCTCAAAACAAACCGGTCACGGTAGTGACATAAATCTCGCCTAGGAGCGATCATGATCTTTGGGAAACTGCTGCCTCGCGAAGGCAACTTCTTCGAACTGTTCAACCAGCATGCCGGCCACATGGTCAAGGCGGCACACGCTTTCGCCGAGCTGGTCAAGAACTACGCCGACCCGGTGCTGCGCGAGAAGTTCAACCAGGAGGTCGACGACGCCGAGCACGCTGCCGACCGCGTGACCATGGAGGTCAACCGCCTGCTGCACAAGACCTTCATCACCCCGCTCGACCGCGAGCAGATCCACTCCCTGATCAACACCATGGACGACGTCGCCGACCTGATCCAGGACTCGGCAGAGACCATGGCGCTGTACGACGTGCGCGCCATGACCGAGGAGATCACCCGCCTGGCCGACCTCAGCGTCAAGTGCTGCGAGCGCCTGCAGGGCGCCGTCGCGATGCTGGACTCGATCGCCGACGCCAAGACCGCCGAAGCCGCGATCAAGACCTGCGAGGAGATCGACCGCCTGGAATCCGACGCCGACCGCGTGCTGCGCACCGCGATGAGCAAGCTGTTCCGCGAGGAAACCGACGTGCGCGAGCTGATCAAGCTCAAGGCCATCTACGAGATGCTCGAGTCGATCACCGACCGCTGCGAGGACGTGGCCAACCTGATCGAGGGCGTGATCCTCGAGAACTCCTGATCCGGGAGACCACCATGACATCCATGCAGGTGGCCTTCTGGGTCATCGCCATGCTGGTGGCGATGGCCCTGCTGTTCGACTTCATGAACGGCTTCCATGACGCGGCCAACTCGATCGCGACCGTGGTCTCGACCGGCGTGCTCAAGCCGACTCAGGCCGTGGCCTTCGCGGCCTTCTTCAACTTCGTCGCGATCTTCATCTTCCACCTCAGCGTGGCGGCCACCGTGGGCAAGAACATCGCCGAGCCCGGCGTGGTCGACACGCACGTGGTCTTCGGCGCGCTGGCCGGCGCGATCACCTGGAACGTGATCACCTGGTACTACGGCATCCCGAGCAGTTCCTCGCATGCGCTGATCGGCGGCATCGTGGGCGCGGTGATCGCCAAGGCCGGCGCCAGCAAGCTGGTCTCGGCCGGCATCATCAAGACCGTGACCTTCATCTTCGTCTCGCCGCTGCTGGGCTTCGTGTTCGGCTCGCTGATGATGGTGATCGTGGCCTGGACCTGCCGTCGCTTCACGCCGTCCAAGGTGGACCGCTGGTTCCGTCGCCTGCAGTTGGTATCGGCCGGCGCCTACAGCCTGGGCCACGGCGGCAACGACGCGCAAAAGACCATAGGCATCATCTGGATGCTGCTGATCGCGACCGGCTACGCCGCGAGCGAGGACAAGGCGCCGCCGGGCTGGACCATCATCGCCTGCTACGCGGCGATCGGCGCCGGCACCATGTTCGGGGGCTGGCGCATCGTCCGGACCATGGGGCAGAAGATCACCAAGCTCAAGCCGGTCGGCGGCTTCTGCGCCGAGACCGGCGGCGCGATCACGCTGTTCCTGGCAACCGCGATCGGCGTGCCGGTCTCGACCACCCACACCATCACCGGCGCCATCGTCGGCGTCGGCTCGGTGCAGCGCCTGAGCGCGGTGCGCTGGGGCGTGGCAGGCAACATCGTCTGGGCCTGGATCCTGACGATCCCGGCCTCGGCCACGGTCGCTGCCGTGGCCTACTGGATCAGCCTGCAGCTGTTCGCCTGATCAGCGCAGGAAGTGTTCGCGGTAGTGCACGAGTTCGTCGATGGACTCGTGCACGTCGGCCAGCGCCGTATGGCGCTGGTGCTTCTTGAAGGCCTTGTAGACCTCGGGCCGCCAGCGCTTGGCCAGCTCCTTGAGCGTGCTGACGTCAAGGTTGCGGTAGTGGAAATAGGCTTCGAGCTTGGGCATGTACCTGACCAGGAAGCGGCGGTCCTGGCCGATCGAGTTACCGCACATCGGCGACGCGCCCTTGGGCACGTATTTGCGAATGAATTCGATGATCTGCTCCTCGGCGTCGGCCTCGGTGGTCGCGCTGGCCCGGACCCGGTTGATCAGCCCGCTCTTGCCGTGGGTGCCCTTGTTCCAGGCGTCCATGGCGTCGAGCACGACGTCGCTCTGGTGTATCGCCAGCACCGGACCCTCGACGCGCGGCGTCAGGCCGGGCCCGGTGATCACCACCGCGATCTCGAGCAGCCGGTCGGTCTCGGGGTTGAGCCCGGTCATCTCGCAGTCCAGCCAGACCAGGTTCTGGTCGCTCTTGGTCAGGTGCGCGGGAGCCTCGGACGGGGCGATGGGGGGGGTGTCAGGGGTGTTCGTGCTCATGGGACCGATTTTCGCCGATCGCACGACCGCACGCCCCGCCTTTCGCTAGACTCGCTTCCATGGATTTCCCCCCCCGTTCCCACGCGTTTGCCTGGACCCTGGCCTTCTGCGCCCTGCTGCTGGCCAGGCTGCTGACGCATCTTTGGCTCGCGAGCCGCCAGGTCCGCCATGTCGCGCTCCACCGCGGCGCCGTGCCCGCCGCCTTCGCCGCCCGGGTCGAGCTGGCTGCGCATCAGAAGGCGGCCGACTACACCATCGCCAAGCTCAGGCTGGACCTGCTCGACCAGGGCTGGGGCGCTGCCCTGCTGCTGGGCTGGACGCTGCTGGGCGGCCTGGACGCGCTCAACCAGGGGCTGCGCACGCTGCTCGGCCCCGGCCTGCTGCAGCAAGTCGCCGTGCTCGGCGGCTTCTTCGCTCTTGGCGCCCTGCTCGAACTGCCGCTGGCCTGGGTGCGCACCTTCCGCATCGAGCAGCGCTACGGCTTCAACCGCATGACGCTGCGCCTGTGGCTGCTCGACGGCCTCAAGTCGGCGCTGCTCGGCGCCGTCATCGGCCTGCCCTTCGGGGCGCTGCTGCTGTGGCTGATGCAGGCCATGGGCGCGCTGTGGTGGTTGTGGGCCTGGGCACTCTGGCTGGGCTTCAACCTGCTGCTGCTGCTGCTCTACCCGACCGTGATCGCGCCGCTGTTCAACAAGTTCGAGCCGCTGGCCGACGAAGCGCTGAAGGCCCGCATCGAGGCCCTGCTCAGGCGCTGCGGCTTCCACGCCAAAGGCCTGTTCGTGATGGACGGCAGCAAGCGCAGCGCGCATGCCAACGCCTACTTCACCGGTTTCGGCCCGGCCAAGCGGGTGGTCTTCTTCGACACCCTGCTCAAGCAGCTCGGCCCGGGCGAGATCGACGCCGTGCTGGCGCACGAGCTGGGCCATTTCCGGCACCGTCACCTGTCCAAGCGCCTGCTGTTGCTGTTCGCGGGCAGCCTGCTGGGCTTCGCGCTGCTCGGCTGGCTGGCGCAGCAGCCCTGGTTCTACGGCGGCCTGGGCGTGCGGCCCAACCTCGACGGCCCCAACAGCGCGCTCGCCCTGCTGCTGTTCGTCTGCGTCGCGCCGCTGGCGAGCTTCTTCGTGACGCCGCTGCTGAGCGGGCTGTCGCGCCGGCACGAGTTCGAGGCCGACGCCTATGCCTGCCAGCATGCCGACGGCCGCGAGCTGGCCAGCGCGCTGGTCCGGCTCTACCAGGACAACGCCAGCACGCTGACCCCCGACCCGCTGTTCGCCCGTTTCTACTATTCGCACCCACCCGCAGCCGAGCGCATCGCCCGCCTGCAGGCCTGAGCCTCCTTTCATGAAGACACAGCAACTCCCTGGCCTGGTGGTCGCCACCTACGGCCGCCACTGCCTGGTCGAAACCGCAGACGGCGAGCGCCTGATCTGCCATCCACGCGGCAAGAAAAACCAGGCCGTAGTCGGCGATCGCGTCTGGTGGCAGCCCAGCGGCGACGAAGGCTCGATCGAGAAGCTGCAGGAGCGGCGCAACCTGCTCTACCGCCAGGACGAGATCCGCACCAAGTCCTTCGCCGCCAACCTCGACCTGGTGCTGATCCTGCTGGCAGCCGAGCCCGAGTTCTCCGAGAGCCAGCTCACGCGCGCACTGATCGCGGCCCGCGCGGAAGGGATCCCGGCGCTGATCGTGCTCAACAAGGCCGACCTCGGCACCCTGTTCGAGCGCGCCTGGCAGCGCCTGGCGCCCTACCGCGCGATGGGCGAGACGGTGTTGCCGCTGGCGCTCAAGGGCGAGCCTGCGACGGGGCTGGAAGCGCTCGAGCGGCTGCTGCATGGCAGGACCACCCTGGTGCTCGGCCCCTCGGGCGCGGGCAAGAGCACGCTGATCAACCGCCTGGTGCCCGCGGCGCAGGCCCAGACCGGCGAGATCTCGCGCGCGCTCAATACCGGCAAGCACACCACGACCAGCACCACCTGGTACTGGGTCGACGCCGCCAAGACGAGCGCGCTGATCGACTCGCCCGGCTTCCAGGAGTTCGGCCTGCACCATATCGAGCCGACCCGCCTGCCGCACCTGATGCCCGACCTGGAGGCCAGGCTGGGGCACTGCCGCTTCTACAACTGCACCCACCTGCACGAGCCGGGCTGCGCGGTGCGCGACGCCGTCGGCGCCGAGGGCGGCATCAGCGAGAACCGCTACCGCCTCTACGGCGAGCTCCACGCCGAGCTCTCGCAGCCGCGCTACTGAAACCGTCGGCGCTCAGCCGACACTGCGCGCCAGCGTCATCAGGGCCAGCAGCAGCAGCCAGAGCACGACCGAACGCCACACCAGGCCCACCAGGCTGGCCAGGTGCGCGAGCTGGGGCTCGCGGCCGTCGGTCAGGCTGGCCATGTCGCCGGCCGGAGTTGGCGTGCCCAGGGCCCGGCCACCCAGGCGCACGTTGATCGCGCCCGAGGTGGCCGCCAGCACCACACCGTCGTTGGGCTGGCCGAAGCGGGCCGCATCCTGGCGCCAGGCGGCGATCGCCTCCTCGAAATTGCCGACCACGGCAAAGGCCAGCGCGGTCGCGCGCGCCGGGAAATGGTCGATCCAGCGCCACGCCACGGCGGCAGCCTGCTGGGCCGCCGGACTGGGCGCGTCCTGCAGCCGCGGCAACCAGCGGCGCGCGAGCCGCTCGGCCATGCGGTACAGCACCGCACCGGCCGGCCCCAGCCCCAGCAAGGCCAGCAGCGTGAAGCTCAGCAGCACGCCGAAGACGTGCCGGTGCGCCGCCAGCGCGGAATACTCGATCACGTGGCGCAGCAGTTCCTGGCGCGGCAGATCCACGACATCGACCTGCTGCCATTCGGCCAGCTCGGCGCGGGCGGTGGCCTCATCACCGGCCTCGAGCGCATCGCGAATCACGGTGTAGTGGTGGCTGAACTGCCGGAAGCCCAGCGTCAGGTAGAGCACCAGCACCATCCAGGCGAAGTCCAGCAGCAGGCTGAACTGGCTCAGCAGCAGGTGAACCGCCGCCGTGAGCAGGGTCGGCCCGCCCACGGCCGCCAGCCAGGCCAGCCAGCCGTGCTGGGCCTGGCCGGCATCCAGGCTGAGCCTGACCCAGCGGGTCCAGGCCCTCGCCATGCGATGCACGGGATTTTCCTGGCCCAGGGGCCGGGCCTGCTCCAGCAAGAGTGCAATGAAGATGGCGAAGAAATTCATGCCGTGATGATAGCGGCGCCGCATGACGTCGCCAGCGCCGGACCGCGCATCTCAGGCGCTCAGGAAACGATAAAGATTGCGCAGCATCGCCGCGGTTGCGCCCCAGATGTAGCGCTCGACACCTGCATCGTCATAGGGCATGGCGATCCACTCCAGCCAGCGCCCCTCCCAGTCGAGGCCGTGGCGGCGATGGTGGGCCGGGTTCATCAGGAACGCCAGCGGCACCTCGAAGGCATCGGCAACCTCGTGCGGATTGAGCTGCAGCGTGTAGCCCGGCCGCACCAACGCCACGACCGGGGTGACGCGAAAGGCGCTGCCGGTCAGGTAGTCCGGCAGCGCGCCCAGGACCTCGACCTGCGATGCCGGCAGACCGACCTCCTCCTCGGCCTCGCGCAAGGCGGCCGCCACGGCATCGGCGTCGCCCTCGTCGACCTTGCCGCCCGGAAAGGCCACCTGGCCGGAATGGCTGGACAGGTGGTCGGTGCGCCGCGTCAGCAGCACCGTGGGCTTGGCGCGCGCGACCAGCGGCACCAGCACCGCGGCGTGGCGCAGCGGCCGTTCGGCGAACAGGCGCGGGTCGCGCGCGAGCTCGGGCTGCCAGTCCTGCATCGCCGCGAAGCGCGCGCGCAGGGCGGGCTCGGACAGCCTGTCTTCGGGCACCGGCGGCAGGTGCGTGTCTATGCCCAGCAAGGGGGCAATTCTGGGGTCGGGTATGGGGCTGCGGCTGGACAAGTTGGGGACGCGCAGGCTGGATGAGCTCGGACGCGTGGTACACAGATTGTGCCTCGATCCTTCGCCACACTGCGTGCCGCGCGCCCCGGGCGCGATCCATCCCGACATCTCATGCAAATATTGCATGACTAGACAAGATTGCGGCCTTGGACAGGAGCCGCGCCCGCCCCTATGCTGTTCCCCATGTCCAACACCCAGAGGCCCGAATGAGCAACTGCAACGTCTCCACGCCGCTACCCTCCTACCTCCAGGCCGATCAGCTCGGCCCCTGGGGCATCTTCCTGCAGCAGGTCGATCGCGTCACGCCCTACCTCGGCGAGCTCGCGTGCTGGGTCGACACGCTCAAGCGCCCCAAGCGCATCCTGATCGTGGACGTGCCGATCCAGATGGATGACGGCAGCGTGGCGCATTTCGAGGGCTACCGGGTCCAGCACAACCTCTCGCGCGGGCCCGGCAAGGGCGGCGTGCGCTTCCACCCCGACGTCACGCTGTCCGAGGTGATGGCGCTGTCGGCCTGGATGTCGATCAAGAACGCGGCGGTCAACGTGCCCTACGGCGGCGCCAAGGGCGGCATCCGGGTCGATCCGCGCCAGCTCTCGCGCGCCGAGCTCGAGCGCGTGACGCGGCGCTACACCAGCGAGATCGGCATCATCATCGGCCCGACCAAGGACATCCCGGCCCCCGACGTCAACACCAACGAACAGGTGATGGCGTGGATGATGGACACCTATTCGATGAACGTGGGCGAGACCGCGACCGGGGTCGTGACCGGCAAGCCGATCGAGCTCGGTGGCTCGCTGGGACGGCGCGAGGCCACCGGGCGCGGCGTCTTCACGGTCGGCATCGAGGCGGCCCGGCGCATAGGCATGGACGTCGCCGGCGCGCGCGTGGCGGTGCAGGGCTTCGGCAACGTCGGCGGCGTGGCGGCGCGCCTGTTCGCCGAGGCCGGCGCGCGCATCGTCGCGGTCCAGGACCATGCGGCCACCATCCACAACGGCGCCGGCCTGGACGTCGCCGCGCTGCAGGCGCATGTGCGCGAGCAGCACTCGGTGCACGGCTTTCCCGGCGCGGAGGCGCTGGCGCAGGACGCGTTCTGGGACGTCGACTGCGACATCCTGATCCCGGCCGCGCTGGAGCAGCAGATCACCGCGGCCAACGCCGGCCGCATCAAGGCACGCATGGTGATCGAGGGCGCGAACGGCCCGACCACGCCCGAGGCGGACGACATCCTGGACGAACGCGGCGTGCTGGTGCTGCCCGACGTGATCGCCAACGCCGGCGGCGTGACCGTGAGCTACTTCGAATGGGTGCAGGACTTCTCGAGCTACTTCTGGAGCGAGGACGAGATCAACGCCCGTCTGGTCAAGATCATGCGCGAGGCCTTCGCCTCGGTCTGGCAGCTCGCCGAGCAGCACCGGGTCAGCCTGCGCACCGCGACCTTCATCGTCGCCTGCCAGCGCATCCTGCGCGCGCGCGACCTGCGCGGCCTCTACCCCTGAGGCCAGCGCGAAGGATTACTGCAGCGTATCCTTGACCGCGGGCAGATCGGGCAGCGGCAGCACGCCTATGCCCTCCTCGATCAGCTCGACCGCCTCGGCCACGCTGGCGCGGCCGCGGATCTGGCGCGGCTCGACCTCGCCATGGTGCATGCGGCGCGCCTCGCTGGCGAAGCGCTCGCCGACGTCCTCGGTCCTGGCCATCACCTCGCGCAATGCGCGCAGGTACTCGGCCTGGAGTTCGCCGGCGCGCGGATCGGCCGTGCCGGCTGCCACGGGCGCCGGGGCCGGCGCGGAGTCGCTCTGGCCGCTCAGGTTCAGCCGTGGGGCGCTCGGCAGCTTGCGAACCGTCTTGTCGCCGCACATGGGGCATTCGAGCAGGCCGCGCTCGAGCTGGCCCTGGAAGTCGGACTCCGAGCCGAACCAGCCTTCAAAGACATGGGACTGGGCGCAGCCCAGGTTCAGCACCTTCATGGCGGGAATTATCGCGCCTCAAGCTGCGCGCCGTCACGCTGCCAGCGCAGCGGCCAGGCGCCGCTCTGCACATGCTGCAGCCAGAGCAGGCCGGTCAGCGTCTTGGCGTCGGTGAGGACGCCGTCGCGCGCGGCCGCCAGCAGTTGCGCCGGGCTGACGGCGAGCACGTCGAGGAACTCCCCGGCGTCCAGCTCACGTTCGCCGAGGGTCAGTCCGCGCGCGAACCAGATCTCGATGAACTCGTCGGCGTAGGCCAGTACCGGATGCAGCACGCCGGCGCGCGCCCATTCCTGCGCGACATAGCCGGTTTCCTCGCGCAGCTCGCGGCGGGCGCAGGCCAGGATGTCTTCGCCCGGATCGAGCTTGCCGGCCGGGAATTCGATCATCGCGCGCTGCAGCGGATAGCGGTACTGCCGCTCGACCACGACCCGGCCGTCGTCGAGCAGCGGGATGATCATCACCGCGCCGGGATGCTTGACGTACTCGCGCACGCTGTGCGCGCCATTGGGCAGCTGCACGGTGTCGCGCACCGCGTGCAGGAAATGGCCGCGGTAGACCGTGGTGCTGTCGAGCCCGGTTTCCTTCAGGTGCGCCGGCTGCAGCTCGGGCAGGAGGTCGTCGCTCATTTCAGTGCCGCACCAGATAGCGCCAGACGAAGCCGGGGAAGGCCAGCGTCAGGAACAGCGTCGCGGTGACCGCGTAGAACTCCCAGCCCTGCGGATAGACCTGGCCCAGCCGGTTCTCCAGCACCAGCCCCAGTCCGCCCACGAGCAGGTAGAGCAGGACCAGTTCGAGCAGGCGCAGGCCCAGGCCCTTGCGAGTCGCGCGCTGCGGCAGCAGGCCGAGAAAACGCTCGGTCACAAATGGCAAATTGGCGGCTGCCAAGGCAGCCGCCAATACCATCCAGACCGACAAAGTCTGGCTCATGGACGCCGGCCTCTCAGTGCCAGAGTGCGAGTATGGCCTGGTCGCACAGCGTCATCAGGCCGCCCGGCACCAGGCCGAGCACCAGCACCAGCGCGCCGTTCATGCTCAGCACCAGGCGCACATCGGTCGGCGCCTCGATCGCGGCCGTCTGCGTCGGCTCGTCGAAATACATGACCTTGACGATGCGCAGGTAGTAGAAGGCACCGATCAGCGACATCAGCACCGCGAACACGGTCAGGCCGGTGTGGATGCCCCCGCCGGCGTTGAGCAGCGACTGCAGCACCGAGAACTTGGCGTAGAAACCGACCAGCGGCGGCACGCCGGCGAGCGAGAACATGCAGGCGGTCAGCACGCCGGCGTACAGCGGGCTGCGCTGGTTCAGACCAGCCAGGTCGGAGATCTCCTCTGACTCGAAGCCCTCGCGCGCCAGCAGCAGGACCACGCCGAAGGTCGCCAGCGTCGTCAGCACGTAGGTGATGACGTAGAACATGGCCGAGCTGTAGGCCGCGCTCATGTTGTTGCCGTCCTGGCCGACCACGCCCGAGACGAAGGACAGCAGCACGAAGCCCATCTGCGCCACGGTCGAGAACGCCAGCATGCGCTTGAAGTTGGTCTGCGCGACGGCGGCCAGGTTGCCGATCAGCAGCGAACCCACGGCCAGCACCATCAGCATCTGCTGCCAGTGCCAGACCAGCGGCAGCAGTCCCTCGACCAGCAGGCGCATCACGATCGCGAAGGCGGCCAGCTTGGGCGCGCCGCCGATCATCAGCGTGATCGCGGTCGGTGCGCCGTGGTAGACGTCGGCCACCCACATGTGGAAGGGCACGACGCCGAGCTTGAAGGCCAGGCCGGAAACGACGAAGACCATGCCCAGCATCAGCACCTGGCGGTCCATGGTGCCGCTGGCGATCGCCTCCTGCACGGCGGCGAGGTCGAGCGAGCCGGTGGCGCCGTAGACCAGCGACAGGCCGTAGAGCAGGAAGCCGCTGGCGAGCGAGCCGAGCACGAAATACTTCATCGCGGCTTCGGTCGAGCGCAGGTCGTCGCGGCGCAGCGCCACCAGCGCGTAGCCCGGCAGGGTCAGCAGTTCCAGGCCGAGGTAGGTGACCAGGAAATGGTGGCCCGAGATCATCACGAACATGCCGCCGAGCGCGAACAGCGAGAGCGTGAACAGTTCGCCGCCGCGCAGCATGTCGCGGGCACCGGCGTAGGCACGGCCGTAGATCAGCGTCACCATCACGGCGATCGCCGCGAAGCCCTTGAGCAGCGCGCCCATGGTGTCGTTGACCACCATGCCGTCGAAGGCGTAGAGGGTCTCGCCGCTGGCGGCATGGACGAACTCGAGCGCTGCCACCAGCGCCAGGGTCAGCAGGCTGAGGCGATGGGTCGCGCCGCGCAGCGGGGTCTTGACCGCCAGATCGAACAGGGCGATCAAGCTGGTCATGCCCAACAGCAGCATCTCCGGGTAGATCGCCGCCCAGTTGGTACTGTCAATCATTGTTGTGCTCTTTCAATACGTTGAGAGATGCGCCTCAAGGCAGCTTGGACACGGCCACGTGCTTGAGCAGCTCGGCCACCGAGACGTTCATCACGTCGGTGAACGGCTTGGGATGGATGCCCATGTACAGCACCATGACAGCCAGCAGGGCCATCACCAGGAACTCGCGGCCGTTGATGTCGAGCAGCGCCTTGACGTCGTCGTTGCCGACCGGGCCGAGGTAGACGCGCTTGAACATCCAGAGGGTGTAGGCGGCGCCGAAGATCAGCGCGCTGGCGGCGATCACGCCGACCCAGAAGTTGGCCTTGACGGCGCCTAGGATCACCATCCACTCGCCGACGAAGCCGGCGGTGCCGGGCAGGCCGCAGTTGGCCATCGCGAACAGCAGCGCGAAGGCGGCGAACTTGGGCATGGTGTTGACCACGCCGCCGTAGGAAGCGATCTCGCGCGAGTGCACGCGGTCGTACAGCACGCCGATGCCGAGGAACATCGCGGCGGAGACGAAGCCGTGGGCGATCATCTGCACGATGGCGCCGGAAACGGCCAGGTCGTTGAACAGGAAGAAGCCCAGCGAGACGAAGCCCATGTGCGCCACCGAGGAGTAGGCGACCAGCTTCTTCATGTCCTGCTGCACCATGGCGACCAGGCCGACATAGACCACGGCGACCAGCGACAGCACGATCATGAAGCCGGCCCACTGATGCGACGCATCAGGCGCGATCGGCAGCGAGAAGCGCAGGAAGCCGTAGGCGCCGAGCTTGAGCATGATCGCGGCCAGCACGGCGGAGCCACCCGTGGGCGCCTCGACGTGCACGTCGGGCAGCCAGGTGTGCACCGGCCACATCGGCACCTTGACCGCGAAGGCGGCGAAGAAGGCGAAGAACAGCAGGGTCTGCGGCTTGGCGGCCAGCGGCATCCGGTACCAGGTCGCGAGGTCGAAACTGCCGCCCGAGACGTTGTACAGGTAGATCAGCGCCACCAGCATCAGCAGCGAGCCGAGCAGGGTGTAGAGGAAAAACTTGAACGCCGCGTAGATCTTGTTCGGGCCGCCCCAGATGCCGATGATCAGGTACATCGGGATCAGGGTCGCCTCGAAGAAGACGTAGAACAGCATCGCGTCCTGCGCGCTGAAGACGCCGATCATCAGGCCGGACAGGATCAGGAAGGCGCCCATGTACTGGTTCACGCGCTCCTGGATCACTTCCCAGCCGGCCAGCACCACGATCACGTTGATGAAGGCGGTCAGCAGCACCAGCCACAGCGAGATGCCGTCAAGGCCCAGGTGGTAGTGGACGTTGAAGGCGGGAATCCACAGCACGCGCTCGACGAACTGCATCGCCGCCGTGCTGGCATCGAAGCCGGTATAGAGCGGAACCGTGACGGCCAGGCCCGCCACGGCGCCGAGCAGCGCCAGCCAGCGCACCGCACCGGATTCGCGCTTGTCGCCGCCCATGGCCAGCAGGACGACGCCGAAGACGATCGGCGTCCAAATCGCAAGGCTCAACAAACCCATCTTGTTCTTCTCCTTATTTGGCGAGCCACACGAAATACGTCATGAAGGCCAGCACGCCCGCGATCATCACGAACGCGTAGTGATACAGGTAGCCGGTCTGGAAGCGGCGGGCCACGGAGGCGACCGCGCCCACGATCTTCCAGCTCAGGTTGACGACGGCGCCTTCGATGATGCCGCGGTCGCCGCCCTTCCACAGGCCCAGGCCCAAGCCGCGCGCGGCCTTGGCGAGCACGTTCTCGTTGATCCAGTCCATGAAGTACTTGTTCTCCAGGATCACGATCAGCGGGCGCAGCACGCGGGCGAAGAAGGCCGGCACTGCGGGGTTGATCAGGTACATGTACCAGGCGGTCACGGCGCCGGCCAGGGCCAGCCAGAACGGCGCGGTGCTCAACGCGTGCGCGGCCATCGCGATCGGGCCGTGGAACTCCTCGGCCAGGGTCTCGACCGCGGGGTGGAGCTCGGCGTTGATGGTGATCGCGTCCTTCAGGAAGTCGCCGAACAGCATGGGCTCGATCGTGAAGAAGCCGATCAGCACCGAGGGAATGGCCAGCAGCAGCAGCGGCAGGGTCACGACCCAGGGCGACTCGTGCGGCTTGGTGTGCTCGTCACGGTGGTGATGCGGATCGGGTTCCTCGTCGTCATCGTGGTGGTGCGGCTCCGGATTCTGGTCGTAGCGCTCCTTGCCATGGAAGACCAGGAAGTAGAGGCGGAACGAATAGAACGAGGTCACGAACACGCCGGCCATGACGGCGAAGTGCGCGAAGTGGGCGGCCGGCAGGTGGCTGAACTCCACCGCCTCGATGATGCTGTCCTTCGAGTAGAAGCCCGAGAACAGCGGGGTGCCGATCAGCGCCAGGGTGCCCAGCAGCGAGGTCAGCCAGGTGATGGGCATGTACTTGCGCACGCCACCCATCCAGCGGATGTCCTGGTTGTGGTGCAGGCCCATGATGACGGAGCCGGCAGCGAGGAACAGCAGGGCCTTGAAGAAGGCGTGGGTCATCAGGTGGAACACCGCGACCGAGTAGGCCGAGGCGCCGAGCGCGACGGTCATGTAGCCCAGCTGCGACAGGGTCGAGTAGGCGACGACGCGCTTGATGTCGTTCTGGATGATGCCCAGGAAGCCCATGAACAGCGCCGTGATCGAGCCGATCACCATGATGAAGTTCAGCGCGGTGTCGCTCAGTTCATAGATCGGCGACATGCGCGAGACCATGAAGATGCCGGCGGTCACCATGGTGGCGGCGTGGATCAGGGCCGAGATCGGGGTCGGACCTTCCATCGAGTCCGGCAGCCAGACGTGCAGCGGGAACTGCGCCGACTTGCCCATCGCGCCGATGAACAGGCAGATGCCGATCACGGTCACCAGCATCGCCTCCTTGCCGAAGATGTACCAGGGGAACTCGATCGCGGCGAGTTCCGGTGCCTTGGCGAAGATCTCGGTGTAGTTCAGGCTGCCGCTGTAGGCGGCCAGCAGGCCGATGCCGAGGATGAAGCCGAAGTCGCCGACCCGGTTGACCAGGAAGGCCTTCATGTTGGCGAAGATCGCGGTCGGCTTGTTGAACCAGAAGCCGATCAGCAGGTAGGACACCAGGCCCACGGCTTCCCAGCCGAAGAACAGCTGCAGCAGGTTGTTGCTCATGACCAGCATGAGCATGCTGAAGGTGAACAGCGAGATGTAGGCGAAGAAGCGGTTGTAGCCCTCGTCCTCCTCCATGTAGCCGATGGTGTAGAGGTGCACCATCAGCGAGACGAAGGTGACGACGCACATCATCATCGCGGTCAGGCCGTCGATCATGAAGCCGATTTCCATCTTCAGGCCACCGACGACCATCCATTCGTAGATGGTCTCGTTGAAGCGCGCGCCGTCGAAGGCCACGCTCTGGAAGGTCAGCGCCGACAGGATGAAGGCCACCAGCACGCCCAGGATGGTCGCGCAGTGGGAGGCGCGCCGCCCGATCAGGTTGCCGCCGAAATGGGTGCCGAGGATGCCGGCCAGCGCAGAGCCCGCCAGCGGCGCCAGGGGCACCGCCAGCAAGGTGGATGCAGAAAGGCTTGTACTCATTGTTGTCACTTAGCGTAAAACCCTTGAGCCCTTAGCCCTTGAGCGTGTTGAGCTCATCCACGTTGATGGACGACTTGTTGCGGAACAGCAGCACCAGGATCGCCAGGCCGATCGCCGATTCGGCGGCCGCCACGGTCAGGATGAAGAACACGAACAGCTGGCCGTTGAGGTCGCCCAGGTAGTGGGCGAAGGCGACGAAGTTCATGTTGACCGCCAGCAGCATCAGCTCGATGGCCATCAGCAGCACGATCAAGTTCTTGCGGTTCAGGAAAATGCCCACCACCGACAGCGCGAACAGGATCGCGCCGAGCGAGAGGAAATGTCCGAGGGTCAGGCTCATGCTTGGCTCTCCTGCTGTTGTGCGCGGCGGGTTGCCTGCAGCTTCACGACTTCGAGGCGGTCGGCGGCGCGGACCCTGACCTGCAGCGACGGATCGATCGCCTTGCTGTCCTTGCGCGCACGCAGGGTCAGGCCGATGGCGGCGATCATCGCGACCAGCAGCACGACGGCGGCGATCTCGACCGGGAACAGGTAGGCGCTGTACATCAGCTTGCCCAGTTCACGCGTGTTGTTGTGGTCGGCCAGGTGCATCGCGCTATGGGCGACCTCGGGGTTGACGGTCATGCTGGGATAGCCCGCCCACACCACGGCGATCAGCTCGGCGCTGACCAGGACGCCCATGAGCGCCGCGAGCGGGAAGTTCTTCCAGAAGCCGACGCGCATCTCCTCGACGTTGATGTCCAGCATCATGACGACGAAGAGGAACAGCACCATCACGGCGCCCAGGTAGACGAGCACCAGGGTGATGCCGAGGAACTCGGCCTTGAGCAGCAGCCAGATGGCGGCTGCCTGCGAGAAGGCCAGCATCAGGTAGAGCACCGCGTGCACGGGGCTGCGCGCGGTGATGGTACGGAAGGCCGCGAACAGCAGCACTGCCGAGAAGAAATAGAAAAAGCCGGTCTGGTAATCCATGGTGGTCCTCTGGGCTCAGCGGTACTTGGCGTCCGCGGCCTTGGCTGCGGCGATCTCTTTTTCGTACTTGTCGCCGACCGCGAGCAGCATGTCCTTGGTGAAGTACAGGTCGCCGCGCTTCTCGCCGTGGTATTCGAGGATCTGGGTCTCGACGATCGCGTCGACCGGGCAGGCCTCCTCGCAGAAGCCGCAGAAGATGCACTTGGTCAGGTCGATGTCGTAGCGCGTGGTGCGGCGCGAGCCGTCGTCCTGGCGCGGACCGGCCTCGATCGTGATCGCCATCGCCGGGCAGACCGCCTCGCACAGCTTGCAGGCGATGCAGCGCTCCTCGCCGTTTTCGTAGCGGCGCTGGGCGTGCAGGCCGCGGAAGCGCGGCGACAGCGGGGTCTTTTCCTCGGGGAACTCGATCGTGACCTTGCGGCGGAAGGTGTAGCGTCCGGTCAGCGCCATGCCCTTGAAGAGCTCGACGAGCATGAAGCTCTTGAAGAAGTCCTTCAGGGAGAACGGCGCGACGGCGTTGGAGGTGGTGGTTGCAGACATGTGACGGGCCCCTCTTACTTCCAGATGTTCCAGGAAGACTGCATCAGGAAGCCGACCAGCAGCATCCAGACCAGGGTCACGGGGATGAAGATCTTCCAGCCCAGACGCATGATCTGGTCATAGCGGAAACGCGGGAAGGTGGCGCGGATCCAGATGAAGGCGGACATGATCAGGAAGCTCTTGAGGCCCAGCCAGATCCAGCCCGGGATGAAGTCCAGCGCAGCGACCGGCGACAGCCAGCCCCCCAGGAACAGCAGCACGGCCAGCACCGAGACCAGCCACATGCTGGCGTATTCGGCCAGGAAGAAGATCGCGAAGCCCATGCCCGAGTACTCGACCATGTGGCCGGCCACGATCTCGGCCTCGCCCTCGACCACGTCGAAGGGATGGCGGTTGGT
>JBEEPT010000132.1:0-13069 GCA_041190985.1 Pseudomonadota bacterium
ATCGTGCCGAGCTCCAACACCACGATGGAAACCGAGATCCCCGCCATGCTGCGGGCCCGCGAGCAGGTGCTGCCCGAGCGCTTCACCTTCCACTCCAGCCGCATGCGCATGAAGCAGGTGACCAAGGAGCAGCTCGAGGCCATGGACCGCGACTCCGACCGCTGCGCGCTGGAGCTGTCCGACGCGCGCATGGATGTCATGGGCTATGCCTGCCTGGTGGCCATCATGAGCATGGGCCTGGGCTACCACCGCGAGTCGCAACGCCGCCTGGGCGAGGTGGCCGCCGGCAACGGCGAGCCGGCCCCGGTCACCACCAGCGCCGGCGCGCTGGTCGAGGGCCTGCAGGCCCTCGGCGCCAAGCGCGTGGCCATCATCACGCCCTACATGAAGCCGCTGACCCAGCTCGTCATCGACTACATCCAGGCCGAGGGCATCGAGGTGGTCGACAGCATCTCGCTGGAGATCCACGACAACCTGGCCGTCGGCGCGCGCGATCCCCGCGCCCCCGCCGACCTGTGGAGGCAACTGGACCTGACCGGCGTGGACGCCATCGTTGCCTCGGCCTGCGTGCAGATGCCCTCGCTGGCCTCCGTGCCCCTGATCGAGCAGGCCAGCGGCCTGCCGGTGGTCTCCAGCGCGGTGTGCACCACGTGGTCGCTCCTCAGGCACCTGGGCCTGGAGCGCCGGGTGCCCGGCGCCGGTGCGTTACTCTCTGGCCGCTACTGATCCCCCGCCCAGACAAAGAACGATGGAGACACCATGAACCGCCGCCCCTTCCTGCGCAACGCCCTCGTGGCCGGCGCCGCCACCCTCCTGGGCCCGCTGGCCCTGGCCCAGGGCTACCCCACCAAGCCCGTCAACCTGATCGTGCCCAATCCGCCCGGCGGCGTGGTGGACACCTCGGCGCGCCTGCTGTCGGAGCCGCTGGCGCGCGTCCTCAATGGCACCGTGGTGGTGGACAACCGCGCCGGCGGCAGCGGCAACGTGGCCTACGGCCACGTGGCGCGCTCGGCGCCCGACGGCTACACGCTGCTGGTCTCCTATTCGGCCTACCACGTGGGCAACCCCTCGCTCACGCCCAAGCTGCCCTGGTCGCAGAAGGACCTGGTGCCGGTGGCCCTGTTCACCGCCGCCACCAACGTGATCGCGGTCCACCCCTCGGTGCCGGCGAACAACCTCAATGAGTTCATCGCCTACCTGAAGAAGAACCCTGGCCGCCTGAGCTATGCCTCGCAGGGCAATGGCTCGCTCTCGCACATCGGCACCGAGATGTTCAAGGCGCAGACCGGCACCAGCATGGTCCACATTCCCTACCGCGGCTCGGGCGCTGCCATCCAGGACGTGCTGGCCGGCCAGGTGCAGGTGTTCATGACCACGCCGCCCGCGGTGATGCAGCACGTGCAAAGCGGCAAGCTCAAGGCCTTCGCCGTCACCGGCAAGACCCGCCACCCGGGCCTGCCCAACGTGCCCACCACCGCCGAGGCGGGCCTCAAAGGCTTCGAGCTGGAGGCCTGGGTGGGCCTGTTCGCTCCGGCCGGCACGCCGCCCGACGTGATCGCCAAGCTCACCGCCAGCATCAAGCAGTCGCTGGAGCAGGCCGACACCAGGACCCGTGCCGCCGCGGCCGGCGTCGAGCTGCGCTACCTGCCGCCGGAGGCGCTGGACGCGCTGGTCAAGCGCGAGACCGAGTACTGGGCCAAGACCATCAAGGCGGCGGGGATCACTGCGGATTGAGCGTTTGTGAAGGGGTGCATGCACTCCTTTGCGGACGTTCGAGTCGCCCAACACTGCGCCAGCAGCACCACCCGACCGGCCTTGCGCCGGTTTTTCTTTGCGCCGAGGGCTGGCGCTGGGGGTGGCAGGATGGGCGAAACCCTGTACCAGTGGCTACATGGTGGCTATATGACTCACCAGAAACAACAAAGCCCAGTCGAAAAACCGGGCCAAGTTCTTGATTTCATTGGTAGGGCGTGTAGGACTTGAACCTACGACCAAAGGATTATGAGTCCTCTGCTCTGACCAACTGAGCTAACGCCCCGAACCAAGCCTCGGATTCTAGCGTCTACTTGCCGTGGCTCAGCGCGTTGCTGACCAATTTCGCCGTGATGTCGACGATCTGGATCATGCGGTCGTAATGCATGCGCTGCGGGCCGATCACGCCCAGCGTGCCGACCACCTCGCCATTGACCGCATAGGGGGCGCTGACGACCGACAGTTCCTCGAACGGCACGACCTGGCTCTCGCCGCCGATGAAGATGCGCACGCCCTCGGCCTGGTTGGAGACCTCGAGCAGGCGCATCAGCTGCGTCTTCTGCTCGAACAGGTCGAACATCTTGCGCAGGTGGCCCATGTCGTGCGTGAACTCGCTGACCGACAGCAGGTTGCGCTCGCCGGCGACGACCACGTCGTCGCGCCCCATCGCCTCGCTGCCAGCGTCGACCGCCTTGACCATCAGCGAGGCGATCTCGCCGCGCAGCGCATCGACCTCGGTCTTGAGGCGCGCGCGCACCTCGTCCATGGTCAGCCCGGAATAGTTGGCGTTGAGGAAGTTGGCCGCCTCCTGCAGCTGCGACTGGCCGTATTCGGCCTGGGTGTGGATGACGCGGTTCTGCACGTCGCCGTCGGGCGAGACCAGGATCACCAGCACGCGCCGCTCCGACAGGCTCAGGAACTCGATGTGACGGAACACCGAGGGGCGGCGCGGCGTCATGACCACGCCGACGAAGTGCGACAGGCTGGACAGCATCTGCGCGGCCTGGCTCAGCACCTGGCGCGGCTGCTCGGCCGCGATGCCCGAGCCGGACAGGCCCTCGACGCCCGCGATCTGGTCGCGCCGCACGGTCAGCATGGTGTCGACGAAGAGCCGGTAGCCGCGCGCGGTCGGAATGCGCCCGGCCGAGGTGTGCGGACTGGCGATCAGCCCGAGCTCCTCGAGGTCGCTCATCACATTGCGTATGGTCGCCGGCGACAGCTCCAGCCCGGCCGCGCGCGAGAGCGTGCGCGACCCCACCGGCTCGCCATCGGCGATGTAGCGCTCGACCAGGGTCTTGAGCAGCAGTTTGGAGCGGTCGTCTAACATGCGGACCATTTTAAAAAAGCTTGTGATGTAATTTGAGGATGAATCTGCCTACATCAAGCCCGGCCCCCGAGACAGGCCGGGCCGGCAAGTCCCGCTTTCGCCATGTGGCACTGGTGGGCAAGTATCAGGCCGCCGGCTCGCGCGACGCCCTCGAGCGCATGGCGCACTTCCTGCACTCGATGGGCTGCGAGGTGTCGATCGAGCGCGACACCGCCCTCAACACCGGACTGACCCAGTTCAACTGCCTGACGCCCAACGGCATCGGCGCGCAATGCGACCTCGCGCTCGTGACCGGCGGCGACGGCACCATGCTGGGCATAGGCCGCAAGCTCGCGCGCTTCGGCGTGCCGGTGGTCGGCATCAACCAGGGACGGCTGGGTTTCATCACCGACATCCCGCTGGCCGACTTCGAGACCCACCTCTGCCCGATCCTGCATGGCGAATACGAGGAGGACCACCGCAGCCTGATCCACGCCAGCGTCTGGCGCGACGGCGACTGCGTGTTCGACGCGATCGCGATCAACGACGTGGTGGTCAGCCGCGGCAGCGCGCCGAGCATGATCGAGCTGCGCGTCGAGGTCGACGGCCGCTTCGTCGCCAACCAGCGCGCCGACGGCCTGATCATCGCTACCCCGACCGGCTCGACCGCCTACACGCTCTCGGTCGGCGGCTCGCTGCTGCACCCGGCGATCGACGGCTGGATCATGGCGCCGATCGCGCCGCACACGCTCTCCAACCGCCCGATCGTGCTGCCGGCCAGCGGCGAGATCGCGCTCGAACTGGTCAACGGGCGCGACGCCAGCGCCAACTTCGACATGCAGACCTTCACCAGCCTGCTGCGCGGCGACCGCATCACGGTGCGGCGCGCGCCCTACGAGCTCTGCCTGCTGCACCCCAAGGGCTGGAGCTATTTCGACACCCTGCGCAAGAAGCTGCACTGGAACGAGGGAATGACCGCATGAGCCTGCGACACATGACGCTGCGCGACTTCGTGATCGTGCGCGAACTCGAACTCGACCTGCGCCCCGGCTTCACTGTGCTGACCGGCGAGACCGGCGCCGGCAAGTCGATCCTGATCGACGCGCTGCAGTTCGCGCTGGGCGTGCGCGCCGACGCCGGCGTGGTGCGCGAAGGCGCGCCGCGCTGCGAGATCGCGGCCGAGTTCGACGTCCCGGCCGCGGCGCAGGCCTGGCTGGAAGACAACGGCTTCGCCGCCGAGCCCGGCGAGCCCCTGCTGCTCAAGCGCAACATCGACCGCCAGGGCCGCAGCCGCGCCTGGATCAACGGCGGCGCCGCGACACTGGCGCAGCTCAAGGCGCTGGCCGACGAACTGGTCGACATCCACGGCCAGCATGCCTGGCAGAGCCTGACCCGGCCCGACGCCGTGCGCCAGCTGCTCGACGACTACGGCCGCCTATCGTGCGCCGAGCTGCGCGGGCTCTGGCACGACTGGCGCGAGGCGCTGCGCGCGCTCGAGCAGGCGCAGCAGCAGCAGGCCACGTTGCAGCAGGAGCGCGAGCGCCTGCAGTGGCAGATCGCCGAGCTGGCCAGGCTGGCGCCGGGCGCGGACGAATGGGACGAGCTCAACCTGCAGCACGGGCGCCTGGCGCATGCGCAGGGCCTGATCGATGCCGCTCAGACCGCGCTGCAGGTGCTCGACGAGGACGAGGGTTCGGCCACCAGCCTGCTGCATCGCGCCTTGCAGGCGCTGCAGGAGCAGCAGCACATCGAGCCGCGCTTCGGCGAGATCGCCGGCGTGCTGCAGGGCGCGCTGGCCCAGATCGGGGACGCCTGCCACGACCTGCAGCACCACGCCAGCCACACCGAGCTCGACCCGGCCGCGCTCGAGGCGCTGGACCAGCGCCTGTCGCTGTGGCTGTCGCTGGCGCGGCGCTTCCGGCTCCCGCCCGAGGAGCTGCCAGGCCGCCTGGCGCAGTGGAAGCGCCAGCTCGCCGAGCTCGACCGCAGCAGCGACGTCGACGGCCTGCAGCAGGCCGAGCGCGCCGCGCACAAGGCGCTGCTGATCGCGGCCAGGCAGCTCAGCAGCGCGCGCGCGCAGGCGGCGACCAGGCTGTCGCAGGAGATCACGGCCGCGATGCAGGGCCTGGGCATGGCGGGCGGGCGCTTCGAGGCGCGCCTGGCCGCCCTGCCCGAGCCGCAGGCGCACGGGCTGGAAAACGTCGAGTTCCTGGTCGCCGGCCACCCGGGCAGCACGCCGCGCCCGGTCGGCAAGGTGGCGTCGGGCGGCGAGCTCTCGCGCATCGCGCTGGCGATCTCGGTCACCACCAGCCGCCTGGGGCACGCGCCGACGCTGATCTTCGACGAGGTCGACAGCGGCATCGGCGGCGCGGTCGCGCAGACCGTGGGCCGGCTGATGCGCCAGCTCGGCCAGGACCGCCAGGTGCTGGCGGTGACCCACCTGCCGCAGGTGGCGGCCAGCGCCGACCACCACCTCTTCGTGGCCAAGAAGCAGGACGAGCAAGGCACCGCGAGCGAGGTGCGCGTGATCGACGAGGAGGCCAGGGTCCAGGAGCTCGCGCGCATGCTGGGCGGCGAGCGGCTGTCGGAGGCCTCGCTGGCGCACGCACGCGAGATGCTGCAGCCATGAGCGCACAGAAGTCCAGCATGCAGCTGGTGGTGATCACCGGCATGTCGGGTTCGGGCAAGTCGGTCGCGCTGCACGCGCTGGAGGACTCGGGCTTCTACTGCGTCGACAACCTGCCGCCCGAGCTGCTCGAATCCTTCGTCGCGGTCGCGCAGGAGCACCGCACCGAGCGCGTCGCGGTGGCCATCGACGTGCGCAGCGCCAGCGCCCTGCCCGGCCTGCCGGCGCACATCAAGAAGATCCGGCAGAGCGGCCAGCCGCTGATCATCCTGTTCCTCGACGCCACCAACGACACGCTGGTGCGGCGCTTCTCCGAGACGCGGCGCATGCACCCGCTCTCGCTCAAGGACACCGCGGACCAGAGCCGCGCCCTGATCGAGGCGATCGAGCTGGAACGCGAACTGCTGGCCGACCTGCGCGAGCGCGCGCTCGTGATCGACACCAGCATGCGCAAGGCCTCGCACCTGCGCAGCGAGGTCAAGAAGCTGCTCGACCACGACCCGTCCAAGCTGACCCTGGTGTTCGAGTCCTTCGCCTTCAAGCGCGGCATCCCGATGGACGCCGACTTCGTGTTCGACGTGCGCATGCTGCCGAATCCGCACTACGAGCCCGAGCTCAGGCCGCTGACCGGGCTGGACACCCCGGTGGCCGACTTCCTGTGCCTGGAGCCGGCGGTGCAGGACATGCAGGTGCAGATCACCAACTTCCTGAACCGCTGGCTGCCGGCCATGGTGAACGACCATCGCAGCTACGTCACGGTCGGCATAGGCTGCACCGGCGGCCAGCACCGCTCGGTCTACCTGGTCGAGGAGCTGGCCCGGCATTTCAGCGCCGAATGGGCGGTGCAGCGCCGCCACCGCGAGCTCGACGCGCTCAGGCTGTCCGGACACTGAGGCCCGGCCGCGCGACGCGCGCTCAGGCCGGCAGCACGCGCTCCAGCAGGCTGCGCAGCGGCGCGGGCAGGCCGATGTCGAGCTCGGCGCCGCGGCGCACCCAGAGCCCGGCCGCGGCCGGTGCCGCAGGCGCGGCTTCCTGCAGCCGAGCCTGCGACCAGTCGAGCTCGAGCGGGCGCAGCACCAGGTCGCGGTGCGTCAGGACATGGCGCACGGTGTCGTGCTCGCGCAGCAGGGCGGCCTCGCCGCCCAGCGCCGCCAGCCCCTCCGCGCGCGAGGAATAGGTCGGCAGGCTGTAGAGGCCGGCCCAGATGCCGTCGGCCGGGCGCTGCTCCAGCCAGACCGCGCCGTCGCCGCGGCGCAGGATGAACCACCACCACTCGAGCGTGCTGCGCTTGAGCTTGCGGCTCCTGACGGGAAGCTCGGCGCTGCGGCCCTGCGCGCGCGCCTGGCACAGGGCGGCGCCGGGGCAGGAGGCGCAGTCGGGCCGGCTGCGCGAGCACAGGCTGGAGCCGAGGTCCATCAGCCCCTGGGTCCAGGCCACCATCTCGTCGGCCGTGGGCGCCGGCGGCAGCAGGCCCTGCGCCAGTTCCCAGAGCCGGCGCTCCTGCGCCGCGACGGCCAGGTCGCCATCGAAGGCCAGCAGGCGCGACAGCACCCGCTTGACGTTGCCGTCGAGGATGGAGATGCGCTCGCCGAAGCAGAAGGCCGCGATCGCCGCCGCGGTCGAGCGGCCTATGCCGGGCAGGGTCTCGAGCTGCTGCGCGCTGGCCGGGAAGGCGCCGCCCCACTGCTCGACCACCGTCTGGGCACAACGGTGCAGGTTGCGCGCGCGGCTGTAGTAGCCCAGCCCGCTCCAGAGCGCGAGCACCGCCTCCAGCGGCGCGCCGGCCAGCGCCCGCACGTCGGGAAAGCGCTCGATGAAGCGCGGGTAGTAGCCCAGCACGGTCGCGACCTGGGTCTGCTGCAGCATGATCTCCGACAGCCAGACGCGGTAGGGATCGCGCGTGCCCTGCCAGGGCAGGCCGCTGCGGCCGTGGCGGCGCTGCCAGTCCACCAGCAGCGGGAAAAAGTCGAGAGCGGATGCGGCCAAAGGATGAGCGAGGGACATGAAGGAAAGGGAAATCTCAGAAGGTCTGGCAGCTGGAACAGAAAAAGGTCGAGCGCTGCCCCTGGCGCAGGACGCGGATGGCAGTGCCGCAGACGCGGCAGGGCTGGCCCGCGCGGTCGTAGACCATGGCCTCGAGCTGGAAATAGCCGGTCTTGCCCTCGGCGCTGGAGAAGTCGCGCAGCGTGCTGCCGCCCCGCTCGAGCGCGCGCGCGAGCACCTCGCGGATCGCGCGATGCAGGCGCTCGGCGCGCGGCCGGCTCAGGCGCGCCGCGCTCAGCGTCGGCCGTATGCCGGCGGCGAACAGCGCCTCCGACGCATAGATGTTGCCGACGCCGACGACGATGTCGCCGGCCAGCAGCACCTGCTTGATGCTCGCACGACGCTGGCGCAGCGCGCGCCAGAACTGCTCGGCGTCGAAGGCCTCGCTCAGCGGCTCGACGCCGAGCTTGCCGAGCAGCTTGCGCGCTTCGGGAGCCCCCTCGGATTCGGCCCAGACCACGGCGCCGAAACGGCGCGGGTCGTGCAGGCGCAGCTGTCCGCGGCTGGTAAGGAGGTCGAAGTGGTCGTGGGGCCCTGGCGCGGGCAGGCCGGGCGCGAACGCCAGGCTGCCCGACATGCCGAGATGGATCAGCAGCAGGCCACGGTCGAGATCGAGCAGCAGGTACTTGCCGCGACGGCGCACCCCCAGCACGGTCCGCCCCGCCAGTTCGGCCGGATCCTGCCCCAGCGGCCAGCGCAGCGGCTTGCCCAGGCTGACGCGCTCGATCCGTGCGCCTGCGATGCGTTCGGCAAAGCTGCGGCGCGTGACTTCTACTTCGGGCAGTTCTGGCATGGTCAGGGGGGAGCGTGAAGGCTGAGCTTCAATTATCATGCGTCGATGGATTGCTCCCTGCCCCAGCCCCCGAGCACCCCTTCGGGTCGCGCCCGAACCGATCGCTCCGCGCACTGGCGCCGGCGGGTCCTGGTTTGCTCCCTGGCACTGGCCGTTTGCAGCAGCAGCGCTGCCTACAGCCAGCCGGCCCCGGACGACACCAAGCCTGACGCGCCGCCCGCGAACTCGGAACTGAACGCCCAGCTGTTCTACCAGCTGCTGGTCGGCGAGCTGCAGGTGACGCAGGGAGAACCCGGCGCCGGCTTCTCGCTGCTGCTCGATGCCGCGCGCAAGACCCGCCGGCCTGAACTGTTCCGGCGCGCGACCGACATCGCGCTGCAGGCGCGCTCGGGCGAATCGGCGCTGCAGGCCGCCCGCGCCTGGGCCGAGGCGCAGCCGCGCTCGATCGAGGCGCAGCGCTATCTGGTGCAGATCCTGCTGGCGCTGAACCGCCCGGCCGAGCTCACCCCCCCCCTGCGCACGCTGCTGCGCCTGACCCCCGCCAATGAGCGCAACGATCTGATCCAGGCACTGCCCCAGCTGCTCGCGCGCCTGGGCGACAAGGCGGCGGCGCTCAAGGCCGCCGCCCCGGTGCTGCAGGAAGCCGGCAAGACTGGTGCCAACGCCGCGGCGGCCTGGACCAGCCTGGGCCGGCTGCAGCTGGCAGCCGGGCAGCCGGCCCAGGCACTCGATTCCGCCCAGCATGGCCATGCGCTGGACAGCAAGTCGCTGCTGCCGGCCTGGCTGACACTCGTGCTCGTCGAGCAACGGCAAAGCGGCGCCGAGGCGCTGCTGCTGCACATGCTCGACGATTTCGACGCCGCGACCCAGCGCCCGGTCCGGCTCGAGCTCTCGCGCCTGCTGATCGAACAGCGGCGCTACGCCGACGCCCAGCGCCAGTTGCTGCTCCTGACCCGCCAGCCGTCCAGGCAAGCCGAGCCCTGGCTGCTGCAGGGCTTGCTGCAGCTGCAGCTCGGCAACATCGGCGAGGCTGCGGTCTCGCTGGAAAAGTACCTGTCGCTGCCGCCGGCGCGCCCCGAAATGGGCACGCGCGGACACATCCAGGCCCGGCTGCTGCTGTCCCAGATCGCCGAGCGACAGGGCCGCCTGGCCGACGCCCAGGCCTGGCTGGACGGCATCGATGACAGCGAGGCGCGGGAAGCGATCCAGCTGCGGCGCGCCTCCCTGCTCGCGCGCGCAGGGCGCGTGGACGAGGCCCGCGCGCTGCTGCATGAGCTGCCCGAAACCGGTCCCGTCGATGCGCGGCGCAAGCTGCTGGCCGAAGCGCAGCTGCTGCGCGACCTGGGCCGCTATGCCGAGGCGCTGCAGGTCTACGCGAATGCGACGCAGCGCTTCCCGCAAGACCCCGACCTCGCCTACGAACAGGCGATGACCGCCGAGAAAGCCGGGCTTTTCGAGCAGATGGAGCGCATCCTGCGCGACCTGATCGACCGCTTTCCCGACTACGCGCACGCCTACAACGCCCTGGGCTATGCCCTGGCCGAACGCAACCAGGACCTGCCGCAGGCACGCGAGCTGATCCTGAGGGCGCTGGCGCTGGCGCCCGACGACCCCTTCATCCAGGACAGCCTGGGCTGGGTCGAATTCCGGCTCGGCAACCTGGGCGAAGCCCGGCGCGTGCTGCAGGCGGCCTACGCCAAGCGGCCCGACGCCGAGATCGCCGCCCATCTGGGCGAGGTGCTGTGGACCGCCGGCGAGCGCGATGCCGCACGCAAGCTCTGGCAGGAAGGCCTGCAGCAGCAGGGCAACAACGAGACCCTGAAGCGCACCATCAACCGGCTGCAAGCCCAGCCATGAACCGAGTCACGCACACGCGCCGCCGCCACGCCGGCGGCGCCCTGCTCCCTGCCGCGCTGCTGCTCCTGGCGCTGGCTTCCGGCTGCGCCAGCGTCGCCCCGCCCACCGCGACCGCCAGCAGCGAACAGCTGCAGGCCCGCTGGAGCGG
Source organism: Pseudomonadota bacterium (assembly GCA_041190985.1). Taxonomy (GTDB): domain Bacteria; phylum Pseudomonadota; class Gammaproteobacteria; order Burkholderiales; family Burkholderiaceae_C; genus Malikia. Next base: position 10,526 of record JBEEPT010000132.1, read on the forward strand.
TCGGCTCTCGCTGCAGATCGAGAGCGATCCACCCCAGGCCTTTCATGCCGGTTTCGAACTGCGCGGCAGCGCGCAGGCGGGCGAGCTGAGCCTGTACTCGCCCTTGGGCACCACCCTGGCGAGCGCGCGCTGGCATCCCGAAGGCGCTGTGCTGCAGCGGCCGGACTCGAGCCAGGCCTACCCCGACCTGGCGACCCTGACGACCGACCTGACGGGCACCGCCTTGCCCGTGGCGGCGCTGTTCGACTGGCTGCAGGGCGACCCGACCGAGGCCGAAGGCTGGAGCGTGGACCTGGCCGGCGCCGCCGATGGCCGCCTGCGGGCGCAGCGCCATCATCCCCTGCCCGGCGCCAGCCTGCGGCTGATCCTCGACCAGTGAGTCCCGGCGCACCGCCGCGCCCCCAGGTAGATCACTTTCTATATATAGACATAGACATGTCACTGCGCCAACTGCTGGACGTCCCCGCGCCGGCCAAGCTCAACCTCTTCCTGCACATCACCGGGCGCCGCCCCGACGGCTACCACCTGCTGCAGTCGGTCTTCATGCTGATCGACTGGTGCGACACCCTTCACTTCGAGCGCCGCGCCGGCGGCGCGATCAGCCGCGAGGACATCGGCAACAGCGGCCAGCCGCTGCCCGACAACGACCTGGTCGTGCGCGCAGCGCGCGCGCTGCAGCAGGCCACGGGCTGCGAATGGGGCGCGCATGTCGCGCTCGACAAGAGCATCCCGCAGGAGGCCGGCATGGGCGGCGGGTCGAGCGACGCCGCTTCCTGCCTGCTCGCGCTCAACCGGCTCTGGGGCCTGGAGCTGCCGCTCGAGCAGCTGCTGCGCATCGGCCTGACGCTGGGCGCCGACGTGCCCTTCTTCCTGGGCGGCGACAACGCCTGGGTCGAGGGCGTGGGCGAGCAGCTGACCCCGGTCGAGCTGCCCGATGCCCGCTTCCTGGTGCTCAAGCCGCCGACCGGCGCCTCGACCCCGAAAATTTTTTCCAGCCCGGACCTGAAGCGCGACACTTCCTGCTCTACAATGCGAGACTTCTTTGCAAGCGGTTGTGTTTATGAATATGGACGCAACGACCTGCAGCCCGTGGCAGCCAGTTTCTGCCCCGACATCAAAGTCGGACTTGACTGGCTGGAAAGCAGAAATTTTCATGCTAGAATGACGGGCTCAGGCAGCGCGATATTCGCACTGGCGAGCCAAGCGGTGGATTCATCCACCCTGCCAAATGGCTGGATCGCAAGAAGCTGCAAAAATTTGTTTGAACATCCTCTCAAACAGTGGCGAAAATAGGTTAGAATCTAATTCGTTGCTTGAGACAGAAAGACAAGCAAACACTGCATTCGGTGTGCTGTTCAGGCAGCAAGCCAGTGTAGGGGAGTCGCCAAGTTGGTCAAGGCATCGGATTTTGATTCCGACATGCGAGGGTTCGAGTCCTTCCTCCCCTGCCAAATTTATTGTTAGCAAACACACAAAGCGGCCTTCAAGGGCCGCATTGTGTTTCTGAATACCATTTCCTGCGCCGGGTTCCCCATGCAAATCAACACGCCAGTGCAATCGCCGGATTTCATGATTTTCACGGGTAACGCGAACCCTGCCCTCGCCGCCCAGATCGCCGAGCAACTCGGCACCACGCTGGGCCAGGCCAGCGTCGGCCGCTTCTCCGACGGCGAAGTCACGGTCGAGATCAACCAGAACGTGCGCGCACGCGAGGTGTTCGTGGTGCAGTCGACCTGCGCCCCGACCAACGACAACCTGATGGAGCTCATCATCATGGTCGACGCGCTCAAGCGCGCCTCGGCCGAGCGCATCTCGGTCGTCATTCCCTACTTCGGCTATGCCCGCCAGGACCGTCGTCCGCGCTCGACCCGCGTGCCGATCACGGCCAAGGTCGTGGCCAACATGCTGCAGGCCGTCGGCGTCCACCGCGTGCTGACCATGGACCTGCACGCCGACCAGATCCAGGGCTTCTTCGACATCCCGGTCGACAACGTCTACGCCTCGCCGGTGCTGCTGGGCGACCTGCGCGCCAAGAACTACGAGGACCTGCTGGTGGTCTCGCCCGACGTCGGCGGCGTGGTGCGCGCCCGCGCACTGGCCAAGCAGCTCGGCTGCGACATGGCCATCATCGACAAGCGCCGCCCCAAGGCCAACGTGTCGGAAGTCATGCACGTGATCGGCGACATCGAAGGCCGCAACTGCGTGATCATGGACGACATGATCGACACCGCCGGCACCCTGGTCAAGGCAGCCGAGGTGCTCAAGGAGCGCGGCGCCAAGAGCGTCTACGCCTACTGCACGCACGCGGTCTTCTCGGGCCCGGCGATCGACCGCATCTCCAAGGGCGACGCGCTCGACGAGGTGGTCGTGACCAACACCATTCCCCTGAGCCCGGCCGCACAGGCCTGCTCCAAGATCCGCCAGCTTTCGGTGGCGCCGCTGATGGCCGAGGTCATCCAGCGCATCGCCAAGGGTGAGTCGGTGATGAGCCTGTTCTCGGACTGATTCCAGTCCCCCAGGCAAACGCAGCCTGCCGTCATTGAG
>JBEEPT010000133.1:0-16708 GCA_041190985.1 Pseudomonadota bacterium
CTGCCCTCGGCGGCGGTCGGCGCGCTCGCGACGCTGATGCTGTTCAAGCAGGACCTGACGCTGATCGCGACCATCGGCATCCTGCTGCTGATCGGCATCGTCAAGAAGAACGCGATCATGATGATCGACTTCGCGCTCGACGCGCAGCGCCACCAGGGCATGACGCCGGCGCAGGCGATCCGCGAGGCCTGCATCCTGCGCTTCCGTCCGATCATGATGACCACGCTGGCCGCGCTGATGGGCGCGCTGCCGATCGCGCTGGGCATAGGCGCCGGCGCCGAGCTGCGCCAGCCGCTCGGCCTGGCCGTGGTCGGCGGCCTGGTGTTCTCGCAGGCGGTGACGCTCTACATCACGCCGGTGATCTACCTCGCGCTCGACCGCTTCAGCGGCAGCGGCCCGGACACCACGCCCGAGGCCAGCCACGCCTGATAATTCCGACATGCACATACACATTCTCGGAATCTGCGGCACCTTCATGGGTGGCCTGGCAGCGTTGGCACGCGAGGCGGGCCACAAGGTCACCGGCTGCGACGCCGGCGTCTACCCGCCGATGAGCGACCAGCTGCGCGCGCTCGGCATCGAGCTGATCGAGGGCTTCGGCGCCGAGCAGATGGCGCTGCAGCCCGACTGCTTCGTGGTCGGCAACGTGGTCTCGCGCGCACGCCTGAGCGACGGCAGCCCGAAGTTCCCGCTGATGGAAGCCATACTCGACGCCGGCGCACGCTACACCAGCGGCCCGCAGTGGCTGACCGAGCACATCCTGCACGGACGCCATGTGCTGGCGGTGGCCGGCACGCACGGCAAGACCACCACGACGTCGATGCTGGCCTGGATCCTCGAGCATGCCGGCCTGCAGCCGGGCTTCCTGGTCGGCGGCGTGCCGCTGAACTTCGGCGTCTCGGCGCGGCTCGGCGCAGGGGCCCCGTTCGTGATCGAGGCCGACGAGTACGACACCGCCTTCTTCGACAAGCGCAGCAAGTTCGTGCACTACCGCCCGCGCACCGCGGTGCTCAACAACCTCGAGTTCGACCACGCCGACATCTTCGACGACCTGGCCGCGATCGAGCGCCAGTTCCACCACCTGCTGCGCACCGTGCCGGCGAGCGGGCGCGTCGTCGTCAACGGCCTGGAGGAGAGCCTGGCGCGCGTGCTCAACCAAGGGCTGTGGAGCGAACAGCGCAGCTTCGGCGCCGCAGTCAGCGACTACACCGCCGAGGGCGACGCCAGCGACTTCGCCGTGCTGTGGCGCGGCCAGCCGGTGGCGCGCGTGCAATGGGGCCTGAGCGGCGTGCACAACCAGCTCAACGCGCTGGCGGCGATCGCGGCGGCCGAGCACCTGGGCGTGACGCCGGCGCAGGCCGCAGAGGCGCTGTCGGAATTCCAGAACGTCCGGCGCCGCATGGAGGTGCGCGGCAAGGTCGCGCTGGGCGGCCAGGACGGCCAGAACTGCGGAGAGGTCACGGTCTACGACGACTTCGCCCACCACCCGACCGCGATCCGCACCACGGTCGACGGCCTGCGGCGCCAGCTCGACCGCGCCGGCAAGCCAGGGGAGCGCATCCTGGCCGTGTTCGAGCCGCGCAGCAACACCATGAAGCTCGGCACCATGAAGTCGCAGCTGCCCTGGAGCCTGGAAGGCGCCGACCTGGCCTTCTGCCACGGCGGCGGCCTGGGCTGGGATGCAGCCGCCGCGCTGGCCCCGATGGGCGAGCGCGCGCAGGTGGCCGGCGACATCGACAGCCTGATCCGGCAGGTGATGGCCGCGGTGCGGCCGGGCGACCACCTGCTGTGCATGAGCAACGGCGGCTTCGGCGGCATCCACGGCAAGCTGCTCGAGGCGCTGGCCGCGAAGCGCCAGGGCTGATTCCAGGGCCGGCCGGCCCACGAACCGGCAGCCGGCCCGCGGGCAGATGGCCTCCCGCGCAAAAAAAGCGGACCGAACGGTCCGCCTTTTCACTTTCAGTCGCGGCGTGCCTTGACCGCCGCGCTCAGCGTCTCGATCACCTTGACCGAGCTGTCCCAGTCGATGCAGGCATCGGTGATGCTCTTGCCGTACTCGAGGCTGGACACCTGGTCCTTGCCCGGCGTGAACTTCTGCGCACCGCCCTTGAGGTGGCTCTCGACCATGACGCCGAAGACCTGGCGCGAGCCGCCACTCACCTGCGCCGCGATGTCCTCGGCCACCAGGACCTGGCGCTCGTGCTGCTTGCTGCTGTTGGCGTGGCTGCAATCGACCATCAGCGTGCCGGGCAGGCCGGCGGCCTCCAGTTCCTTGCAGGCGGCGGCGACGCTGGCGGCGTCGTAGTTGGGCGCCTTGCCGCCGCGCAGGATCACGTGGCAGTCCGGGTTGCCCTTGGTCTGCACGATCGCGACCTGGCCGTTCTTGTGCACCGACAGGAAGTGGTGGCCGCGGCCGGCGGCCTGGATCGCGTCGGTCGCGATCTTGATGTTGCCGTCGGTGCCATTCTTGAAGCCGATCGGCGCCGAGATGCCCGAGGCCAGCTCGCGGTGCACCTGGCTCTCGGTCGTGCGCGCGCCGATCGCGCCCCAGCTGATCAGGTCGCCGATGTACTGCGGGCTGATGGTGTCGAGGAACTCGCTCGCCGCCGGCAGGCCGATGCGGTTGATGTCGATCAGCAACTGGCGCGCGATGCGCAGGCCCTCGTCGATGCGGTAGCTCTCGTCGAGGTAGGGGTCGTTGATCAGGCCCTTCCAGCCCACGGTGGTGCGCGGCTTCTCGAAGTAGACCCGCATCACGATCTCGAGCGTGTCGGCGAACTGCTCGCGCAGCGGCTGCAGGCGGCGCGCGTAGTCGAGCGCGGCCTCCGGGTCGTGGATCGAGCAGGGGCCGATGATGACCAGCAGGCGGTCGTCCTTGCCCTGCAGGATGTTGTGGATGGCGCGGCGGGTGTTGGAGATCAGCTTCTCGGTCGCGGTGCCGCGGATCGGGAAGAAGCGGATCAGGTGCTCGGGCGGAGGCAACACGGTGATGTCCTGGATGCGTTGGTCGTCGGTCTGGCTGGTGCGGTCGGCGGGGTGCGCATACCAGACGTCGGTCGCGGGGGCGTGCTGCTTGCTCATCGTGTGGGCTCCTGAAGTTTCGGGTGTCTGCTCTGGGGTAGGGTCGAAAAAAAACCGCCGGGGTTTCCGACGGTTTTCTTGAGGGGTGTGGCGCTTTGGGGCTGTGCTCAACTCTCTCTGCCGTCGGTGACGCTTGAGATCCAAAAGTAAGCAAAGTAAAAGCGCTGTGCCTTCATGCGTTTCAATATAACACAGGAAATCCGACGGTTTTCTGACAAATTCGGAAGATTTTGTTAACCGTTTGGTACAACATCCTAGGCGGTGCCGCCCACGGTCAGTCCCTCGATGCGCAGCGTGGGCTGGCCGACGCCGACCGGCACGCTCTGGCCGTCCTTGCCGCAGGTGCCGACGCCGCTGTCGAGCGCGAGGTCGTTGCCTATCATCGTCACCTTCTTGAGCGACTCGGGGCCGCTGCCGACGATGGTCGCGCCCTTGACCGGATAGAGCAGCTTGCCGTTCTCGACCCACCAGGCCTGGTTGGCGCTGAAGACGAACTTGCCGCTCGTGATGTCGACCTGGCCGCCGCCGAAGTTGGTCGCGTACAGGCCGCGCTTGATGCTGGCGATGATCTCCTGCGGATCCCGGTCGCCGCCGAGCATGTAGGTGTTGGTCATGCGCGGCATCGGCAGGTGGGCGTAGCTCTCGCGCCGGCCGTTGCCGGTCGGCGCCACGCCCATCAGGCGCGCGTTGAGGCTGTCCTGGATGTAGCCGCGCAGGATGCCGTCCTCGATCAGCACGTTCTTCTGGCTGGTGCAGCCCTCGTCGTCGACGTTGAGCGAGCCGCGCCGGTCGGCGATGGTGCCGTCGTCGAGCACCGTCACGCCCTTGGCCGCGACACGCTGGCCAATGCGGCCGCTGAAGGCGCTCGAGCCCTTGCGGTTGAAGTCGCCCTCCAGGCCGTGGCCGACCGCCTCGTGCAGCAGCACGCCGGGCCAGCCCGGGCCCAGCACCACGGTCATCTGGCCGGCCGGCGCCGGGCGCGACTCGAGGTTGGTCAGCGCAGCCTGCACCGCCTCGTCCACGTACTGCTGGACCAGCGCGTCGTCGAAGCGGTCGAGCCCGAAGCGGCCGCCGCCGCCCGAGCCGCCAGCCTCGCGCCGGCCGCCCTGCTCGGCGATCACGGTCACCGACAGGCGCGCCAGCGGCCGCACGTCGGCGGCCAGCGTGCCGTCGGCGCGCGCGACCAGCACCACGTCGTATTCGCTCGCCAGGCCCGCCATCACCTGCACCACGCGCGGATCCTTGGCCTTGGCCAGGCGCTCGACCTTCTCGAGCAGCGCGACCTTCTCGGTGCTGTCGAGCGTGGCGATCGGGTCGGCGCCGGCGTAGAGCGAGCGCGACTTCGCGACCTTGCGCGCGCCGACCCTCGCCTTCAGGTTCTGGCCCTGGGCGCCGATCGCGCGCACGCTGTGCGCGGCGTCGAGCAACGCGGCCCAGGACAGGTCGTCGGAATAGGCGAAGGCGGTCTTCTCGCCGCTGACGGCGCGCACGCCCACGCCCTGGTCGATGCTGAAGGTGCCGGTCTTGACTATGCCCTCCTCCAGGCTCCAGCCCTCGGCGCGGGTGTACTGGAAGTAGAGGTCGGCGTCGTCGACGCCGGGCACGAGGATTTCGCCCAGCGCGCGCTTGAGGTGCTTCTCGTCCAGCCCGTAGGGCGACAGCAGCAGGTCATGGGCGACGGCCAGGCGGGCCAGGGTGGGTTCACGGGCGATCATGCCCGCATTGTAGGTTTTGCGCTTCAGGTCTGCACCAGCCGTCGGGCCCTGGCCACCGCCATCAGGATCCCGAGGCCCGCGCCCAGCGTGACCATGGCGGTGCCGCCGTAGCTGATGAAGGGCAGCGGCACGCCCACCACCGGCAGGATGCCGCTGACCATGCCCATGTTCACGAAGCCGTAGACGAAGAAGATCATCGAGACCGCGCCCGCGAGCAGGCGCGTGAACAGCGTCGGCCCCTCGAGCGCGATCCTGAGGCCGCGGAAGATCAGGAACAGCAGCGCCGCGACCAGGCAGACCACGCCGACCAGGCCGAACTCCTCCGAGAAGGCCGCGAAGATGAAGTCGGTGGTGCGCTCGGGAATGAACTCCAGGTGCGTCTGCGTGCCCTGCATGAAGCCCTTGCCCCAGACGCCGCCGGAGCCGATCGCGATCATGCCCTGGATGATGTGGAAGCCCTTGCCCAGCGGGTCCTTGGTCGGATCGAGCAGGGTGCAGACGCGCTGACGCTGGTACTCGTGCAGCACCTTCCAGTCCACGTCGGGCGCGCACCACTGCGGCTCCATCATGACCAGCACGACCACGCCGATCGCCCCGAGCAGCACCGGCGGCAGGATCAGCTTCCAGCTCAGGCCGGCGAAGAAGATCACGAACAGTCCCGATGCCATCACCAGCATCGCGGTGCCGAGATCGGGCTGCTTGAGGATCAGCGCGACCGGCAGCAGCAGGATCAGCCCGGCGACCGTGAAGTCGAGCGGGCGCAGCGAGCCCTCGCGCTTCTGGAACCACCACGACAGCATCAGTGGCATCGCGATCTTCATGATCTCGCTCGGCTGGATCACGACGCCGACGTTGACCCAGCGCGTCGCCCCCTTCTTGGTGATGCCGAACAGCGCGACCGCCAGCAGCAGCGCGACGCCGACCGAATACAGCGGCACGGCCAGCTGCGACAGGCGCGTGAGCGGGATCTGCGCGACCAGGAACATCACGCCCAGCGCGATCAGCATGTTGCGCCCCTGGTCGGGGAAGCGGGTGCCGTTGTCGTAGCCGACCGAATACATCACGAGCATGCCGCCCGCGACGAGCAGCGCGACGGCCAGCGCCAGCCCGCCGTCGAAGCCTTCGAAAGCGGGGCGCAGGCGTTGCCAGAGGGGAGGTTTTTCGATCACGACGGCCATGGGGCATGGATTATCCTGCTTCGATGAAAACCACGCATCTGCTCTACCTGCACGGCTTCCGCAGCTCGCCGCAATCCATGAAGGCGCGCCTGATGGCGGCCCGGGTGCAAGACCGGCATCCGGATGTCGTCTGGTGCTGCCCGCAGCTGCCGCCCTCGCCCGCCGCCGCGATGGCGCTGATCCGCCAGCTGACCGCCTCCTGGCCGCGCGGCTCGATGGCGGTGGTCGGCTCCTCGCTCGGCGGCTTCTACGCCACCCGGCTCGCGCTCGAGACCGGCTGTCGCCTGGTGCTGCTCAACCCGGCGGTGCACCCCGCGCGCGACCTCGCCAGGTACATCGGCGAGCAGACCAGCTGGCAGAACCCCGCCGAGCATTTCTACTTCCGACCCGAGTACGTGGACGAACTGCGCGCGCTGGAGGACGAGCGCGCGCCCGCCCCCGACCGGACCCTGGCCGTGGTCGCCCAAGGCGACGAGGTGCTCGACTGGCGCGAGATGGTCGGCCGCTACCCTGGCGCACGCCTGCGCCTGCTGGACGGCGGCGACCACGCGCTGAGCGACTTCGAGGCCGTGCACCTGGACGCGGTGCTGGACTTCCTGCAGCCGGCCTGAGGCGGAATCGCTCTTGCCGGCGCTGCTACAGTCGCCGCCATGGCCAAAGACAAGTCACTCTACGTCTGCAACGAATGCGGCGGCACCAGCAGCCGCTGGCTGGGCAAGTGCCCGAGCTGCGGCGCCTGGAACAGCCTGGTCGAGACCGTGGCCGAAGCACCGTCAGCGAGCAAGAACCGGCTGAGCTCGACGCCCAAGGGCCTGGCGCCCGCCTCCGAGCTCGCGGTGCTCGGCGAGATCGAGGCCGCCGACGTCGCGCGCACGCCCACCGGCCTAGGCGAGCTCGACCGCGTGCTCGGCGGCGGCATCGTCGAGGGCGGCGTGGTGCTGATCGGCGGCGACCCCGGCATCGGCAAGTCCACGCTGCTGCTGCAGGCGCTCGACGCGCTGCAGCGCAGCGGCATGAGCACGCTCTACGTCACCGGCGAGGAAAGCGGCGCCCAGGTCGCGCTGCGTTCGCGCCGCCTGGGACTCGACAACAGCCAGGTCCGGGTGCTGGCCGAGATCCAGCTCGAGAAGATCCTCGCCACGCTCGACGCCAGGAAGCCCGCGATCGCCGTGATCGACTCGATCCAGACGCTCTATTCCGACCAGCTCAGCTCGGCGCCGGGCTCGGTGGCGCAGGTGCGCGAATGCGCAGCGCACCTGACGCGCGCGGCCAAGGCCAGCGGCGTCGCGATCGTGCTGGTCGGCCACGTGACCAAGGAAGGCGCACTGGCCGGCCCGCGCGTGCTCGAGCACATGGTCGACACCGTGCTCTACTTCGAGGGCGACACCCACAGCAGCTATCGCCTGATCCGCGCGATCAAGAACCGCTTCGGCGCGGTCAACGAGATCGGCGTGTTCGCGATGACCGAGAAGGGCCTGAAGGGCGTCAGCAACCCGAGCGCGATCTTCCTGAGCCAGCACAGCGCGCCGGTGCCGGGCAGCTGCGTGCTGGTGACGCTGGAAGGCACGCGCCCGCTGCTGGTCGAGGTGCAGGCCCTGGTCGATGCCGGCGGCCCGAGCCCGCGGCGGCTCAGCGTCGGCCTGGACCGCGACCGGCTCGCCATGCTGCTGGCCGTGCTGCACCGGCACGCCGGCGTGTCCTGCATGGACCAGGACGTGTTCGTCAACGCGGTCGGCGGCGTGCGCATCGGCGAGCCGGCGGCCGACCTCGCGGTGCTGCTGGCCATCACCTCGAGCCTGCGCGGCAAGGCGCTGCCGCAGGGCTTCCTGGCCTTCGGCGAGGTCGGCCTGGCCGGCGAGGTGCGCCCGGCGCCACGCGGCCAGGAGCGCCTGAAGGAGGCCGCCAAGCTGGGCTTCAGCGTGGCGATCGTGCCCAAGGCCAACCTGCCCAAGAAGTCCGACACCGGACTGGCCCGGGCGCTGGAGGGCATGAAGATCTACCCGGTCGAGCGCATCGAGGAGGCGCTCGAGGTGGTGCGGGGGTTCTGATCGGCTCAGCGGGCCGGCAGCAGGGCCAGCAGGCGCGGCAGGAAGATCCAGGCCCCGGTCCCCAGCGCGCCCAGGCTGGCCAGCAGCACGCCGGCGGCGGCCACGTCCTTGGCGTCGCGCGCCAGGCGGTGCCATTCGGGCGACACCAGGTCCACCACGATCTCGATGCCGGTGTTGAGCGCCTCGGCGCACAGCACCAGGCCGATCACGGCCGACAACAGCGCCCATTCGAGCGCGTCGATGCGCAGCCAGGCCCCCAGCGCCACCACCACCACGGCGGCGAGCAGGTGCAGGCGCGCATTGGGCTGCCCGGCCAGCAGCACCCGGATGCCGCGCAGGGCATGGCCGAAGGAGGCCAGCCGGGAGACCGCGCGGTTATGCCACAAAGGTCTCATGATTTCGCCTCTGGGGGCGCATGGGTGACGGAACAGGCCGGCACGCGCCGCCGCATCTCGGCCGCCAAATCCTCGAACGACGCGCGCGCGTGGCCGCGCAGCACCCCCTCGACCAGCAGCGCCGGCACCCACGCTCCCGGATCGGTCGTCACCGCATAGTCCAGCACCGTGCGCGCGGTGCCGACCGGATTCAGCCGGGCACTCATCTCCATCGACTTCACGTCGCCCGCCACCAGCTGGCCGCTCACGCGCCAGCGCTCGGGCTCCAGCCTCACCTCGTAATCGGTCCGGATCTCCACGCCCACGCCGCCCCAGCCCAGCCAGCCCAGCTGCCTGACGCGCTGGCGCTGCGGCGCCAGGGCCTGCACCTCGCTGGAGCGCAGGTTGCGGATGAAGCGCGCCGCCTGCCCATAATCCGTCATCACCTCCCAGACCACCGGCGCCGGAACCGGCAGCTCCAGGCGCACGTCCACGCGCACCCGCTCGCCCTGACGCACCGAATGCACCTCCAGCGCGGTGCGACAGGGGTCGGCGTCCCCGGCCGCCAGCAACGTGCCCGGCAGCAGCGCGGCCATGGCCACCGCCAGTGCGCGCGCCCCGATCACCAGGGCCGCTGCCAGGCCACGGCCATGCCGCGCGCGGCCGGCAACAGGCTGACGCGGCCGCCCGCCCTGGTCTCGGTGAAATATTCGCCCCAGGCATAGCCCAGGGCCGCACCGGCAATCGTGTCCTTCCAGTAGTGCTTGTCGGCCTGGACGCGCGCCAGCGCGGTCAGGCCGGCGGCGCCATACAGCAGATAGGGGCTGACCTCGCCGGCATAGCGCTTGTCCAGGTAGCGCGCCGAGGCAAACGCCACCGCCGTGTGGCCGGACGGAAAGCTCTTGTTGTCCGACTGGTCGGGCCGGGTCTCGGAAATCTGGTTCTTGAGAAGCTCGGTGCTCGCCACGGTGGCGCCCAGCGTCCAGGCCAGCTGCCCGGCACCGTCCACATCCCGGTCGCGATAGGTGTAGGCCGCCGCCAGCGTCGGCAGGCCCGCGGCCAGCAAGTCAGAAGCCGTCCCCCAGGCATTGCCGCCTGCATGGCCCTGGGCCGCCAGAACCAGGCCCAAAAACGAGATTGTCAATCTTTTCATTAATTCGCCAAATAAATCAAATTAAAATTGATCATTTATGTCAAAAAGCATTTTCATTATAATGCTGACCAACTTATAAATAGATAAACACAGGGAAGAACGCGATGATCAAAGGCATCGCCATTGCGGTAGCCATGGCAGCGTCGAATCTGGCCTGGGCCGATGCGCCCCCGGCCTCGGTGCCGTACACGCCATCCTGGCAGGCCCGCCACTACCTCCAGCAGCTGAGCGACGACGCCGGCCTGGCAATCACCACCACCCACTGGCCGCTGCCGGGCGCTGCGGTCGAGTCGGCGCTGGCCGCCCTGCCCGTCGACCTGCCCGTCGAGATGGCGCTGGCGCGCGACTACGTGCGCGCCGAAATGGCCCGCCTGCAGCGGGGCCAGTTGGTTGCCCAGGTACGCAGCCGCGGCGAAGCGGCAGGCGGCTACGGCCAGAACTACACCCCGGGCAGCTCGGTCGGGCTCACCAGCGCAGCAGCACAAGGGTCGGGCGAAGGCGTCTCGGCGGCCGCGCAGTTCGGCGCCAAGGCAGAAGCCAGCCCCAACTCGCTGCAGACCCAGTTCTCCGGCCTGGGCAAGGAAGGCAGCACCCAGGTGCGGCTCGACAACGCCGCCGCCGTGCTGCAATGGGGCGGCGTCAACTTCCAGGCCTTCGCGCACCAGAACTGGTGGGGCGCGGGCTGGCAGTCCAGCCTCATCAACGGTCACAACAGCCCCCCCTGGATGGGCGTGGGCCTGCAGCGCTCCAGCGTGCAGCGCTCCGATTCGCCCTGGCTGTCCTGGCTTGGCCCCTGGACACTGGAAGGCTTCGTGGCACGGGCGCAAGACCCCGTCGTGGTGGCCAACCAGCCCGAAGGCTACCTCTACACCGGCATGCGCCTGACCTTCAAGCCCATGCCCTGGGCCGAGGTCGGCCTGAGCCGCGCGGTGCAGTTCGGCGGCAAGGGGCGGCCAGGCGACTTCAACAGCTACGTCAAGTCCCTGCTGGGCCAGCAGACCAACAAGGACCCCGGCGACACCTTCCAGGACAGCAGCAACCAGATCGCCGGCTACGACCTGCGGCTGCGCTGCCCCTCGTCGCGCTCCTGCGCCGCGTACTTCCAGTTCATGGGCGAGGATTCGGCCGGCAAGTACCCGCCCCTGCCCTACCGCTTCACGACCTTGGCGGGTTTCGAGAGCTGGTTTGAACAGGGCCGCTACCGGGCCTTCGCCGAATTCATGGACACCAATGTGCCGCACCCCTTCGGGATTCCCGGCACGGAGCCGGCCTATCTCAACGCTTATTACCCGCAGGGCTACACCAACGGGGCGCGCTGGATAGGCAGCTCCATGGGCGGCGGCTCCAAGGTCATGACCGTGGGCTACATGGACGCCCAGATGCAGCGGCAGCTGAAGCTGCACGCCGGCAAGGTCGGACTGGGTCTAGGCGCCTATGCACCGGGCAGCGACGCACCCAGAGGCGACCTGCTGGCCGTCTCCGCCAGCCAGGCTTTCCGCTGGAAGTCCTTCACCCTGACGCCCGAAATCGACTGGCTGCACCTGAGCGAAGGCAGCGACCAGCGCGCCAACAAGACCCATCAATTCCGCCTGGGGCTGGCCTTGTCCATGCCCCTGTGAGCGGCACTGCCGGCCTCCCCGGCTAGTCACCCGACCCCAACAAGATGAACGTTTTCCTGAACCTCAGGCCGTCACGGCTGCACGTCAGCCTGGCTCTGGCCGGCCTCCTGGGCTGGGCCGGCATGGCCTCGGCACAGTCGATCCTGCGCTACGACCCCACCGGCGGCGAAGCCAACGCCCAAGCCACCAGCGCACTGGCAACAGGGGCGAACCCGGCCATGTCGGCCGCATCCCCCAATGCGCGGGCGGCCTCCAGTCTGCCCGGAGTCCAGCTGCAGCGCAGCGCCGTCGGCACCTCGCAGCAGGCCACGCCCGAGCTCACGCAGGACATGCGCCGCCCGGCCGAGCCACCCAAGCCCAGCCAGTTCCAGCGCTTCGTGCAGGAATCCACCGGCAAGCTGCTGCCGGTCTACGGCGCCGACCTGTTCGCCAAGCCGCAGACCTACACGCCGGTGACCAATATCGCGCCGCCGGCCAACTACGTGCTCGGCCCGGGCGACGAGGTCCAGCTCCAGGTCTGGGGCGCGTTCGACCTGTCGGCCAACTTCGTGGTCGACGCCAAGGGCCAGATCACCGTGCCCAAGGTCGGCGCCGTGACGGTGGCCGGCGTGACGGTCGGCAAGCTGGAACCGGTGCTCAAGGCCCACATGGCCAAGGTCTTCACCAACATCGACCTCACCGCCACCGTGGCCAGGCTGCGCAGCATCCAGGTCTACGTGGTGGGCCAGGCCCAGCGCCCCGGCACCTACACGCTGTCCAGCCTCAGCACCGTGGTCAACGCCTTGTTCGCCAGCGGCGGCCCCAGCCCGAACGGCTCCATGCGGGCGATCCAGCTCAAGCGCGCGGGCCAGGTGGTGGCGCAGGTCGACCTGTACGACTTCATCGCCAAGGGCGACCGGGTCCAGGACGCGGCGCTGCAACCCGGCGACGTGATCGTGATCCCGCCCGCCGGCCCGCGCGTGGCCGTCACCGGCGCCTACGACCAGGAAGCCATCTACGAAGTCAAGACGGAGCGCGCCACGGTCGGCGACCTGCTGGCCCTGGGCGGTGGCGTGCCGACGCTGGCCACCCCCCAGAAGGCGCTGCTCGAGCGCATCGACCCCGCCGCCAAGGAGGCCCCGCGCCAGGTGCAGGAAGTCGCGCTCAACTCCAGCGGCCTGCAGCAGACCCTGCGCGACGGGGACGTGCTGACGCTGCTGCCCATCAGCCCGGCCTTCGGCAACGCCGTGACCTTGCAGGGCTCGGTCGCGCAGCCGCTGCGCCACGCCTGGACCTCCGGCATGAAGGTGGCGGACCTGATCCCCGAGCGCGAGGCGCTGATCAGCCGCGACTACTACCGGCGCAAGAACGCGCTGGTGCAGGCCATGCCCGAGGCGGGGCCGCTGCTCGGCCCGGACGGCAAGCCGCTGCCCGGCACCTTCCCCCTGCCTGCCCCCGGCGCGCGCGCGCAGCAGAAGCAGCCAGGGCTGGCCACGGCAGGCATGGACACCGCCGACAAGGCGCAGGCCGCAGCCATGCTGTCGGCCACCGACACGCAGTCCCAGCCTCAATCCATGACCTCTGGCACGGGGCAAGCGCAACCAGGCGCCGGCCGCGCGCCCAAGCCGCAGCTCCTGGCGGTTGGCGACAGCCCGTTGATGGAGCAGTTCAGCAACCGGCGCGACCAGATCAACTGGGACTACGCCGTCATCGAGCGCCTGAACAAGGACACGCTCACCCCCGAGCTGATCCCCTTCAACCTCGGCAAGGCCGTGCTGCAACGCGACCCCGAGCACAACCTGCCGCTGCAGCCGGGCGACGTGGTGTCGGTGTTCGGCCAGAACGACCTGCGCCTGCCGACGCAGCGCCAGTCACGGCTGGTGCGGGTCGAGGGCGAAGTCGCAGCCCCCGGCGTCTACCAGGCCAAACCGGGCGAGACCCTGCGCCAGTTGCTGGAGCGCGTCGGCGGCCTGACGCCGCAGGCCTACGTCTACGGCACCGAGTTCACGCGCGAGACCGTGCGCCAGCAGCAGCAGAAAAATCTGGACCAGCTGGTCTCGCGGCTGGAGGCGTCGATGTCGTCGCAGTCCAGCGCGCAGATCGCCAACCTGACCGGCGAGGCCGCCTTGCGTGCCGCCACCATGCTGGAATCGCAGAAGCAGGCGCAGCAGCAGCAGATCGCCCGCCTCAAGAGCCTGCGCAGCAACGGCCGCGTCGCGCTCGAGATGCCCACCGCGAGCAACGCGCTGGCGTCCATCCCCGACATCCCGCTGGAAGACGGCGACCGCGTGGTCGTGCCGTCGACGCCGGGCTTCGTCTCGGCCTTCGGCTCGGTCAACAACGAAAACGTCTTCGTCCACCGCCCGGGCCGCACCGTGGCCGACGTGCTGCACCTGGCGGGCGTGTCGGAAGACGCCGAACCCGACCAGGCCTTCGTGCTGCGCGCCGACGGCACCGTGGTCGCACGCAAGGACCGCTCGAGCTGGTTCAGCAGCTTCGAATCGCTGGCGCTGATGCCGGGCGACACCGTGGTGGTACCTCAGAAGGTGGACCGCGAAACCCGGTGGAGCTTCGTCACCCGCGTGGTCAAGGACTGGACGCAGATCCTGGCCAACCTGGGCCTGGGCATGGCGGCGCTGCGTTCGCTGTAAGAGGGGAAACCGCATGAACGACGTCAAACCCCAGACCGCCCAGAACCGTCCCAAGGCCAACGAGGTGAGCCTGCTGGATCTGCTGCAGATCGTCGCCGACAACCTCAAGCTGCTCACCGTCGCGCCGCTGGCCGTGGGCGCCACCGCCCTGGCCGTCAGCTTCGCGATCCCGCCCACCTACACCGCCACAGCCAAGTTCCTGCCGCCGCAGCAGCAGCAAAGCCTGGCCGCCGGCATGCTGTCCAGCCTGGGGGCCCTGGGCGGCCTGGCCGGCGCGGCGGCGGGACTCAAGAACCCGGCCGACCAGTACGTGGCCTACCTCAAGAGCAACAGCGTGCAGGACGCGCTGATCGAACGCTTCAAGTTGCAGGACCGCTACGACGAAAAGTTCAAGATCGACACCCGCAAGGAACTGAGCCAGAACGCCCGAATCACATCGGGCAAGGACGGCCTGATCACGGTGGAGGTTGACGACAAGGAGGCCCAGGTATCCGCCGACCTGGCCAACGCCCACATTGAAGAACTGCAGCGCCTGCTGGGCCGGCTGGCCGTGACCGAGGCACAACAGCGTCGCCTGTTCTTCGAAAAGCAACTGCAACAGGTCAAGGACAAGCTGACCCAGGCCGAACAGGCGCTGCGCAGCAGCGGGGTCAACGCCTCGGCGCTCAAGAGCGACCCCAAGGCCGCCGTCACGGCGGTGGCGCAAATCCAGGCCCAGGTCACGGCGCAAGAGGTCAAGGTGGCCAGCCTGCGCGGCTACCTGGCCGAATCGGCGCCCGACTTCAAGCAGGCCATGACCGAACTGGGCGCGCTGCGTGCCCAGCTCAACAAGCTGGAAAACGCCAGCAGCAAGGCCGGCGGCGACAGCGACTATGTGGCGCGCTACCGCAATTTCAAGTACCAGGAAACGCTGTTCGAACTGTTCGCCAAGCAGTACGAGCTGGCCAAGGTGGACGAAGCGCGCGAAGGCGCGGTGATCCAGGTGCTGGACGCCGCCCAGGCGCCCGAGCGCAAGAGCAAGCCCAAGAAGGCACTGATCGCAGGCCTGGCCACGCTGGGCAGCGCCTTCGCCCTGCTGCTGTATGTCTTTGTGCGCCAGGGCCTACGCAATGCCGCGAGGTCAAACGAAACAGCAGAAAAGCTGGCTCGCATCAAGCGCAGCTTCAAGTTCAGGGGATAGACATGGCCTGGCAGGAATCGCGTAGGGAAGACGCATTCGTAACCTCAATCGCTGAAAAGCGTCCATTGCCCGGAGCGCAGCATCGGTCACCGCTGGCAGCGCAGCGCTTCAGCTTGCGAATCCAGTCATTGGCGCAAGCCGCGTTCATGCTGCCCATGTATCTGGCAGCCCTTGAACTACCCGCCACCCTGGGGCTGGTACAAGATCAAGCAGCCTACCAAGTACTTGCGATTGGTTGGCTTGTTTGGTATTGGCTGATCAAGCGTGCCCATGTGGCACGCCGGCCTTACTGGACCGATCTGTTCAACATTGTGGCGACAGCGTCCACCATTGCGGTGCTTGATGCTGGCGTGCACGCCAGCCGTGCAAACAGTGTCTCTCTGTCCGCCGCAGCCTTGCTATTCGCCAGCCTTACGGGCTTGCTGATTGCCTCTCACCAGATTGCCAGGACGGTATTACATACCTTTGGCCTCTGGATTCGACCCACGGTTATTTTTGGCTCGGGTGAAAATGCCATCGAGGCCTGCAAGGCCCTGCGCAGCGAACCGTGGATGGGTTTGCATGTGGTGGGCTTTGCTCACACTGAGAAACCTGCCAAGCAAATTCCTGCGGGCCTGCCTCGGCCCTTCGCGTGGCTTGATAGCGATCAGAACTGGGCATTGCTGCGTCAGCATTACCACTGCGTGATTGCGCTGGAGGCCGGCGAGCACCACCAGCGGGATCGCCTGATACGCAAGCTGGCTCGACACAACATCAACAGCGTCACGGTGGTGCCGGCCATGCGCGGGGTACCGCTCTATGCACAGGAAACATCCAAGTTCCAAAGCCACGAGCTGCTGATGATCCACCTGCGCAACAACCTGGCCAACCCCCTGCACCGGGCCTGCAAGCGGACCTTTGACCTGGTCGCTGCCAGCATGCTTATGGTGTTGCTGAGCCCAGTGCTGCTGGCTCTGGCCTGGCAAGTGAAACGTGACGGTGGGCCAGCGTTCTTCGGCCACAAGCGCATTGGCCAGGGCGGCAAAACCTTCAAGTGCTGGAAGTTCCGCTCCATGGTGGTCAACGCACAAGAAGTGCTTCAGGAACTTCTGGCCAACAGCCCCGAAGCCCGGGCTGAATGGGAGAAGGAATTCAAGCTCAAGAACGACCCACGCATCAGCAGCATCGGCCACTTCATCCGCAAGACCAGCCTGGACGAACTGCCGCAGCTGTGGAACGTGATCAAGGGAGAAATGAGCCTGGTTGGGCCGCGCCCAGTGATCCAGGCCGAGCTGGAACGCTATGGCGACGATGTCACCTACTATCTGGAAGCCTGCCCCGGGGTGACCGGACTGTGGCAAGTGAGCGGCCGCAACGACGTGGACTACGAAACGCGGGTCTATCTGGATGCTTGGTACGTGAAGAACTGGTCGCTGTGGACCGATATCTCGATCCTGTTCAAGACCGTCGGGGTCGTGCTTGGGCGAGATGGCGCCTATTAAACAAACAATCAGACAGCAGAAATTTACGATGGCCTATCTGAGTCAAGACAGCCTAGCGGCAATGGGATTCAAGTTTGTTGGATCAAATGTCAAAATCAGCGAAAAAGCTGCAATATACAACCCATCCGAAATTGAGTTAGGGAACAACTCGCGGATAGATGATTTCTGCGTGATTTCAGGCAGGGTCAGCATCGGCCGCCATGTACACATTGCGCCCCACTGCCTGGTGGCAGGTGGTGAAAAAGGCAT
>JBEEPT010000134.1:0-6630 GCA_041190985.1 Pseudomonadota bacterium
CCTCGTAGGAGTTGACCGGGAAGGTGTCGTAGTTGCGCCCGCCCGGGTGCGCGACATGGTACTGGCAGCCGCCGAGCGAGCGCTGCATCCAGGTGTCGACGACGTCGAACACCAGCGGCGCATGCACGCCTATGGTCGGATGCAGCGACGACGGCGGGTTCCAGGCCTTGTAGCGCACGCCGGCCACGTACTCGCCCACGGTGCCGGTGTTGTGCAGCGGCAGCGCGCGGCCGTTGACGGTGATGAGGTAGCGGCTGTCGTTCCAGCCGCTGACACGCACCTCGATGCGCTCGAGCGACGAATCGACATAGCGCGCCGTGCCGCCGGCGGTGCTTTCCTCGCCCATCACATGCCAGGGCTCGAGCGCGCCGCGCAGCGTCAGCTCGATGCCGCGCGCGGCGAGCTGGCCGACCGCGGGGAAGCGGAACTCGAAGTGCGGATCGAACCAGGCCTGATCGAAGGCGTAGCCGCAGGCGGCCAGCTCGTCGAGCACGTCGTCGAAGTCCATGCGCACGAAGCTCGGCAGCAGGAAGCGGTCGTGCAGCTCCGTACCCCAGCGCGTCAGCCGGGCCGTGTAGGGCTGCTGCCAGAAGCGCGCCACCAGCGCGCGCAGCAACAGCTGTTGCGCGATGCTCATGCGCGCGTGCGGCGGCATCTCGAAGGCGCGCAGCTCCAGCAGGCCGAGCCGGCCGGTGGACGAGTCGGGCGAGTAGAGCTTGTCGATGCAGAACTCGCTGCGGTGGGTGTTGCCGGTGACGTCGATCAGGATGTTGCGCAGCGTGCGGTCGACCAGCCAGGGCGGCATCGCGTCGCCGTGCAGCTCGCGGTTCCTGGCGATCTGCTCCAGCGCGATCTCGAGCTCGTGGAGCTGGTCGTTGCGCGCCTCGTCGACGCGCGGCGCCTGACTGCTCGGGCCGATGAACAGGCCGCTGAACAGGTAGGACAGCGAGGGGTGGTTGTGCCAGTAGGCGACCAGGCTGGCGAGCAGCTCGGGCCGGCGCAGGAAGGGCGAGTCCGCGGGCGTGGCGCCGCCGAGCACGAAGTGGTTGCCGCCGCCGGTGCCGGTGTGGCGGCCGTCGGTCATGAACTTCTCGGCGCACAGGTGGGTCTGGTGCGCGGCCTCGTAGAGGAACTCGGTGCGCTCGACCAGCTCGGCGAAGGTGGACGAGGGGTGGATGTTGACCTCGATCACGCCGGGGTCGGGCGTGACCTGCAGCATCTTCAGGCGCGGGTCGCGCGGCGGCGGATAGCCCTCGAGCACGATCCTGACGCCTTGCTCGGCGGCGCTGGCCTCGACCGCGGCGAGCAGGTCGAGGTAGTCCTCCAGCCGCGCCAGCGGCGGCATGAAGACGTAGAGGTGGTTGCTCGCGCCGCCGTGGCGGACCTCGGCCTGCGGGCCGTTGGCGCGCTGCGGGTCGCGCGCCTCGACGCACAGCGCGGTGCGCGTGAGCCAGTGGGCCGACTCGCCGCGTGCCGGCATGCGGCCAGGGCCGGCCTGCACCGAAGTGACACCGAAATCACCAGGTTGGTGAGTTTTTCCGGAATGCTCAATTTCTGTGCCTGCTGCGTCCCAGGCAGCGTGCGGCTGGTAGGGGCTGCCTTGCAGCGAGACCACGCCGCCCTCGGCGAAGCCGCCGCCGAACTGGTGCGGGGCGTACTGGCGCAGCAGGCTGGCGCCCGCCGGCAGCGCGTCGCGCGGGGCGTGCGGATCCTGCTCGATGTGGTGGGGGTAGTCGGACTGCGCGACCCAGGGCAGCGAGTCCAGCGGCAGGCGGTAGCCCATCGGCGAGTCGCCCGGGATCAGGTACATGCGCTCGTCGCGCAGGAACCAGGGGCCGGTGCTCCAGCGCGGTCCGTCCTGGCTCATGTCGCCGTTGGCCTGCAGCGGCAGCACGTAGCCGACCGCGGCCTCCAGGCCCTGGCCGAAGACGCGGCGCAGGCGCACGCGCTCGAGCTCGTCGCCGAGCCTGGAGTCGAACGGGTCGACGTTGACCGGCAGCTTGCGCTCGCGCCAGAGGTAGTACCAGCTGTCCTCGTGGCCGGGCGTGATGAAGTCGCTGGTCAGGCCGAGCTTGCGCGCCAGCGTGCGGATGAAGGCGCTGGCGTCCTGCCCGGTGTAGCGGGTCTCGTCGCGCTCGTCGGCGAACAGGGCCGGATCGTGCCAGATCGGCTCGCCGTCGGCGCGCCAGTACAGCGACAGCGCCCAGCGCGGCAGCTGCTCGCCCGGGTACCACTTGCCCTGGCCGAAGTGGGCGAAGCCGCCCGCGCCGTAGCGCCGGCGCAGCCGGTGCAGCAGCTCGGTCGCGTAGTGGCGCTTGGTGGGGCCGAGCGCGTCGGTGTTCCATTCGGCGGCGTCGCGGTCGCGGGTCGCCACGAAGGTCGGCTCGCCGCCCATGGTCAGGCGCACGTCGCCGGCGACCAGGTCGCGGTCGACCTGTTCGCCCAGCGCGAGGATGGCGGCCCACTGCTCGTCGCTGTAGGGCCGGGTCACGCGCGGCGACTCGAAGATGCGGGTGACCTGCAGCTGGTGCTCGAACGAGACCTCGCATTCGTCGAGCGCGCCGTCGATAGGCGCGGCGCTGGAGGGCTGGGGCGTGCAGGCCAGCGGGATGTGGCCCTCGCCGGCGAGCAGGCCCGAGGTCGGATCGAGTCCGATCCAGCCGGCGCCGGGCAGGAAGACCTCGCACCAGGCGTGCAGGTCGGTGAAGTCGGCCTCCGGGCCGCTGGGGCCGTCGACGGCCTTGACGTCGGGCGTGAGCTGGATCAGGTAGCCCGAGACGAAGCGCGCCGCCAGGCCCAGGTGGCGCAGCAGCTGCACCAGCAGCCAGCCGCTGTCGCGGCAGGAGCCGCTGCGCTTGTCCAGCGTCTGCTCGGGCGTCTGCACGCCCGGCTCCATGCGTATCGTGTAGGCGATGTCCTGCTGCAGCTGCTGGTTGATGGCGACCAGGAAGTCGATGGTGCGCTGTTCGCCGCGGTCGATGCGCTCGAGGTAGGCCTGCAGCAGCGGCGTGGGCTCGGACCTGAGCAGGTAGGGCGCGAGCTCGGCCTGTAGGCCCTCGGCGTAGGCGAAGGGGAATTGCTCGGCGCCGGGCTCGAGGAAGAAGTCGAAGGGGTTGTGCACCGCCATCTCGACCACCAGGTCGACGGTGACCTTGAACTCGCGCATCGGCTCGGGGAAGACCAGCCGGGCCTGGTAGTTCGCGAACGGATCCTGCTGCCAGTTGATGAAATGGTTGGCGGGCTCTATCTTCTGCGAATACGACAGCACCTTGGTGCGGCTGTGTGGCGCCGGGCGCAGCCGCACCACCTGGGGGCCGAGCTTGACCAGGCGGTCGTAGCGGTAGTGTGTGACATGGTTCAGGGCAACATGGATCGCCATCTGTGACTTTCTCAATAACGACTGATCAGGGAGAAAACGGTGGATCGCTTCGATCTCTTGGAATTGGCACTCGTCAGCCTAGCAAATAGCGAGCCAGTCTTCGTGGCACGCCGCTTGATGTCGATCAAGGACTGAGCCTTGATTCTCGCGGCCTTGCTGGGCGCGGTGGCGGGCGTGGCGCTGCAGTTGCAGCAGGCGGTGCTGTGGCCGCTCTGGGCCTGTCAGGCGTTGCTGGCGCTGGGCGGATTGCTGTTGCCGGCGGCGCGCCGTTGTCCGGGCGGAGCCTGGCGGGCCGCCGTGGCGGCGCTGGCGGCCGCGGCGCTGCTGGGCGGCCTGACCGGCTGGCGCGCGCTGGAGCGCCAGGCGCAGGCGCTGCCCGAGGCGCAGGAAGGGCAGGACCTCACGCTGCTCGGGCATGTCGCGGGCCTGCCGCGCGCGGGCGAGCGCGGCGTGCAGTTCGAGTTCGAGCTCGAGGCGGCGAACTGGCGTGGCCGCCCGGTCAGGCTCCCGCCCGTGGTGCAGCTGGGCTGGTGGAGCCGCGCCGCGGCACCGGCTGAGAAGGCCGATCAGGGGGCCGACATCGCGCCGCCCCGGGTGCGCGCCGGCCAGCGCTGGCTGCTGGAGGCGCGGCTGCATAGGCCGCACGGCCTCGCGAATCCGGACGGCTTCGACCTCGAGCTCTGGTTCTGGGAGCAGGGCCTGCAGGCGACCGGCAGCGTCCAGACCGGCCGCGGCCACGAGCCACCGCGCCTGCTGCCCGGGCAGGCGTGGGTGCCGGTGGCCGCAGCGCGCCAGGCGGTGCGCGACGCCATCCTGGCGGCCGTGCCCGATGCCCGTGCCGCCGGTGTGCTGGCCGCGCTGGTGGTGGGCGACCAGGCCGCCATCGACAGCGTCGACTGGGATGTGTTCCGGCTCACCGGCGTGGCGCACCTGATCAGCATCTCGGGCCTGCACGTGACCATGTTCGCCTGGCTCGCGGGCGTGCTGGTCGGGCGCGGCTGGCGCCTGCTGGCGCGGCTCTGGCCCGGCCTGCTCTATCGCCTGCCGGCGCCGACCGTGGCGCCGGTCGGCGGGCTGGCGCTGGCCGTCGCCTATGCCGTCTTCGCCGGCTGGGGCGTGCCGGCACAGCGCACCGTCGTGATGCTGTCGGTGCTGACGCTGCTGCGCCTGGCCGGCCTGCGCTGGCCCTGGCCGCTGGTCTGGCTGCTGGCCATGGTCGCGGTGCTGCTGCTCGATCCCTGGGCGCTGCTGCAGCCGGGCTTCTGGCTCAGCTTCGTCGCGGTCGGCGTGCTGTTCGCCTCGTCCTGGCTGGGGCCGGCGCCGGCGCGGCCCGGCGGGCGGCTGGCCTGGCTCAAGGAGCTGCTGCGCACCCAGGCGATCGTGACCGTGGCGCTGGCGCCGCTGACGCTGCTGTGCTTCGGCCAGCTCTCGCTCGTCGGCCTGCTGGCCAACCTGGTCGCGATTCCCTGGGTCACCGGGGTGGTCACGCCGCTGGCCTTCCTCGGCCTGGCCTGGGCACCGCTGTGGCGGCTGGCGGCCGCGGCCGTGCAGCTCATGACGCTGGGGCTGCAGTGGCTGGCCGCCTTGCCCTGGGCGGTGCTGGAGCGTCCGGCGCTGCCCGGCCTGCTGATGGCCCTGGCGCTGGCCGGCGCCGTGCTGCTGGTGCTGCGCCTGCCCTGGACCTTGCGCGCCTGGGGGCTGCTGCTGGCCTGGCCGCTGCTGGTGTGGGCCCCGCTGCGCCCGCCAGCGGGCGAGTTCGAGCTGCTCGCGCCCGACGTCGGGCAGGGCAGCGCGGTGATCGTGCGCACCGCGCACCACACCCTGCTGCACGACACCGGGCCTGCCCTGGGCCAGGCCAGCGCTGCGCAGCGGGTGTTGCTGCCGCTGCTGCGCGCCGCGGGCGAGCGCCCCGAGCTGCTGATCGTGAGCCATTCCGACCAGGACCACTCGGCCGGCCTGCCCGAGCTGGCGCGGCGCTATCCGCGCCTGGAGCTGAGCGCCTCCTACGACACGCGCGCGAGCGCGGGGCGTCCCGCCACGCGCTGCGAGGCCGGCCAGCGCTGGGTCTGGGACGGGGTGGGCTTCGAGGTGCTGCATCCCCGTGCCGCGGACTATGTGCCGGGGGCCGCCGACAATTCGCTGTCCTGCGTGCTCCAGGTCACGAGCGCCGGCCCCGGCGGTGCCCGGGTCGCGCTGCTGACCGCCGACATCACGGCGCGCGAGGAGGCGCGCCTGCTGCGCGAGCTGCCCGCGCTGCACGCCGACCTGCTGCTGGCGCCCCACCACGGCAGCCTGACCTCGTCGAGCGCGGCCTGGCTGGCCGCGCTGAAGCCGCGCCAGATCGTGATCCAGTCCGGCCATCTCAATCGCTATCACCATCCCGCGCCCGAAATCCTGCAGCGCTACCGCGAACTCGGCCTGCCCTGGGTCGCCAGCCCGGCGTGCGGCGCGGCACGCTGGCGCAGCCAGGAGCCGCAGCGCGTCGACTGCCAGCGCGAGCAGCGCCGCTACTGGCAGGATGGCCGGCTGCCGCAGCGCCTGTCCGCTGCGCGCGGCCCCGAGCTGCCGACCGCCAGCCTGGCGGCGCGCCGGCAATAGCCGCTTGTCATTCCCTATCCGGGATGCGCCGGACGGCGGCATTTGACCGTGGTCAATGGGTGCACTGTTTTGTCGCAAGACTTGGCCCGATCCTTGCTAGTATCTTTTCGCAGCAACAACAATATGCAAGTCAGCGAGCCTTCCATGAGTCGACCCACCTTCGATGAAATGCATGCGGCCCCGCAACAGGTGCGGGACCACTATCGCCAGTACGCGCGCTGGCTGGCCGAGCAGCCCGGGGAGGTCATGCGCGCCCGGCGCGAGGAAGCCGAGATGATCTTTCGCCGCGTCGGCATCACCTTCGCGGTCTACGGCGACAAGGACGAGGACGGCTCGGGCACCGAGCGCCTGATTCCCTTCGACCTGATTCCGCGCGTGATCCCGGCGCGCGAGTGGAGCGCGATGGAAAAGGGCCTCGAGCAGCGCGTCACCGCGCTCAACCGCTTCCTGCACGACATCTACCACGGCCAGGAGATCCTCAAGGCCGGCATCGTGCCGCGCGAGCAGATCGAGCGCAACGCGCAGTTCCGCCCCGAGATGGTCGGCGTCGACCTGCCGGGCGGCATCTATTCGCACATCGCCGGCATCGACATCGTGCGCGCGCCGGTGCCGGGCGGGCAGGGCGAGGCCGAGTACTACGTGCTCGAGGACAA
>JBEEPT010000135.1:0-2815 GCA_041190985.1 Pseudomonadota bacterium
GCCCCCCCCCCGGTCTCAGCACTCTCCGCCATTTTGCGGCCGAATCTATGCGTGAGCGCATTGACAGAGTATGCGCACGCGCATACTATGCGCCCACTTTCTGCCGGAGACCCCATGTCCAACGTCACCCCCCTTCGCCGCCACGCGGTCGACAGCGAGTGGGACCAGGCCGACACCTGGCCCAGCATGCCCGGGCCGCTGGCGCCGCCCCAGGCCGCCCAGGCGGCCACCGAAATCGGCGCCACCGATGACCGCGACGACCCCTACCAGACCTCGCCCTTCTTCCGTGGCGTGCTGTGCAGCCTGCTGCTCACGCTGGCCACCGTCGCCGCTGCCGCCCTCGTCGCCTGGAGCCTGGCATGAACAGCCCCCTCCACCCTGCCCAGCAGCAGGCCGCAGACGCCACGCGCCTGCCTGCGTGGTTCTGGCTGGCCGCCCCGGTCGTCTTCGTGGCCACCGTGGCGCTCAGCGCCGTCTGGCCTTGGGGGTTTGCCTGATGGCCGCCGCCCGCCGCACAGAGCCCTCGGCCTGGCTGTGCGCCGGCCGCCAGCAGCCCATCCTGCAGTACGTGCCCAGCGCGCACACCGACATCCGCGTGCTGTTCGCCCGCGTGCGCCGCCAGCAGATGCGCGAGCGCAGCACCGCACGGCCGGCCCCTCGGAGCACCAGCGCATGAGCAGCCAGCTCGTGCACTTCCCCGTGGCCCAGGGCGGCCGCTGGCTCGTGTGCTACCAGGTGCCCGGCACCCGCATGCGCCACGCTGTCGAAGACTGCCCCAGCCTCGAAGCCGCGCTGCGCGCCTGCCGCCAGCACAACGGGCTGGATGACGACACCGGGCTGGCTGCGCAAGCCCACACACCCATCCGAGCCGGAGCCCTGGCATGAGCACCGACACCCCTACACGTCCTGACCTGTCTCAGCGCGACCCCGTCCTCATCGGCCTGTGCGGCCGTGCCGGCAGCGGCAAGAGCGCGGCGGCGGCCTACCTGGTGCGGCACTACCACTTCGTCAACGCCGCGTTTGCCGACAGCCTCAAGCACCTGCTCGCCGAGCACCTGCTCGACATGGGCATCGACCACGCCTACCTGCACGAGCCTGCGCTCAAGAACGTCCCGCTGCCGGGTGTGCCCGGGTTCGTCACGGCGCGGCTGCTCATGCAGACCTTCGGCGACGCCGGCCGCGCCGCGCATGTCGACTACTGGGTGCACCGCCTGGCGCAACGCATCGGCCTGGCGCGCGGCGGCCACGCCGTGCACGACCGCATCCTCATCACCGACGTGCGCTACCCCAACGAAGAAGCCTGGCTGCGCCAGCACGGCGGCGTGCTCGTGATGCTGGTGCGCGACGGCGCCGAGCCCGTGCGTGCCCACAGCAGCGAGGCCACTCAGCTGCTCACCCCAGACCTCACGCTGGTCAACAACGGCCCCACTGTCGAAGGTCTGCACGGCCTGCTGCGCGGCGCCATGGCAGACCTCGGCCTGGCCATGCACAGCACCCCGTGGGAGGGCGTTGTCTGATGTCGGCACTGCACCACAAGGCGCGACAGCCACAGGTTGAAGGCGTGGTCATCGGCAGCCTGCAGCACGCCGTGCTGCGCCTGCTGGCGGCCACCGAGCTGAGCGCGGCCAACCTCAAGAACGTGCTGGCCGACGGCCAGGCCTACAGCGCGCGCGACCTGCACCGCAAGGCGCTTGAACCCCTGCGCGAAATGGGCCTCATCCTCACCGAACGCAACACCATCGCAGCCGTGTGGGCAGCCACCGCACGCGGCGCCGAGGTGGCGCGGCGCCTCGGGCCCTTCGGCATGCGGCACCAGTACACGCAGGCCACCACCAGCGCCTCCACGGCAGCCACGGCCGCCAACGACGGGCCGCCCGTCGCCATCAGCGCCAGCAGCCGCCGGCGCCTCACCCTGGGCACTGGCGACAGGCTGCCGCCCAAGCTGCGCCCAGGCAGCGCCGACGCCGCCGCACTCCCCAGCCGCGTGGGCCGCTGGCTGCAGTGGCCAGACGGCACCAGGACCCCCGCATGACCAAGAGCCGCAACATCCTCGCGCCGCGCCACGACTGGACGCCGGCCGAAGACGCGGTGCTCCTCGAGCACTACGCCAACACGCGCACGCAGATCCTGGCCGACCGCCTGGGCCTGCGCTACGTGCAGGTGGCGCGGCGCGCGCACAAACTGTGCCTGAAGAAGAGCGAGGCCTTCCTGGCCGGGCCACAAGGCGGGCGCCTGCAGGCCGGCCAGGTCGACGACGCGCACCACCACATCGGCCGCTTCAAGCGTGGCCACCAGACGTGGAACAAGGGCGTGAGCTACCAGCCAGGCGGCAACGTCGCGAGCAGCCAGTTCAAGGCCGGCAACGTCAGCGGGCGCGCGGCCGAGCTGGTGCAGCCCGTCGGCGCGTTCCGGGTCAACAGCAGCGGGTATCTGGACCTGAAGATCAGCAACCAGCCCGGCCCGCAGAACCTGCGCTGGCGCGGCTATCACCGCGTGGTGTGGGAGCGCGCGCACGGGCCTGTGCCGGCCGGCATGGTGGTGGCATTCAAGCCCGGCCGCCGCACGACAGACCCCGAGCTGGTCACGCTCGACGCGCTCGAGCTCGTGGCCCAGGCCGAAATGATGCGCCGCAACAGCTACCACACCAACCTGCCGCCTGAGTGGGCCAAGCTCGTGCAGCTGCGCGGCGCACTCACCCGGCAGATCAACACCAAGGCCAAGGCCGCGGCCACGGCGGAACAGGAGTCCAGCACATCATGAGCGACGGCAACAGCACCAGCAACACCCAGACCATCGAGGATCTTCGCGCGCGCCT
>JBEEPT010000136.1:0-7464 GCA_041190985.1 Pseudomonadota bacterium
CGGCACTTGGAGCGGCTCTGGCGGTACGGTGGCGGGCCCCACTGCCTGGTCGTCTCTCGGCACTACCCGAGACTGGACGCTCACTGTGACGAGCGGAACCATCACCCGCACCCTTGCGCTCGAGATCGGCCTCGCCGGGACCAGCACCGCCATCGCCAGCGCCACCATCACGTTTGAAGTCGACAGCGCGCCGTAGGAGGCCACATGAACGACTCCCTCCACCGTGAGATGGGAGCTCACGAAAAGGCCATTGAGACACTCGAGCGGGAAGTGCGCGAGATGCGCGCCTCGCTGGTGCGAATCGAGGCCACGCTGGCCGAGACCAAGGGCGGCGTGCGAACGCTGCTCGGCGTCGCATCGGTGGCCGGCGCGGTCGGCGCCGGGCTCGTCAAGTGGATGACGTACCTGAAGACGGGTGCCTGATGACTCCCGCGTTTCTGCGCAGCGTCAGCCGCGTGCTGAAGCATGAGGGCGGCTACGTCAACGACCCGCGCGATCCGGGCGGCGAGACAAAGTACGGCATCAGCAAGCGCGCGTACCCGAACGAGGACATCGCGAACCTGACCCCCGAGCGGGCGATGGAGCTGTACCTGCGCGACTACTGGGAGCCGGTGAAGGGCGACCAGATGCCCGAGCCCATCGCGGCGATGGTGTTTGACATCGCGGTCAACCAGGGCGTCGGCACCGCCATCCGGCTGCTGCAGCGCGCTGTGGGGACAAAGGAGGACGGCATCCTCGGCCCGATTACGCTGTCCGGCACCCTCAAGCAGGGGCTGCTCGCCAAGCTCGCCACCGAGCGCGTGCTGGCCTACGCAAAGACAAAAAACTTCGACGTCTACGGGCGCGGCTGGGTGCGGCGCACGCTCGAAACAGCGCTGGAGG
Organism: Pseudomonadota bacterium; assembly: GCA_041190985.1. Lineage (GTDB taxonomy): Bacteria > Pseudomonadota > Gammaproteobacteria > Burkholderiales > Burkholderiaceae_C > Malikia. Next base: position 883 of record JBEEPT010000136.1, read on the forward strand.
TGAACGCATGACTCCAATTCTCGGCGGCCTGCTCGATGCAGGCCTGAAGATTCTCGAGAAGGTCATCCCTGATCCGGGCGCGAAAGCCCAGGCGCAGCTCGAGCTGCTCAAGCTCCAGCAGGCCGGCGAGTTCCGGCAGATCGAGGCTGACCTGCAGGTCATGCTCGCGCAGACCGAGGTCAACAAGGTCGAGGCCGCGCAGGACAGCTTCCGCGGCGGCTGGCGCCCGGCGGTCGGCTGGGTCTGCGTCTCCGGCATGGCCTACACCTACCTCGGCCAACCGCTGCTGGCGTGGGTCTCGGCGACGAACGGCTGGGCCGTGCCGCCGACCATCGACACCTTCGACCTGCTGATCATGCTCGGAGGCATGCTCGGTTTCGGCGGGATGCGCAGTTTCGAGCGCATCAAAGGAAAGGCCTGAACATGGCCGCCTCAGCCCGGAAGAGGCGGCCAAAAATCCCCAAGACCTTCGCCGTGATGGGGCACACCATCACGGTCAAGCGCATCCCTGCGTCCCGTTGGAAGGCTGGGAAAAGCTGTGTCGGTTATTTCGACCCGGCCACGCTCACCATCGCCGTGTGCGCCGGCATCGCCCCGACCGCGCAGGAGCAGACGTTTTGGCATGAGGTGACTCACTGCCTGCTGTTCGCGCTCAACTCACCCCATTACGAAAACGAAGAGTTCGTTGACCAGGTCGGCGGGCTGCTTCACCAAATTGTTTCTTCGTTGGAGTTCTGACATGCCTCAGAAGGTCACGGACGATGAGTTCATCTCCGCATGGAACCGGCTCAAGACTCCGCAAGGGGTTTCTCGAGTCACCGGCCTGACCGTCCGCTCCGTGCAAGGCCGCAGGCAGCGGCTGATAGAGCGCGGCGTGACGCTGGTGGCAAACGACAACGCCAAAGCCTACTCGCCGTCCTCTCCGCAGAGCATGAAGGCAAAGGCACTGCATGAGCTCGCGGCGCGCCGCTTCACGCACATGGAGCGCGACATGGACGCGGTGCTTGAGAACGGCACCGCGCTGGTTTTCTCGGACGCGCACTACTGGCCGGGCGAGCCCAGCGTGGCGCACCAGGCACTGGTGGCGCTTGCGAAGAGCCTGAAGCCGCAGCTGGTCATCGCCAACGGCGACGTCTTCGACGGCGCGCGCGTCTCGCGGCACCCGCGGATCGGCTGGGAGAAGGCGCCGAGCGTGCGCGAGGAGATCGAGACAGTCTGCGCCCGCCTGCGCGAGGTGGAGCGGGCGGCGCCTGACGCGGAGCTGATCCGCACCGCCGGCAACCACGACCTGCGTTTTGAGTCGTACATAGCGGCCAACGCGCCCGAGCTCGAGGGCGTGCACGGCACCAGCCTGATGGACTTCCTGCCGCACTGGCGCGCCGGCTTCGCGCTGCACATCAACCGCGACAGCCCCGGCTGGACGGTGGTGCGGCACACGCATGTCGCGGGCGGCGTGCACTCGGCCTACAACAGCACCCTGCGCGCCGGCCTGAGCTATGTGCACGGGCACCTGCACAAGCTCCAGGTGGTCCCGTTCGGCGACTACCGCGGCCGGCGGTATGGCGTGGACACTGGCACGCTGGCCGAGCCGCAGGGGCCGCAGTTCGGATACACCATGTGCGGCCCGACCAACTGGTGCAGTGGATTCGCTGTGCTCACGTTCCGGGATTCACGGCTGCTGATGCCGGAGCTCGTCGAGGTCATCGGCGGCGAGGCATGGTTCCGCGGCGCGCGCGTGCCCTTGTAAATCGTCCAGCAGGCGGAGGATTTACTCGGTCGCCTGAGCAAAATTACTCAATGGGCACTGTGGCGTAACTGTGCCGTAGGGGTGGGAAAAACAGGGCCTGTAGGGCTCAACGGGTCCAGCGTAACTGCTTGAACTCATTGATCCTACAGGCCCCCACTTGCCCCTCATAACCCGAAGGTCGCAGGTTCAAATCCTGCCCCCGCTACCAATCAAATCAAGCACTTACGAGCGGTGTGAGAGAGGCAAAAAGGTCGAGTGTGGCGTAGGTGTGACGCGACATTCGGCCTTTTTCCTTTTTGTGGCCTTGCCGAATAGCGCGCATTCTCATTTGTGAGGCGTCAGTTCAGGTTGACCGAGAGCCGCTCGGCTGCGGTCACCAGGTGGGCGCTGGGCAGGTGCACGTACCGGTCCACCATCTGGTTCGACTGCCACCCGCCGAGGTCCTGCAGGGTCTTCCGCTCGGTCCCGGCCATCGCGTGCCAGCTGGCGAACGTGTGCCGGATGTCGTGGAACCGGAACCCGGCCGGCAGACCCGCCCGCGCCACGTACCGCCGCCAGGAGTGGGTGCAGGGGATCGAGACCGGGAAGACCCGCTCCTCGCCCTCAACCCGTGGCTGGCTCTCAATGATGGCGCGGGCCTGCGAGTTCAGCGGGACCACGATCAAGTTGCCGGCCTTGGTCTCGTCCGGGGTGACCCACGCCACCGACCGGGGCAGATCCACCTGCGACCACTTCAGGCCGAACACATTGCCCTTGCGCAGCCCGGTCATGAACGCGAACGCAATCGGCGCCTGCAGGAAGTCCGGGACGGCATTGACCAGAGCCTTCGCCTGCTCCGGGGTGGCGATGCACATGCGCTGGGTGGCGCGCTTGCCCTCGCCGTAGGTGCGGAAGCTCGGCACCGAATCAATCCACTCCCACTCGTCCTTGGCCGTGTTCAGCACCGACCGGAGCGTGACTAGGTAGTTGTTCTTCGTGCCGGCCGACGCCGGGCGCATGCTCTTGCCCTTGCGCACCAGCAGCCCGTCGAGCTGCTCGGCGACCCACGCGCGGGTGAGCTCCCGCAGCTCGAGCCCCGCGGCGCGCTCGCACCACCACTTGAGGTGGTACTCGTAGTCCCGCAGGGCGCGGGCTTCGGCGTTCTCGGCCAGCCATTTCTCGGCTGCCTCGTCGAGCGAGCGCGGCGGCGCCTCGTTCAGGTGCTTCTGGCGCCAGAGCGTGGCCTTCAGTTGGTCGTGAAGTTCCTTCGCTGCCGCGCGATCAGATGTTTCAGCAGATTGCCGGAGTCGGCGACCGTTCGCCGCGACGTCAATCCACCAGACGTTGCCTCGTTTGAAAAGCGACATGGTTTCCTCGTTTCAGTGTTGCGTTTGACAGACTCACGAACCTCCGCGACATCGACGCGCCACGCTCTCCCGAACCGGTAGGCCGGGACTTCGCGACGGTCAATCAGGCGGCGGAGCGTCTTTACGCTAACACTTAGCCGCCCGGCGGCGTCAACCAATGAGACTAGCTCACTGCGTTGGGATTGTATCAACACTGGGGGCACTCCTCAATTCGCCCGCCATCAGCGGAAGAAAGTGCTCAAGCTTGAGCACCACCCGCCAGGGCTGGCCGTTCTGTCTGTACGCCACCACCGGGATGGCGTCCGGGTCACCCGCGCAGGCCGCCTCGACCTGCCGGCACCAGGCGGGCAGGGCGAGGGTCTCGCGCCGCTTGACCTCGAACCGGAAGTTCTGGACCTGCACATCGTCGCCGGAGTCGCGAGCCTGGCCGAGCTTGCGCTTGACCACCTGCCCGAGCTGGTCGGCCAAGAGCGAGCAGAACTCGCGCTCCGCCGCGGCGCCCTTCGTTCGCTGCGACTTGCCCATCAGGTCATCGCCCAGAAGACGCGCGCGGCCACCGCCCAGACCGCGCCCAGCAGGGCGCCGACGAGGATCCACAGGAACAGCAGGATGCCGCCGTAGACGATGATATTCGCGAGCAGGTCGATTGCTTTGATCATGTTTTTCATGCTTTCGACTCCGGCTTTGGGGTGGGCCACGGGTTGCGGCGCCAAGGGTGCTTCTTGGTGGGTTTCTTGGGGGTCGGGTTCCGCGCCCGCTTGATTTTCACGGCCCGCCCCGCGGATCAGCGCCGGCCAGCATCGCCACGTACCAGCCGGCCTTCGCGTAGTCCTCGGCGCGGCCCTTGTGCTCGGCCCGGCTGAGGTACTTGATGGCGTTGCCCTTGCAGAACCCGCGGAACTCGTCCGCGGTCAGCTTCGCGCGCAGGTAATCGATGGTCTCGATGCCGCCCACCTTGTAGTGGGCGGGGTTCACGTTGTCGTTCACTTTCCACCTCCAATGAACGAGATGTCGTCATCGAACGGAACGGGGTCGGGGCACGGGATCTTGGCGAGGTCCACCGCGCGCTTGCGGCCGGAGCTGCTGCGCACGGTCGCGCCGAAGGTGGCCCGCATCGCCTGAACGGTCGGGTCCACCACAATCGACTCGACGCTGGCGTGCAGCTCGGCAGAGCTGAGCCCGCCGGAGCCGTTGCGGAAGGTCTTGCCCGTGGCCGTGTGCTTGTATTCCACCCAGCCATTGCCGCCGTCGAGCGGCTCGCCGTAAGGCACCAGGGCGGGGATGAGCAAGTGCTCACCGCATCCCTTGAGCTGCTCCGCGCGGCTCAGCTCCTTGTCGTGGATTTCGCACCGCCATGAGCCATTGCCAACAGGCGAGGCATGGCAACACGTTCGGCAGTTCGGCTCCGCGACCCGCTTCTCATGGCAGATCGGGGCGTGCTGGCACCCCTTGCACTTCCAGAACGCAGGGTCCTCGCTCAGCTTCGGCGGCGGGTCGTTCATCTCGACGATGCGCTTCCCGCGGGCCAGAGCCTCCTCGGCCACCGTCTGGTCGTAGTGCACCCACTCAACGTAGATGTCGTCGGTGTCTTTGTTCACCGCGTAGTAGAGCGCGCGCTCCAGCTGCAGCAGGTGCATGTAGACCTGCATCTGCACGTAGTGCTGGGGCTTCGACGCCTGCACCTTCTTCGCGACCAGATCCGCGAAGCTCTTTGAGCTGTGGGTCTTGATCTCGAGCACCGCCCAGGTGCCGGGGCTCTCCGGGAAACCCTTGCCGATGCCGTCAACCGAGCCGCCCACATGGCCGGTCTCGTCGCGGCAGTCGATCTGCTTCCCGTTCTCGTCGGTGTAGAGCTCGACGCCGATGCCGCGCAGCTCCTCGAAAACGGTCGCCTCCTCGCGCTTGCCGCGGTCGAACACCCGCAGCAGCTTGCCGGTGAAGGTCGGCGTCCAGGCATTGCGGAACAACAGCCACAGGTGGCGGTCGCAGTCGTGCCCGAGAACACTCGCGCCCAGATGGGCGCGGTGCTCCTGCGGCTGCTTACCTCGCCATTCCAGCACCCGCGTGGCGGTCGAGTGCTGGCGCTCGGGGAGCGCAGCCATGGGTTAACGCTCCCAAGGCTTCTTGCTGCTGGCCGCCGGGGCCGCCGGGGCCGGGCGCGGGGCGGCCGGGGCGCCGCCGCCGGACCAACCGCTCGACATGTACGAGACGACGCGGTTGCGGTCCGGGTCCTTGCGGTCGATGTCCACGCTGACGCTGAACGGGCGGTCGTGCAGCTGGAAGGTGTCGGTCATGTTCTCGACCCCGACCGCCTGGCACAGCGACTGCAGCTGCGCGAGCGCGATGTCCTCGGCCTGCTTGTTCGGGTTGCTGATGTTCAGCCGGTCCCAGATCCGGCGGCCGGCGAACTGGCCGTCGATGATCTGCAGCGTGAGCTCAATGTACTGGCCGTTGCCGGCCTTGGTCGGCTTGATGTCCGAGTCCATCACGATGGCCGCGTACGTGCCCTTCGGGAGCGGCGAGCGGGTCGGGGTGGCGGCGGGGGTGTGTGCCGAAGCATTGAAATTGAACTGAGCCATAACAAATGGTTTCCTTACTTTTGGTTTGCGATGGCGGCGACAAACGCTTCCCAAGAGAGCGGGATGCTCTCGGGCAGCGCGTACCGGTTTTTAGCCTGGAACGCGGGGCGCTCCGAGGTGTAGAGCAGGCGTTCGCCTGTGCTGATGCCTCGGTTTGAGGTCTTGTTAAATCCAACGTCGTCTTTCTTCACAATCGTGCGGTAGTTCGCAAAAAGCACCGCGTCGCACCACTCGCGCACCAGCGCGGAGCTGCGCTCCTGCAGCTTTACCTGGTACCGGTCGTAGGGCTCAACCTCGGGCGAGTCGAAACGCTTGATCGTGGTGTGCGCGATCAGCACCACGGCCATCCCGCGGTCATTGCGCAGCGCGTTCAAGCCCTCAAGGACCTTGCGCCAGGCCTCGGCCTGCAGGATGGCGGCCTTGCCGTAGGCGAGGTCCTTCGCGTCGTGCTTCGACTCGACGCTGCGCACGATGTGCGTCTCCAGCCAGTCTAGGCTGTCCACGACCACCGTCCGGAAATCGTGCTGCTCGGTGTAGAGCGAGGCGATGGCGGACATCACATCGTCCACGCTCTGCGCGAGCGGGAAGTGATCCACCTGCAGCGACCCGAGACCGTCCTCGGTCTGGATGAAAATGGGCGCCTCGGCGCCGGCGGCGAAGGTGCTCTTGCCGATGCCCTCGACGCCATAGATCAGCACGCGCGGTGCCGCGATCCGCTCGTTCCGGCGGATGGATGCGAGATTGAAAGCCACGGTCATTCCCCCTGGTCTGTGACTTCGACGACGACGTAGGTCTTGGCCGGCTTGAGCGTGATGGCCGGCGAGAGCGCCGCCCAGACGTCAGGGCGGTCGATGCGGATGGCGCGTAGCAAAGGCTCGTCGGCCTCCAGCTTCACGCGGATCGGCCGGAT
>JBEEPT010000137.1:0-11288 GCA_041190985.1 Pseudomonadota bacterium
CGCTGCGGTTGAGCTGGATGGACGGGAATATGCGTTTCTCGTACAGTCTGCGGTCCAGGTGGACTTCGCTGTTGCCGGTGCCCTTGAATTCCTCAAAAATCACTTCGTCCATGCGGCTGCCGGTATCGACCAGCGCGGTCGCGATGATGGTCAGCGAGCCGCCTTCCTCCACGTTGCGCGCCGCGCCCAGGAAGCGCTTGGGCCGCTGCAGCGCGTTGGCGTCCACACCGCCGGTCAGCACCTTGCCGGAAGACGGCACCACGTTGTTGTAGGCGCGGGCCAGGCGGGTGATCGAGTCCAGCAGGATCACCACGTCCTTCTTCAGCTCGACCAGACGCTTGGCACGCTCGATCACCATCTCGGCCACGTGCACATGGCGCGCCGCGGGCTCGTCGAAGGTGGAGGCAATCACCTCGGCCTTCACCGAGCGCTGCATCTCGGTCACTTCCTCGGGGCGCTCGTCGACCAGCAGCACCATCATGTAGCTGTCGGGGTAGTTGGCGCTGATGGCATGCGCGATGTGCTGCATCATCACCGTCTTGCCGCTCTTGGGCGGCGCCACCAGCAGCGCGCGCTGGCCTTTTCCGATGGGCGCGATGATGTCGATGATCCGGGCGGTGATGTTCTCGTCGCCCTTGAACGCGTCACGCTCCAGTTTCATCTGCTCCTTGGGGAACAGCGGCGTGAGGTTCTCGAACATGATCTTGTGCTTGTTCTGCTCGGGCGGCAGGCCGTTGATCTTGTCGAGCTTGTTGAGGGCGAAATAGCGCTCGCCGTCCTTCGGGATGCGGACCTCGCCCTCGATCATGTCGCCGGTGTGCAGGTTGAAGCGGCGGATCTGGCTCGGCGAGATGTAGATGTCGTCGGTGCTGGCGGTGAAGCTGGTGTCCATCGCGCGCAGGAAGCCGAAGCCGTCGGGCAGGACCTCGAGCACGCCGTCGGCAAACACCTGTTCGCCCGCCTTGGCGCGCTTCTTGATGATCGCAAACATCAGCTCCTGCTTGCGCATGCGCCCGGTGTTTTCGATTTCGAGGGCTTCGGCTTGCTTGAGCACTTCAGACACGTGCAGTGCCTTGAGTTCGTTCAGGTGCATGGACGTCACTCCTGGGAGGAGCCGTAAATTGAGGGGGGAGTTGCGGTGACGCGGCTGAACCGGCGCGGTCACTTTGACAGCGGGGCGCTGCGGCACCCCGGAGAAGTCATTCGTCGATTATGACAGGAAATGCCGGCCGGGCCTTGCACCCGGACGGCTGGGCGGCCGGGATCAGGCCAGTTGCTGCTCGATGAAGGCGGTCAGCTGGGCCTTGCTCAGGGCGCCGACCTTGGTGGCGGAGAGCTGGCCGTCCTTGAACAGCATCAGGGTCGGGATGCCGCGAATGCCGTACTGGGCCGGCACGGCGCGGTTCTCGTCGACGTTCATCTTGGCGACGGTGAGCTTGCCGTCGTAGCTGCTGGCGACCTCGTCCAGGATCGGGGCGATCATCTTGCAGGGACCGCACCATTCGGCCCAGAAGTCCACCAGCACCGGCGCGCCGGCTTTCACGACTTCGGTTTCAAAGTTTGCGTCGGTAACGTTTTTGATCAGCTCGTTGGCCATGTGTCGCCTTAGATATTGCTTCGCGGTTGCGGTTGGAGTGCCATATGTGACACAAATTTCGGGTCATTATATAGACGCGGTGCCGCTGCGCAGCCCGTGCGCAGTTGCGGCCCCGCGTCGCATAAGGACATGGGGCGGGTGCGGCCCACAGCAGCGGGCGCGACGCCCGCCCTGCCGGGTTTGCGGAGGGCTCGTTCGCGTGGCGCCAAGTCCTTGATTTGCCGGAGTTTTTCGGACTTACCCAGATTTTTTGTGGATAAGTCTGTGAATAACGTGTGGGGAGCGGGCGCTCTCTCTCGGAGGAAAGCGCGGAAAAGTGGTTTGCCCAGAAAACAGGCAGGCGAATTGGCCTTGATAAATCAATGGCTTGCAACTGCCGGATGCAGCTCCGTCAGGCGCCGGCCGAATCCGTGCGGCCGGCAGCGCTGCCGGCGCTGAGTGTGCATAACGTGCCATCCACAAAAATGATCGAAATGATTCTTCGGTCGGTACCGTGCGCATTCGATCAGCTGGCCGCTTGCCCCAGGGCCTGTAGCCGGCGCTCCCATTTCAGCACGCCTACGGTCCCGAGGCGATCGACCAGTCCGACGAAGCTCTCGCGCACCGGCGAGATGCCCACGAAGTCGAGGATGCTGCGCTCGAGCGAGCGCACGCCGTGGGCGAGGAAGTACCAGCGGTAGACTGCCGCCGGCATGCCCATCGTGACGATCAGCCGCGCGCTGCGCCCCGCCAGTCCCTTGTGTCCGGACAACTGGGCGCCGGGGACGCCGAAGGCGAAGCCCGGGCGTGCAACCTGCTCGAGGAAGGCCTTGAGCAGGGCCGGCATTTCGCCCAGCCACAGCGGGAAGACCAGCACCAGGTGCTGGGCCCAGCGGATGTCGTCCTGCGCCGACTGCAGTCCGGCCGGCAAGGCGCCGTGCTCCCATTCGGCCTGGCTGCGCAGCAGCGGGAAATCCAGGCGGGCGACGTCGATTTGACGCAGCGCGTGACCGCCGCTCCGGGCTCCCGCGGCGTAGGCCTGCGCCAGCGCATGGCAGAGGTGTTCGCCGCCGGCGTCCGGGTGGCCCTGAATCAGGAGTACGCGTCGTGTTTCCATGAGCGGCATGAGCAATGTGGATTGCTGCGACTCGCAGCGCACCATTGGATACCATGGACGACGCAAAGTCCAGCGCGCCGGCGACAAAATAGGCCCGTCCCCACCGCCGGGCAGGAAGGCCATCAGCGGATCATCCGGTGCCTGAGCGGCCAGGATAGGCAGCAGCCCTTGCGGCCACACGAAGCGGCGCCGATGCGCCGGCCAGACTTGACTGCTTTCGCCAATTGATCGAGCATCGCCGGGGGCGACAGTCATTTTCGGGAGAACAGGCATGAGCGGCATCGTCTTCACCAAGGGCGGAATCAATTTCACGCTCGAGCATCTCGGCTATCCGGGCGACGAGACCGTGGTCGGCGAGCGCTACAGGCTCGCGGCCGAATACGACGGACCGCCAGAGGACCTGGACTGGCCCGATGACGACGAGGTTTCGGACATCGCCGGGCTGACCTTGCGCACGCTCGAATCGGGCGGCGATGGGTTGGAGGCGACCCTGCTGGTCGAGGCGGGGCCGGAAGGGCGCTGATAATGGCGCCCATTTGCCCAGCGTCATGATTCCCGGCCATTTCACCCCTGTAGCCCTCGACAAGTCCTATCGCCTGATGAACCACGGCCCGACCGTGCTGGTCTCGGCGGCGCATGGCGGGGTGCACAACGTCATGGCGGCAGCCTGGGCCTGCATGCTGGACTACGGCGAGTCGCCCAAGGTCAGCGTGGTGCTCGACAAGGCGACGCTGACGCGCGAGTTGATCGAGGCCGCCGGCCTGTTCGCGCTGCAGTTGCCGACCCGCGCCATGGCCGGGCTGACGGTGGGAGTCGGGACCGACAGCGCCCGCGACATGCCGGACAAGCTGCGCCGGCATGGCGTGAGGCTCTTCCATGTCCCCGGCTGGGATGTCCCGCTGGTCGACGGCTGCGTCGGCTGGCTGGTCTGCCGGCTGCGACCCGAGCCGCACAACCAGCAGGCCTACGACCTGTTCATCGCCGAGGTGGTCGCGGCCTGGGCCGACGAGCGGGTGTTCAGCCATGGGCGCTGGCATTTCGATTCGGCGCCTGACGAGCTGCGCACCATCCACCATGTGGCGGGCGGGCAGTTCCTGGTCACGGGCGAGGCGGTGCAGGGCTAGCAAGGGCCGGGCTGGCCGCACCGGCAGCGTCCTCAGGTGGGGGTGGCCGGCGCTCCGTCCTGTCCGGGCGCGATCATGGCAATGACGCCGAACGGGCACCTGATCGCGCAGTAGGCGCAGCCGGTGCAGCGCTGGGCGTCGTGCAGCTCCGAGCGCTTCTTCCAGCCATGCCGTTCCAGCGACAGCAGGTCGAGCGGGCAGGCGGCAACGCACCAGCCGCAGCCGGTGCAGCGGCTGGCGTCTATGACCGGCAATGGCCTGGGGGCGGGCCTGGTCTGCTCGGGGCGTGCGGCTGGCATGGCGTGGCGCCCGGGCTCAGGCCGAGGCGAAATGGCGCGTCGCGACATAGACGGCAGTGCCGGCCAGTATGCTCAGCAAGGGGTTGCGCCAGCGCCATTGCAGCAGCAGGACCAGCGCCAGCGCCAGCGCCTCCGGCCAGGGGCCGGCGGGGTGTTCCAGCGCCAGGCCGCGCGCTGAATGCAGCAGCAGCAGGGTCATGATCGCGGGCGGCAGGAAGCGTCCCAGGCGCTGCACCACGGCGCGCCGCTGCAGCCAGCGCGAGGCGACGAAGGGCAGGCCGCGCAGCGCATAGGTCACGAGGCCCATGGCCGCGATGCTGGCCACGGCGTAGCCGGGCTCAATCACGGCCCCGCTCCGCGAGGAAGAGGCCGGTCGCGATGCTCAGCACGATGGCCACGGCCAGCGCATGGCGCTCCGCGATGGGGTAGGCCAGGGCATAGCTCAGCAGCGCGACCCAGATCGGCGCCGCATCGCGGCGGGCACGCCACTGCTCGACCGTCAGCACCGCGAACAGGGCGGCGAGGACGAAGTCCAGGCCGGCCAGCTGCACCTGGGCGCGCGCGCCGATCAGGGCGCCGAGCAGGGTCCCGAGCACCCACCAGCCCTGGTTGAGCAGCACCAGCAGGGCGATCTGGCGCCGGCCGGTCGCGGGCGGCAGGGTGGTCAGGATGGAATAGGTCTCGTCGGTCAGGCCGAACACCAGGTAGGCGCGCAGCAGCCTGCCCTGGGGCAGGCTGTCGAGCAGCGACAGGCCGTAGAAGATGTGGCGCAGGTTCACGACCAGGGTGGCCAGCGCGATCGTCCCGACCGACAGGCCGGCCGCGAGCATGGGGATCATCATGTACTGCGCCGCGCCGGCGTAGACCACCAGGCTGGCGAGCGGGGCCAGCCACCAGGCGGCGCCGGCCTGGACGAACAGGAAGCCGAACACCGCGCCCAGCGGCAGGTAGCCCATGGCGACGGGGGCGCTCAGCGCCAGCACGCCAACGGCGCTGCCGGTGCCTGGCGGCTGGGAGGGAGTGGGGTCTGGCATGGTCGGCCGCAGTATCGCACGCTGGTCCGGCGCCTGCCGGCTGCCGGGCACGGTCGGTGCGGGCCGCCTGAGCCTCAGGCTGCTTTCCTTTGCGGCAGCACGGCGACGGCCTTGACCTCGAGGAAGTAGCCCGGCTGGCCGCAGAGCTGGGCCGCGCCGATCGCGGTCCAGGCCGGGTAGTTGCCGGTGAAGTAGCGGTCGCGCACCTTCATGTACAGCGGCAGGTCGCGCATGTCGGTGTGAAAGCTCGTGATGTCGACGATGTCGTCGAAGCTCGCGCCGGCCGCGTCCAGCACCTTCTTGAGGTTCTCGAAGGTCTGCACGAACTGCGCCTCCTTCTCCTCGACCAGCTGCATCTGCTCGTTGCGCCCGATCTGGCCCGAGATGTAGAGCGTGTTGCCCGCGCGCACCGCCGGCGCGTAGTGGATGTCGCGGTAGACGGCTTCCATGCCGGCGGGGATGATGGCTTCGCGGTCGCTCATGGCGGGATCTCCTGTCGTGCGGGTCAATTCCTTTAGATGTTAGCGCAGGCGGGAACCTTTCCCCGGCCACGCGGGTTCATCCGCACATGAGCAGGAGCAGGACAGCGGATCGGGGCCGATTCGTGTGATGATGCGGCCCGCCACCTTATTGGAGTAAACCCATGGCTTCATCCTCCGACAACCTGAGCATGGCGCTGTTCTGCGACTTCGAGAACGTAGCGCTCGGCGTGCGCGACGCCAGGTACGACAAGTTCGACATCAAGAAGATCCTCGAGCGCCTGCTGCTCAAGGGCAGCATCGTGGTCAAGAAGGCCTACTGCGACTGGGAGCGCTACAAGGGCTTCAAGGCGACCATGCACGAGGCCAACTTCGAGCTGATCGAGATCCCGCACGTGCGCCAGTCGGGCAAGAACTCGGCCGACATCCGGCTCGTGGTCGACGCGCTCGACCTGTGCTACACCAAGTCGCACGTCAACACCTTCGTGATCATCAGCGGCGACTCGGACTTCTCGCCCCTGGTGTCCAAGCTGCGCGAGAACGCCAAGAAGGTCATAGGCGTTGGCGTCAAGCAGTCGACCTCGGACCTGCTGATCGCCAACTGCGACGAGTTCATCTTCTACGACGACCTGGTGCGCGAGAGCCAGCGCGCGCTGGCCCGGCGCCAGCCAGCCGATGCACCCGCGGCACCGCGGCGCACGCCCGAGGAGGAGCGCCAGCGCAAGGAAACGCTGGAAAAGCGCCGCGCCCAGGCGCTGGAGATCGCGGCCGAGACCTTCGAGGCGCTGATGTCCGAGCGCGGCGACAGCGGCAAGATCTGGGCCTCGGTGCTCAAGGAGGCGATCAAGCGCCGCAAGCCCGACTTCAGCGAGAGCTACTACGGCTTCAAGACCTTCGGCACCCTGCTCGAGGAGGCGCAGGCGCGCGGCCTGCTGGAGTTCGGCCGCGACGAGAAGTCGGGCGCCTACGTCTTTCGCTCCAGCCAGGTGACCGTCGCCGAGGTGGCTGCCGAGAGCATGCCCGAGCGGTCGGCAGGCAGCTATTTCCGCCAGGAGCCGCCGCGCAGCGAGCCGGCGGCGACGGCGCCCGAGGCCGAGGCGCTCCCCGCGCCCGAGCCTGGCGAGCCGCCCCGCCGCCGCCGACGCAAGGCCGAGCCGGCGGCGGGCAGGGTCGAGCTGCCGCCCGCCTCGGCGGGAGGCGAAGCCATGGTCGCGGGCGGGCCCGAGCCCCAGGCGGAGGGGTCGACGGCGGATGACACGGAATTGAGCGCGCAGGCCGGGGGCGCAAGCGGGCAGGCACCGCTCAGCTACTTCAGCCGTGGGACGGCCCAGGCCGTGGCCATGGTCGAGCCCGAAGCCGAAGCCGAAGCCGAAGCCGCAAGTCCCTCTCAGGAGCCGGCGCGACGCCCCCGCCGCGCGCGCAAGACGGTGACCAAGGCCGATGCGGCCGCGCTGCCGCCAGCGCGCGAGCTGATGCCCGACGCCACGGTACCCGTGCCGGCCGAGGCCGCCGCGCCTGCGCCCGTCCCAGCCGAGGGCGGCGAGCACGATGAGGCGCCTGCGCGCAAGCGTGCCGCTCGTCCGCGCCGGACGCGCAAGCCGGCGGCGGACGGAACGGGCGGCGGCGCGGACTGAGCCGTGCCGGCCCGCGGTTCCGGCCTGCCCTCGGCAATGGCGGTCGATGGCGCCGGCCGCATCCTTGCGGCTACAGTTGCGCCATCATGAAGATCCAGTTGAAGATTCCGCCCCATCTGAGCCCCGGCACCGTCTTGCGCCACTACAAGGGCGGCCTCTATGCCGTGACGGGCGCCTGCCTGATCGAGGCGACGCTGGAGACCGGCATCCTGTACCGGCCGCAGCAGGGCGGCAGCCAGGACATCGACTGGATGCGCCCGGCCAGCGCCTTCGACGAGTGGGTCGACACCGCGGCCGGGCCGGTGCGGCGCTTCGCGCCGGTCTAGCTGCCCGCCTCAGCCCTTCAGGTGCTGCGCCAGGAAGTCCAGCGTGCGCGACCAGGCCAGGCGTGCGGCGGCGGCGTCGTAGCGCGGCGTGGTGTCGTTGTGAAAGCCGTGCTGGGTGCCGGGGTAGCGCTGCGCGGTGTAGCGTGCGCCGGCCGCCTTCAGCGCGGCCTCGTAGGCGGGCCAGGCGGCGTTGATGCGCTCGTCGACGTCGGCGAAGTGGATCAGCAGCGGCACCCGCACCTGCGCCGCGTCTGCCGGCGGCGGCAGGTTGCCATAGAAGGGCACGGCGGCAGACAGTTCCGGCAGGCGCGCCGCGAGCCAGTGCGCGATGCCCCCGCCCCAGCAGAAGCCGGTGACGGCGACGCGGCCGTTGCCCTCGGGGTGGTGCAGCAGGGCGCGCGCCGCCGCCAGCATGTCCTGCCGGACCTTGTCCTGGTCAAGTTGCGCGAACAGTGCGCGTGCCTTGTCCTCGTCGCCGGGATAGCCGCCCAGCGGGCCGAGCGCATCGGGCGCCAGCGCGAGATAGCCCTCGAGCGCGAAGCGCCGCGCGATGTCCTCGATATGGGGGTTGAGCCCGCGGTTCTCGTGCACCACCAGCACGGCGGGCAGCGGCCCGCGCGCCTGGGCCGGGTGGCAGAGGTAGGCCGGGATGCGGCCCTGGCCCTGCGGCGAGTCGATCCGGATCGTGCCGCAGCGCAGCCTCGGATCGGACGGCGCGACCACCTGGCCAAGCGCGAAGTCCGGGCTCAGCGCCGCGAGCAGGCCGGCCGCCGTCATGCCGCCGACCGCGAAGCGGCGCGCACGCTCCAGGAAGCCGCGGCGGTCGATCTCGCCGTGCACGTAGGCGTCGAACAGGATCAGCAGTTCCCGGTCGAAGTCGGCGGCGCTCGGGCGGTGGTCTGGATTCCTCATGCGATTTTCCTGCAGCAGTGAAGTCCTTCAGCATGCCGCGCTTCGCTCGACTTGTCAGCAGCGGGCGCAACGTGACCCTGGGCAATATCGGGTCATCCCGGTGCTGGGCCCCTGTCGTCAGGCCAGCGTGCCGGCCAGGAATTCGGGGAACCTGGCCATCGGCAGCCTGAAGGCGCTGGCCTGCGGGTGGCCGCCGCCGCCGAAGCGCAGCGCGATCTGCGAGACGTCGCAGCCCGGCAGCGAGCGCAGGCTGATCTTGGCGTAGCCGGCGTTTTCCACCCGGAACACCACCGCGAAGCTGCCGGTGCGCTGGGCCAGGAGGTTGCCCAGATCGCTGGTGAACTCGCTCGGCGCGTTCACCGCCAGCGTCTTGTGGCCGAGCAGCGTGAGCTCGAACGCGCCCTTGGCGGCGCTGGCGACCAGGCCCTCGAACTGCTGGCACAGCGCCCGGCCCTGCTCCAGCAAAGCCGCGAGCGCTGCGGGATCCTCCGTGCGCCGGGACAGTCCGCGCCAGACCGCGAAGTCGAAGCCCTGCGTGTCGAGCACCGCGAGGAAGTCGCGGCTGTCGTCGAAGCGCCAGTTCCACAGGTCGCGGTCCTCGATGCGCGCGATCAGATAGGGCAGGGGCTGGCCCGGGTGGAAATGCTCCCAGGCCAGCCGCGCGCCGGACTTCTTCATGTCGAACAGCATGGTGAGCTTCGGCCCGCAGCCCATGCAGCTGAGACGGTCGTGCGCCGTCTGGTGATGGTCGAGCAGCGTGACCGAAGCGGCCCGCTCGCTCATCGCGGCCAGCTGCTCGGGGTCGAAGGAGAAATCCAGGATGTAGACCTGCCGGCCGCTGACTTCGGGTGCCGGTTCGCCGTGCTTGCAGGGCAGGTAGTCGGCCGAGTCGCCGAGCACGAGCCAGGCGGCGTAGGCGGCGCCGAATCCGTCCGGGCAGTCGGCGTGGTAGATGACGAGGTGGGGGCGGGTGGGGGGCATGGAGGAATCGGAGCAGACTGGGAAAGGGCGCTGAGCAGACCGCAGTCACCGACCGGCTTCCAAGGTCCATCGACGGCTTGCGGACGGAATGTCCGAGCCGCCCGCCAAGCCAGGCGCCTGCTCTGGATGGACAGATTGCAGAAATCCGCCCTCGCAGGGCTGGGGCTGCAATCAATGCTCTGGGAGGAGTCGCGCGCAGCCTGGAAGCGGCACGGCTGTTGGCACACGCTGGTCGGATGTGGCGTCAGGCCTCGCCTGGAAAAGGCTTGCAGGCCACCACATGTGCCAGAAAACTCGTCCTGGATCGCAGGCCTGGAGCCAGGCAGTCGATCTTGAACGGTCTTCGATAGAAGGGTGACGAGCCTTGACCCCGGCACTGGCTCCACGGTTAGGGCTGCTTGGTTCCCCACCTGACCCGTTTGGCCGCTTCCCCATGCGGGAAGGCCCGTCGCTGGCTATTGTAGCCTGAAGGACGGGGCAGGGCTGGCAGTGGGTGGCAAATCGTGTCTGGAAGAGGTGTTGCGGGCCGGCGTGAGCCCGGCCTGCCCCAGACCTTAGAATCGCCGCCATGTCTTACGTCGTCCTCGCCCGCAAGTACCGCCCCAGGAACTTTGCCGAAATGGTGGGGCAGGAGCATGTGGTGCAAGCCCTGGGCAATGCGCTGACCACCCAGCGCCTGCACCACGCCTACCTGTTCACGGGCACCCGGGGCGTGGGCAAGACCACGGTCTCGCGCATCCTGGCCAAGTCGCTCAACTGCACCGGGCCCGACGGGCAAGGAGGCATCACGGCCACGCCCTGCGGCGTCTGCGACGCCTGCCGCGACATCGACGCCGGGCGCTTCGTCGACTACACCGAGCTCGACGCCGCCTCCAACCGCGGCGTCGACGAGGTCCAGGCCCTGCTCGAGCAGGCGGTCTACAAGCCGGTGCAGGGCCGCTTCAAGGTCTTCATGATCGACGAAGTGCACATGCTGACGAACACCGCGTTCAACGCGATGCTCAAGACGCTGGAGGAGCCGCCCGAGTACCTCAAGTTCGTGCTCGCGACCACCGACCCGCAGAAGGTGCCGGTCACGGTGCTGAGCCGCTGCCTGCAGTTCAACCTGCGCCCGATGGCGCCCGAGACCGTGCTCGAGCACCTCGGCCGCGTGCTGCAGGCCGAGCAGGTGCCGGCCGAGACCATGGCGCTGCGCCTGCTGGCGCGCGCGGCGCGCGGCTCGATGCGCGACGCGCTCTCCCTGACCGACCAGGCGATCGCCTTCGGCGGCGGCCAGCTGCAGGAAGCCACGGTGCGCCTGATGCTGGGCGCGGTCGATCGCAGCCATGTGTTTACGCTGATCGGCGCGCTGGCCGGCGGCGACGGCAAGACCGTGGTCGACACGGTCGAGACGCTGCGCCTCAACGGCTTCAGCGCCGCCTCGACGCTGGAGGAGATGACCGGCGTGCTGCAGCGCATGGCCGTGGCCCAGCAGGTGCCGCAGGCCGTCACGGCCTCGGACGACCCGGAGGCCGCCGCGACCCTGCGGCTGGCGCAGGCCATGCCGGCCGACGAGACCCAGCTGCTCTACAGCCTGTGCCTGCACGGTCGCGGCGAGTTGGGCCTGGCGCCTGATGAGTACGCGGCGCTGACCATGGTGCTGCTGCGCCTGCTGGCTTTCAAGCCTGCGGGCGGTGTGGGCGGCGCTGGCGAATCGGCTGAAAAAAAAACTCTGACGCGGCCTGAAACCGCGCCCGCAGGGGCTTCGGCGGCTGCTTCCGCAGCTCTGGCACCGCCACCGGCGTTGGCTCCGGCGCCCCCTGTGGC
>JBEEPT010000138.1:0-3717 GCA_041190985.1 Pseudomonadota bacterium
GCAGCAGTTCGGCGCCGCTGTTGACATGGGTCTCGATCGCTTTCAGCGAGGCATCGACCGGGCCATTGCCATCGGCCTCGCCGGTGTACTCCTTGCCATCGACCGTGAACACCACCTGGGCATGCGGGCGCTCGCCGGTCTCGCTGCGCTGCGCCAGCGAGACGAAACCGTACTGCTCCTTGGCTGCCGTCACGCTCTCGTCGCTGACCAGGGCCAGGATGTCCTCGTCGAAGATCTCGCTCTTGCGGTCGGCCAGTTCCTTGAACTTGGCAAAGGCGGTGTTGATCTCGCCCTCGGACTCCATCTCGATGCCGAGCTCCTGCAGGCGCTGCTTGAAGGCGTTGCGGCCGCTGAGCTTGCCCAGCACGATCTTGTTGGCGCTCCAGCCCACGTCCTCGGCACGCATGATCTCGTAGGTGTCGCGCGCCTTGAGCACGCCGTCCTGGTGGATGCCCGAGGCATGCGCGAAGGCATTGGCGCCCACCACCGCCTTGTTGGGCTGGACCACGAAGCCGGTGGTCTGGCTGACCATGCGGCTGGCCGGCACGATCTGGCTGGTGTCGATGCCGACGTCGAGGCCGAAGTAGTCGCGCCGCGTCTTGACCGCCATCACGACCTCCTCGAGCGAGCAGTTGCCGGCGCGCTCGCCCAGGCCGTTGATCGTGCATTCGACCTGGCGCGCGCCGCCGATCTTGACGCCGGCGAGCGAATTCGCCACCGCCATGCCGAGGTCGTTGTGGCAGTGCACCGACCAGATCGCCTTGTCCGAGTTGGGCACCTTCTCGCGCAGCGTCCGGATGAAGTTGCCGTAGAGCTCGGGGATGGCGTAGCCCACGGTGTCGGGAATGTTGATGGTCGACGCGCCCTCGTTGATCACGACCTCGACCACGCGGGCCAGGAAGTCGAGGTCGGAGCGGTAGCCGTCCTCGGCGCTGAACTCGATGTCGCCGATCAGGTTGCGCGCGAAACGCACCGAGAGCCTGGCCTGCTCGAGCACCTGCTCGGGCGTCATGCGCAGCTTCTTCTCCATGTGCAACGGCGAGGTCGCGATGAAGGTGTGGATGCGGGCACGGTTGGCGCCCCTGAGCGCCTCGGCCGAACGCGCGATGTCGCGGTCGTTGGCACGCGCCAGCGAGCAGACGGTGGAGTCCTTGATGTGGTCGGCGATGGTCTTGACCGACTCGAAGTCGCCATTGGAGCTGGCGGCGAAACCGGCCTCGATCACGTCCACCTTCAGGCGCTCGAGCTGGCGCGCGATGCGCAGCTTCTCGTCGCGGGTCATGGAGGCGCCGGGGGATTGCTCGCCGTCACGCAAGGTGGTGTCGAAGATGATCAGTTTGTCGCTCATTTGATGCTCCAAGAGGCCGGCTCGTGGCCGGCACTGAAAAGTCCCCGCAGGATCCCAAAAACAAACGGCCCGCTGCGGATGCATACGGGCCGTTGGTGAGAAAGACGCGCGCGCTATCTCGCCTGCCCGTTGGGCATCAGCGCTAGTAGCAGTTCGCGTGCAGAGTTCATGTAATGCAATGTATCACAAAGGAATGAGGCTTTTGATAGGAAATAACCATCCCGCTGGCACGGCCTTCGCTATCGCCCTCTTCAGTCGTGCAGGCCGCGTTCGTCGGGCTCGTCGGTCGAGGTGCTGATCACGCTGGTGTGCTGGCCGCGCGACTTGCGCACCGCGTAGACCACGTAGCCCGACAGCGCATAGACGACGAACAGGCCGAACAGCACGGTCGGCGGATCGATGTTGATGACGGCGATCACCAGCGCGACGAGGACGATGGCCGCGAACGGCACGCTCTTCTTCATCGACAGGTCCTTGAAGCTGTAGAAGGGCACATTGGTCACCATGGTCAGTCCCGCGTAGAGCGTGATCGCGAACATGGGCCAGGCCAGGTCGGATCCCTTGAGCTCGGCGTCGGTGGCCAGCCAGATGAAGCCCGCGACCAGTGCCGCGGCCGCCGGCGAAGGCAGGCCCTGGAAGTAGCGCTTGTCGACCACGCCGGTGTTGACGTTGAAGCGCGCCAGGCGCAGCGCCGCGCAGGCGCAGTAGACGAAGGCGGCGATCCAGCCCCAGCGGCCCAGGCCACGCAGGGTCCATTCGTAGGCGATCAGCGCGGGCGCGGCGCCGAAGGACACCATGTCCGACAGCGAGTCCATCTGCTCGCCGAAGGCACTCTGGGTGTGGGTGAGGCGCGCCACGCGGCCGTCCAGGCTGTCGAGCACCATGGACATGAAGATCGCGATCGTCGCGAGGTCATAGCGTCCGTTCATCGACATGACGATTGCATAGAAGCCGCCGAACAGCGCGGCCAGCGTGATCATGTTGGGCAACACGTAGATGCCCTTGTGGCGCTTCGCGAACGACGCGTCGGGGATGTTGAGGGGATCGGCTCCGTCGTGCATGTCGGGCTCAGCAGGAATGGCGGGGGGCTTGCATGGTTGCCAAGTGTAAGCCACGCTACAGGCGCTCGGCAGCCGGCAAGCAAAAAGCCGCCCGCCGGCGAACCGGGGGCGGCTTTCAGAGCGGGGCCAGGGGCCTGGATCAGTTGCGGGTCTGGTCGACCAGCTTGTTCTTGGCGATCCAGGGCATCATGGCGCGCAGCTGGGCACCGACCTGCTCGATCGGGTGCTCGGCGTTCAGGCGACGGCGCGCGGTCATGCTCGGGTAGTTGGTGCGGCCTTCCAGGATGAACATCTTGGCGTATTCGCCGGTCTGGATGCGCTTGAGGGCGTTGCGCATGGCTTCGCGCGACTTCTCGTTGATCACCTCGACGCCGGTCACGTACTCACCGTACTCGGCGTTGTTGGAGATCGAGTAGTTCATGTTGGCGATGCCGCCTTCGTACATCAGGTCCACGATCAGCTTCAACTCGTGCAGGCACTCGAAGTAAGCCATTTCAGGAGCGTAGCCGGCTTCGGTCAGGGTTTCGAAGCCCATCTTCACCAGTTCCACCGCGCCACCGCACAGCACGGCCTGCTCGCCGAACAGGTCGGTTTCGGTTTCTTCCTTGAAGTTGGTCTCGATGATGCCGCCTTTGCCACCGCCGTTGGCCATGGCGTAAGACAGGGCCAGGTCACGGGCTTTGCCGGACTTGTCCTGGTACACAGCGATGAGCGATGGCACGCCGCCGCCCTTGAGGTATTCGGAACGGACGGTGTGACCTGGGCCTTTGGGGGCAACCATGATCACGTCCAGGTCAGCGCGGGGCACGACCTGGTTGTAATGAACGTTGAAACCGTGGGCAAAAGCCAAGGTCGCGCCTTGCTTCATGTTGGGCGCGACGTTGTTGTTGTACACCTCGGGGATGTTCTCGTCGGGCAACAAGATCATGACCACGTCAGCGACTTTGACAGCGTCGTTGACTTCCATCACTGTGAGACCGGCTTTGGCCACTTTGTCCCAGGACGCGCCACCTTTGCGCAGACCGACGACGACTTTGACGCCGCTTTCGTTCAGGTTCTGGGCGTGTGCGTGACCTTGCGAGCCGTAGCCGATGATGGCCACAGTTTTGCCTTTGATCAGGGACAGATCACAGTCTTTGTCGTAAAAAACTTTCATGGGGTTCTCCTTAGGAATAAACAGGTTCAACGAGTGGGTTTAGACGCGCAGGATGCGCTCGCCGCGCCCGATACCGCACGCACCAGTGCGCACGGTCTCCAAAATGGCACTGCGGTCGATCGCCTCCAAAAAGGCGTCGTTCTTGGACTGAT
>JBEEPT010000139.1:0-38066 GCA_041190985.1 Pseudomonadota bacterium
TACAACCCGCGCCGCGGCGCCAAGGTGATCTCCTACGCGCGCCACGTGCTGGACCGCACCGCGCCGCTGGCCGGGCGCCGGGCCTCTCATGTGGACTCCACCGGCTACCGCATCGAGGGCGGGGCGCTGGTGGTGACGCTGAAGGACGGCCGCCAGGTCGGCCTGAAGAAGCCGGCGCAGCTCGTGGGCTGGCAAGGCGAGGCCGGCGCGCCGTCGTCGGTGCTGCTGGTGCACCACGGGCTGCACCTGGACATCCGCATCGACCGCGGCACGCCCATCGGCGCGGCCGACCCTGCCGGGGTGTCCGACCTGGTGGTGGAGGCGGCGGTGTCGACCATCCTCGACCTGGAGGACTCGGTCGCCGCGGTGGACGCTGCCGACAAGGTGCTGGCCTACGCCAACTGGGTCGGCATCCTCAAGGGCACGCTCACCGAGCAGGTCAGCAAGGGCGGCAAGACCTTCACGCGCGGCCTCAACCCCGACCGCCTGTACACCGGCGCGAATGGCGAGGACGTGGCGCTGCACGGACGCTCGCTGCTGTTCGTGCGCAACGTCGGACACCTGATGACGAACCCGGCCGTGCTGTGGGGCGCCGACGGCCGCGAGATCCCGGAAGGGATCCTGGACGCGGTGGTGACCACGGCGATCGCGCTGCACGACCTGCAGGGCCACGGCAAGCTGCCCGACGGCGAGGCGGTCCGCAACAGCCGCACCGGCAGCGTCTACATCGTCAAGCCCAAGATGCACGGCCCGGCCGAGATCGCCTTCGCCAGCGAGCTGTTCGCCCGCGTGGAGCAACTGCTCGGCCTGTCCGACAGCACGGTCAAGCTCGGCATCATGGACGAGGAGCGCCGTACCAGCGTCAACCTCAAGGCCTGCATCGCCGCCGCCGCCAGCCGCGTCGCCTTCATCAACACCGGCTTCCTGGACCGCACCGGCGACGAGATGCACACCGCGATGCTGACCGGCCCGATGATGCGCAAGGGCGACATCAAGGGCAGCGCCTGGATCGCCGCCTACGAGCGCCGCAACGTGCTGATCGGCCTGCAGTGCGGCCTGCGCGGCAAGGCGCAGATCGGCAAGGGCATGTGGGCGATGCCGGACCTGATGGCCGAGATGCTCAAGCAGAAGGTCGCGCATCCCAAGGCCGGCGCCAACACCGCCTGGGTGCCGAGCCCGACCGGCGCGACGCTGCACGCGCTGCACTACCACCAGGTCAGCGTGGCCGGGGTGCAGCAGCAGATCGAGGCCAGCGGCGACGCCAACAACGCCGAGCTGAGCGAGAAGCTGATGAACGACCTGCTGACCATTCCCGTGGTCGCCGAGGCCAGGTGGAGCGCCGAGGAGCGCCAGCAGGAGATCGACAACAACGCCCAGGGCATCCTGGGCTACGTGGTGCGCTGGGTCGACCAGGGCGTGGGCTGCTCCAAGGTGCCCGACATCAACGACGTCGGCCTGATGGAAGACCGCGCCACGCTGCGCATCTCGAGCCAGCACATCTGCAACTGGCTGCTGCACGGCGTCGTGACCGAGCAGCAGGTGCGCGCGACCTTCGAGCGCATGGCCGCCAAGGTCGACCAGCAGAACGCGGGCGATGCAGCCTATCAGTCGATGGCCGGCCACTTCGACACCAGCATGGCCTACCAGGCCGCCTGCGACCTGGTGTTCAAGGGCAAGGAGCAGCCCAGCGGCTACACTGAGCCGCTGTTGCACGCCTGGCGCCTGAAGGTCAAGGCCGCGGCCTGATCCAGGTTCCTGGCTGAAAGCAAGACGGCGCTCGCTCGGCCTGGCCGGTGGCTTGTCGAGTTGACGAGTTGCCGGACTTCTTGAGCTCGTTGGCGCACTGATTGAACGCCGCATCCTTCCATGAGGATGCGGCTTTTCCTATTGGTTTCCCAGGCATCCTGGACTTGTCGGATCTGTCTGGTTCGATGGATGCCGTTTTATCGGAGTAGAAAATGGATCTGGGAATTGCCGGCAAATGGGCGCTGGTGTGTGGCGCCAGCAAAGGCCTGGGCTGGGGCTGTGCACAGGCCTTGGCCCGCGAAGGTGCGAATGTGGTGATGGCCGCTCGCGGCGTCGAGGCACTGGAACAAGCGGCCGCCGCCTTGCGTGCCGAGGTGTCTGGCCAGGTGCTGACGGTGGCGGTCGATGTCACCACCGAAGCCGGGCGCGCAGCCCTGTTCAATGTGCCGGGTGGGCCGGGGCAGGCTTTCGATATCGTGGTCACCAACGCCGGTGGCCCCCCGCCGGGCGACTTTCGCCAGTGGGACCGTGAAGCCTGGATCAGGGCCGTGGACGCCAACATGCTCACACCCATCGAACTCATCAAGGCCACGGTGGACGGCATGGCCGAGCGGGGCTTTGGCCGCATCGTCAACATCACGTCCAGCGCGGTCAAGGCCCCCATCGACACTCTGGGCCTGAGCAACGGTGCGCGCAGCGGCCTGACCGGTTTTGTGGCCGGCCTGGCGCGCAGCGGCATCGCCGCCAGGGGCGTCACCATCAACAACCTGCTGCCCGGCAAGTTCGACACCGCCCGTCTGCAGGCCACCCTGGGCGGCGTTGCCCAGAAAACTGGCAAATCCCTGGACGACATCCGCGCCGCGCAGCTGGCCCAGATACCGGCCCGGCGCCTGGGCAATCCGCAGGAGTTCGGCGCCATCTGCGCCTTCCTGTGCAGCGTTCAGGCGGGCTACCTCACGGGGCAGAACATCCTGCCCGACGGGGGCTGCTACCCCGGCACCTTCTGACCGCCGGGTCCGGCTCTGTCGCCACGGGAGTTCAGCGGGTATCCATGGCTTTCGCCTTGTTGCCCCCGGCCACGGAATAGGTGAGCGGCACCTTGCGCGTGGCGAGAAACTGCTCCAGGGTTTCCCCACGGAAGGCGGCGTAGACGGCCGGGTTGGGCACGCCCAGCACCGCCGCCATCTTCTCCAGCACGAAGAAGCTCACGCCGCGGCGGATCATCTCGATCCAGCGGCGCTCGCGGATCAGCGCCTTCTCGTCCTCGCCGAGGCCGCGCTCGCTGGCCAGGGCCTCGAAGTCGTTGACGAAGCGCTCGCGGTGCGCCGGCTTGACCAGGTCGTGCAGGAAGCTGTTGATGCGCAGGTTGGCGTGGCTGCGCGCATGGGTGAACGGGTAGGTGCCTTCCAGCGCGCCCGCGCCCTCGAGCTCATGGCCGATGTGGCGGCGATAGGCCTCGTTCTGTTCGGCCGTGGCCGGCGCGTCCAGGTCTTCCAGCACCAGGGTGGCGATATTGGTCACCGAGGGCGCATAGGTCTGCTTGTGCACCAGGCGCACCTGGTCAGACAGCGCGCCGCGCATGATCAGCCACATGATGACCTCGGCGCCCTCCATGCCACCCCTGGCCGCGTATTCGGCGATGCGCATGTTCGCCAAGGTTTCCGGCGCCTTCTCCAGCAGCTCGAGGAACTCGGCGTCCCAGGCCTCGTTGAGGAAGCCGGCGCGTTCGCCGTGCACCTGGTGCGACAGGCCGCCGGTGGCCATGATGGCGACGTTGAGGTCTTCCGGATAACTCTCGATCGCGCGGCGCAGGGTCTTGCCCAGCTTCCACATGCGCCTGGCGCTGGGTACGGGCAGTTGCAGCACGCCCACCTGCAGCGGCACGATCTGGCCGGGCCAGGGACCGCTGGCATCGCCCAGCATCGACAGTGGCGACAGCAGGCCATGAT
This sequence comes from Pseudomonadota bacterium, assembly GCA_041190985.1. GTDB lineage: Bacteria > Pseudomonadota > Gammaproteobacteria > Burkholderiales > Burkholderiaceae_C > Malikia. The sequence goes on from JBEEPT010000139.1 coordinate 3,696, forward strand.
CCACCGGCTTGCCCTGAAAGAAGGACAGGTCGAACTCGTCGGCCACCATCGCCATGCCGATGTGCCGGGCCAGGCCCAGATGGCCGCGCGCCGGTGCCACGTCGCGCGGGCCGCCGCCCTCGTCAGCGGCGACATACTGGTCGTCGATGCCGAGCACGAAGGCCGAGTAGTGGTCGAAGAAGAAGGAGGTGATGTGATCGTTGTAGATCGTGAAGATCACGTCGATCTTCTTTTCGCGCACCCAGCCGCGGATGGCGTCGAAGCCGTCGAAGATAGGTTTCCAGGCCGGGTCGTTGTGCTTGCCGGTGTCCTTGGCGAAGCCGATGGTGGGGGAATGCGAGGCGCCGAGGCCACCGATGATTTTTGCCATGATGTGTGGGGAATCAGTCGAGCGAGGCCTTGGCCTTCTGGATCACGACCGCCTGCTTGGCGGACTCGGCCTGGATGTACTGCGCGAACTGGTCGCGCGTCACCGGGAAGGGCTCGTAGCCGAAGGTCAGGTATTTCTCCTTCAGGTCGGGATCGGCCAGCACCTTGGCGATGTCCTGGGTGATCTTGTCGGCCACGGCGCGCGGCAGGTTCTTCGGCGCGGCGATCGCGGTCCAGCCGCTGACCTCGAAGCCGGCCGGGCCGCCGGCCTCGGCGAAGGTCGGCACGTCCGGGAAGGCGGCCACGCGGCGCGGCGCGGCCACCGCGAGGTACTTGAGCTTGCCGGCGCGGTAGAGCGGGCCGGCGGTGGCGCTGGTGCCGAGCGCGAACGCCAGGTCGCCCTGCGCGACCGCGGAGTAGAGCATCGTGGTCTCCTTGAAGACCACGTGCTGCATCTCGGTGCCGGTCACGGTCTCGAACAGGGCCGAGCCCAGGTGCACCGGGTTGCCGATCGACCAGGAGCCGTAGTTGAGCTTGCCGGGATTGGCCTTGGCGTCGGCGATCAGGTCGGCGACGTTGCGGTACTTGCTGTTGACCGCCGTGGTCGCGAAGAAATAGGTCTTGAACAGCGGCAGCAGCGGCTCGAAGTCGTTCTTCGGGTCGTAGGGCAGCTTCTTGAACAGGTGCGGATAGGCCGTCAGGTGGACGTTGTCGAGCTGGAGCAGGTCGTGGCCGTCGGTCGCGCCGCGCTTGAAGGCGTCGATCGCGATGAAGCCGTTGCCGCCGGGGCGGTTCTCGACGATCACCGGCTGGCCCCAGAGCTTGGAGAGCTTGTCGGCCACCAGGCGTGCCACCCCCTCGGGGCCGCTGCCGACCGGGAAGGGCGTGATGATGCGGACCTGCTTGGTCGGGAAGGTCTGGGCCAGGGATGCCAGCGGCAGGCACAGCGCCAGGGCCGCGACGGATGCCAGTTTCTTGAACATGGTGGGTCTCCTCGGTTCTCGTCAGAAGGAAAAACGGCGATTGTCGAAAGCCGCCGGCCGGCTGCATAGATGCGGCGTTGCGCGGTGCGATAACATTTCGGTATCGCCTGGCGGCCGATCGCGGCGCCGGCCATCTGCCCTGTCACACCGCCATGAAACTGACCGCCCTGCATGCCCTGGTCGCCGCCGTCGAGGAAGGCAGCCTGCGCGGCGCCGCACGCCGCCTGGGCGTGGCGCAGCCCGCGCTGACCCGGATGATGCGCGAGCTCGAGCTCGAGCTCGAGCTGGCCGCCCCGCTGCTGGTGCGGACCTCGCATGGCGTGCTGCCCACGGCGCAGGGCAAGGTGCTGTTCGAGCATGCGCAGAAGGTGACCAAGGAGCTGCAGTCCGCGACCGACCAGATCAGCCAACTCGGCGGGCGCATGCGCGGCGAGCTCCACATCGGCGCGGTGCCGGTCGCGGTGATGCTGCTGATCCCCGAGACGCTGCGCACCTTCGGACGCGAGTTCCCCGAGATCAGGCTGAACGTGAGCGAGGAGCTGTTCATCGCCCACCTGCAGCACCTGCGCTCGGGCGAGGTCGACATCGCGGTCGGCGGCATTCCGGGCGGGCTGCCGAGCGGTGAATTCGTCACCGAGGCGCTGATGGACACCGCGATGGTCGTGGTGGCCCGCCGCGGCGGCCCCCATGCCGCGGCCACCAGCCTGCAGCAGCTGGCCGGCGCCAAGTGGGTCTACACCAGCGCCTCGAACGACAGCGGCTACGCCCGGCTGCTGTTCGAGCGCCACGGCCTGGCCGCGCCCGCCGTGGGCGCGGTGGTCAATTCCACGCTGGCGCTGCTGTCGCTGGTGGCGTCGGGCGACTACGTCGGCGTGATGCCGCGCCAGATCGCCCGCCATCCGCTCGCGGCGCCCTACCTCAGCATCGTGCCGGTCGCCGAGGCCGGCCTGCCGCTCACGATCGGCGCCATCGTCCGCAGCGATTCGGTGGTCACGCCGGCGGTACGCCACTTCATCGCGCACCTGCACCGCGCGGCTCATCAGCTGAACCAGATCGCATGATCGGCGCTTCGACGCCCGCTCATCCTTGATTGCCGGGTCCATGCACGGGCGCCTTGAGCGGTTCCGCTTGCCAGGGGATCCGGATGCTGGCGAAACCCCCAGAATGGGGGCATGAGCCATCCGCTGATCCTGTTCGGCGCCTTCGACCGCCACAACTTCGGCGACCTGCTGCTGGCTCATCTCGCCGTCGCGCTGCTGCCGCAGCGCGAGCTGGTCTTTGCCGGCCTGGCCGAGCGCGATCTCCGGCCCTGGGGCGGCCATGCGGTGCGGGCGCTGGCCGCGCTGGCACCCGAGGTCGCGCGCCGCGGCGCCGACCTGCTCCACGTCGGCGGCGAGATCCTGGGCTGCAGCGCCTGGCAGGCGGCCGTCATGCTGCAGCCGCTCGCGCAGGTCCAGCCGCTGATCGCCTACCTGCAGGAACGGCCGCATGAGCGCGCGCAGTGGGTCGAGGCCGTCATCGGCACCGACGCGCAGGCGCCCTATGTGGTGGCGCGAGCCCGGCTGCCCGGCCTGCGCCGCTGCCTGTTCCACGGCGTCGGCGGCGCCGGCCTGGAGGACGCACCGGCGCCTCTGCGCGCCGAGGTGCTGGCGGCGTTGCGCGCTGCCGACGCGCTGTCGGTGCGCGACCGCTGCACGCTGGCCACGCTCGCTGCCGCCGGCGTCGGCGCACGGCTGGTGCCCGACCCGGCGGTGCGGGTGGCCGAGCTGTTCGGCCGGCGCATCGCGCGCCGCGCGCGCCAGGGCGAGGTCGCCGACGTGATCGCGGGGCTGGCCGGGGGCTATGTCGCGCTGCAGATCAGCGCCGAGTTCGCGGACGACGCCAGTCTGGCGGCACTCGCGGCGCAGCTCGACGCGCTGGCGCTGGCCACCGGGCTGGGCGTGGCGCTGTTCCGTGCCGGCGGCGCTCCCTGGCACGACGAGCTTGACCCCCTGCAGCGGCTGGCGGTGCGGCTGCGCACGGCGCGGGCACGTGTGCTGCGCTCGCTGGATCTCTGGGACATCTGCGCCCTGATCGCGTGCAGCCGCGCCTACGCTGGCAGCAGCCTGCACGGCCGGCTGGTCGCGACCGCCTACGCGCTGCCGCGCCTGAGCCTGCTGCCGCCGCAGGCGGGCGGGCAGGCGGCCAAGCTCATGGCCTACCTCGCCAGCTGGGAAGCCGCCGGACTGCCGGCCTGCGCGCCGGTGACGGCGCTGGCCGCTGCCTTGCAGCAGGCCATGGCGGCCTCGCCGCAGGCGCTGCGCCGGCAGGCGCTGACCCTGGAGGCGGCTTCCAGGGGCGGCTGGGAGGCCCTGGCCCCGATTTTGGACGGACCGACCAGGGCCTGATTGGGCCCTTACCCAGACAGAATTTTCCGGTTTTCATGCCGATTTTTCCTGCCACTTGATGGCTTTCCATGGCCATGACCGTGATTTCGTGAAAATAATACGTAAAAAAATTACGTAAAAATCGAGAAAAGGGCGGTGGTGGCCAACCGGGATCAACCCCGGTCGTGGCTGGAATTCAGAGCAGGCCGGACAGGGTGAACATCACGGCCGGGCCCAGGGATTGGGCCAGGGCGTCGCGCGCGATGCCGGAATGCAGGCCGTGGGTGGACGCGCCGCCTTCCGTCGGGACGATCTCGAGCACTGGCAGCTGCGCATGCTCGCGCGCCAGCGCGGTGCGCAGCTCGAGCGCTGCGTGCTCCGGCAGCGATGCGGCGTCGATCACGATCAGGTCGGGTTCGCGCCGGCGCATCGCCTCGCGGGCCTGTTCGGTCCCGGCGGCCTCCACGGTGAGTCCCAGCTTGCGGACGATGGCCTGGGCTTCCTCGCAGGTCGCCGGGTCGTCCGACACCAGCAGCACATGCGCGCCCGAGACCGACTTGAACGGCGCCTCCGGATCTGACGACACCTCCTCGGGCCTGGCCGCCGGCGCGGCGCCGGCCTGGGCCAGCGTGCGCCCGAAAGTCGCGCTCAGCACGACGCGATTCGCGTCCAGGCTGCGTTCGAGCTCGACCGCGCCGTCGGTGGCGGCGATCTGCCGCAGCAGCAGCCAGTGGATGCCGTCGTCGAACACGCTGTCCTGCTCCGGCACCGGATCGGCGTAGGTCTCGAGCCGCAGGCGCGCGCGCGCGGGCGTGGCGGGCGTCAGGTCCAGCCTGAGGTCGATGCGGTGGCCGAAGCGGATGCTCCAGTCCAGCATGGCCTGGGCCAGGCTGAAGCCGAGCGCGGGATCGATCAGCACGTCGGCCGGCTCGAACTTGCGCCAGACGGCCAGGCCTTGCAGCGCGAGTTCGTCGCGACGCTCCTGCAGCACGCATTCCAGCAGGTAGGCCAGATCGATCTTCTCGTGCGACTGGCGCACCCGCCCGCTCTGGAAGCGCACGATCTGCTGCGCGCTCATGCCGACATGCTTGAGCCGCTCGGCCGGCAATGCCAGCACCTTGTATTCGGCCTGGGTCAGGCGGCCCTTGCGCACCAGCAGCTCCAGCCCGCGCAGCAGCAGGACGACCGACTCGATCGACTGATCGGTCAGGGCCGTGACCAGTTCCGGCCAGTGCTCGGCCATGCGCCAGCGCTGCGGCGTGGCAGGCGCGGGCGGGCTGGCGGCAGGGGTGGGGCCTTCGGCAGGCATGGGACCTCGCTCTGTGCTGCGATCGGCATTCAGTGTAGCGCCACGGCGGCGGCGGCGCACGGCCCGGCAAGCGGGTCCCGCTTCATTAAGATCGGGGAAGACTGGCGCCGCCACGGGCGCGCTGCATTGCAATCTAGACAGAAGGCGGTCGGATGGAAGTGAAGGAACTGCGCGATTTCGAGGAAGACCGGGACGACCCGGCGCGCGAGCAGGCGGCGCGGCGCAGCACCTGGGTCAGCGTCGCGGTCAACCTGCTGCTGACCTGCGCCCAGATCGCGGTCGGCCTGGTCGCGGCGTCGCAGGCGCTGGTGGCCGACGGCATCCATTCGCTGTCGGACCTGGCGGCCGACTTCGTCGTGCTGCTGGCGCTGCGCCACAGCCGCAAGGCGCCCGACGCCGACCATCCCTATGGCCACCAGCGCTACGAGAACGCGGCCTCGCTGGTGCTCGGCGCGCTGCTGCTGGCAGTCGGCGCCGGCATGCTCTGGTCGGCCGTGGCCAAGCTGCACGCGCCCGAGACGATCGCGCCGGTGAGCCAGGCGGCGCTGTGGGTCGCGCTGGGTGCGCTGGTGGCCAAGGAGGGCTTGTTCCGCTACATGCTCGCGGTCGCCGAGCGCGTGCGCTCCAGCCTGCTGGTGGCCAATGCCTGGCATGCGCGCTCGGATGCGGCGTCCTCGCTGATCGTGGCGGTCGGCGTCGGCGGCAACCTGCTCGGCTTCGGCCTGCTCGATCCGATCGCGGCGCTCGTCGTCGGCCTGATGGTCGGCAAGATGGGCTGGGAGTTCCTCTGGGATGCGCTGCACGACCTGACCGACCGCGCCGCCTCCGAGGAGCAGACGCGCGCGATCGAGCGCGAGATCCTGGCCACGCCGGGCGTGCGCGGCATCCACGACCTGCGCACGCGCCGCACCGGCGACATGATCCTGGTCGACGTCCACCTCGAGGTCGACGGCGACCTGACCGTGCGCGAGGGACACGAGATCGCCGAGGAGGTGCACCGCCGCGTCGAGCAGCGCCATCCGGTGCTCAATGTGCTGACCCACCTCGACCCGGTCTGATCCCGGCCGGGGCAGTCTGGACCGGACTTAGCGGACGGCCTGGCGCAGCGTCATCGCGCCGCGGATCTGGCCGACCGAATAGCCGGTGCCACGGTCATCGGGATAGAGCTGTCCGAGCCGCTGCGCGACGCCGGCGCCGAGATCCTCGGCCTTGCCGTGGCACTGCAGGCACAGCGCCTGCGTCGGCAGCGCGCGCATGTAGCGGCGCACGCTCTGGCCGTTTTCGGTCACGCTGTCCCAGCGTTCGAGCTGGCTGGCGTCGACGCCGGAGGCCTGGCTGCGCTCGAAGGATTCGAGCGTCTGGCGTTCCCAGTCGTCGGGCACGGCCTTCGGGTTGCGGTTCCTGAGGCTGACGCGCCGGATCTGCCAGCCGGTCTGCTCGGACGCCGCGCGCGCCATCCTGGGGGCCTCGGTGCGGCAGATGCCGATCGCCTCGGCCGGTCCCGACTGCTGGATCGCTGCCGTCAGCGTCTGCAGCAGCTTGGGCGGGATCGCGGCCGCCACCGAGCGTGCGTCGCTGACCCAGGCCGGTTCGGTGCCGGCAGCGGTGTCGTTGGCATGAGCCACGCCGGCACCCAGGGCGGGCAGCGCGAGCGCGGCGGCGAGCAGGACGGACTTCTTCATGGTCGTGGCTCCGAAAAACAGACGGCATGAATCTGTAATATACCCTGCATGGTATATGCGGCAAAGCGATCGCCGCGTGCCGGCAGCGCGCGTCCCGAACAGTCGTTCCGGGTTCCGGTCGACATTTGCCACAATACCCGCCATGACCTCTCACACCGCCCCCTATCCGCTGTCGCGCCCGCGCCGCCTGCGCCGCGACGTCTTCACGCGCAATCTGGTGCGCGAGCATCACCTGAGCGTGCACGACCTGATCTATCCGGTGTTCGTGCTCGAAGGCCAGAACCGGCGCGAGCCGGTGGCTTCCATGCCCGGCGTCGAGCGCCTGAGCCTGGACCTGCTGCTGCCGGTGGCGCAGGAGTGCGTGGAGCTGGGCATCCCGGTGATGGCGCTGTTTCCGGTGATCGATCCCGCGCTCAAGACGCCCGACGGGCGCGAGGCCTGGAACCCCAACGGCCTGATCCCCAACGTCGTGCACGAGCTCAAGTCGCGCGTGCCCAACCTCGGCATCATGACCGACGTTGCGCTCGACCCCTACACCAGCCACGGCCAGGACGGCCTGCTCGACGACCAGAACTACATCGTCAACGACGCCACGGTCGAGGTGCTGGTGCGCCAGGCCCTGACCCAGGCCGCCGCCGGCGTCGACATCGTCGCGCCGTCCGACATGATGGACGGCCGCATCGGCGCGATCCGCCAGGCGCTCGAGCAGCGCGGCCATGTCCACACCCGCATCATGGCCTACAGCGCCAAGTACGCCTCGGCCTTCTACGGCCCCTTCCGCGACGCGGTCGGCTCGGCCGCCAACCTCGGCAAGGCCGACAAGAAGGTCTACCAGATGGACCCGGGCAACACCGACGAGGCGCTGCGCGAGGTCGCGCTCGACCTGGCCGAGGGCGCCGACATGGTGATGGTCAAGCCCGGCATGCCCTACCTGGACATCGTGCGGCGCGTCAAGGACGAGTTCAAGGCGCCGACCTTCGCCTACCAGGTCAGCGGCGAGTACGCGATGCTCAAGGCCGCGGCGCAGAACGGCTGGCTCGATCACGACGCCGTCATGATGGAGAGCCTGCTGGCGTTCAAGCGCGCCGGCGCCGACGGCGTGCTGACCTATTTCGCGCGCGACGCCGCGCGCCTGCTGCGCCAGCCGGGCTGAGCCGCAGGACCGGCCACGTCGCATGCGCGTTTTCCGTTTCACGGGCCAGGGCATAGCCGAAAGCCGCGACCTGCCGTCGGGCCGGCCCGCGGGCGGCTTCGTCTGGATCGCGCTGGCGCGCACCGAGCTCGGCCAGCGCCAGGCCGAGGTCCAGGCCTGCCTGCAGTCGCTCTGTGGCACGTCCCTGGTGGACCTGCATCTGTCCGACCTGCTCAACCCGCACCTGCCCTCGAACTACGACTACACCGCCGACTACGATCTGCTGGTGTTCCGCCGCCTGGCGCATGCGCCGCTCGGCGATCGGTCCGGGCAGCAGGAGCCGTCCGGGCCGCGTGCACCGCGCCGCGGCGGCCCGCCGGTGCTGCGCCGCATCAATACCAGCCCGGTCGGCTTCGCGCTGTTCGACCGCCTGCTGCTGACCGTGCATCCCGAGGACTGCGCCGTGCGCGACGGCTATGCCGCCCGCCTGCTGTCGCTGGCCGCCAGTGGCGCGCGCGAGGCGGCCGAGCCAGGCCGCAGCACGGCCGTGCGCTTCATGCCGGCCAACAGCTGCGACCTGATGTTGCGCCTGGTCAACCACATGGTCGACGGCTATCTCGAGCTGCGGCGCGAACTCACGCGCGAGCTCGACCACTGGCAGTCCGAGCTGCTCGATGCGCAGACCCGCTTCCACGACTGGTCCAGCCTGCTCGAGGCGCGCCAGACGCTGCACTATCTCGACGAGGTCTGCGAGGACCAGCGCAGCGCGGCCCAGGACTGGCTGGACGCGCTCAACGCCTGGCTGCCCGATTCCGTGCCCGGCGGCCAGCCCGAGCTCGACCTGCTCAGGGTGCGCAGCCGCGACGTGCTCGAGCATATCGAGCGCGTCGTGCACCACGTGCGCCGGCTCGAGCACAGCGCCGAGGTCGCAGTGCAGATGCATTTCAGCGCGCAGGGCCACCGCACCAACGAGATCATGCGCGTCCTGACCGTGCTGACAGCGATCTTCCTGCCGCTCAACCTGATCGCCGGCATCTTCGGCATGAACTTCGACTTCATTCCGCTGCTGCACCGCCAGGCCGGCTTCTGGTGGGCGATGGGGGCGATGGCGCTGATCGCCGTGATGCTGAGCATGTATTTCTGGCGCAAGCGCTACCTGGAGCACAGCCGATGAGCGCCGACATCGCCCAGGCCGCGCACGAGGTGCTGCGTGAGGTCTTCGGCTACGCGGCCTTCCGCGGGCCGCAGGCCGACATCGTCGCGCATGTCGGCGCCGGCGGCGACGCGCTGGTGCTGATGCCGACCGGCGGCGGCAAGTCGCTGTGCTACCAGATACCGGCCATCCTGCGCCAGCGCGCCGGCTTCGGCGTGACCATCGTGGTGTCGCCGCTGATCGCGCTGATGCACGACCAGGTCGGCGCGCTGCTGGAGGCCGGCGTCGGCGCGGCCTACCTCAACTCCAGCCTGTCGCCGGAGCAGGCCAGCGAGATCGAGCGCCAGCTGCTGCGCGGCGACATCACGCTGCTCTACGTCGCGCCCGAGCGCCTCAACACCGGCCGCTTCATGGCCCAGCTGCAGGCGCTGCACGAGCGCGGCCTGCTGGCGCTGTTCGCGATCGATGAGGCGCACTGCGTGAGCCAGTGGGGCCACGACTTCCGGCCCGACTACCGCGCGCTGGCCGCGCTGCACGAGCGCTTCCCCGCGGTGCCGCGCATCGCGCTGACCGCGACCGCCGACGCGCTCACGCGCGCCGACATCGTGCACCACCTGCAGCTGGAAGACGCGCGCCACTTCGTCAGCAGCTTCGACCGGCCCAACATCCGCTATCGCCTGGTCGAAAAGAAGGACAGCCTGCAGCAGTTGCTGCGCTTCATCCGCGACGAGCACAGCGGCGCCAGCGGCCACGACGCCGGCGTGGTCTACTGCCAGTCGCGGCGCAAGGTCGAGGACGTGGCGGCCCAGCTCGCCGCCGCCGGCCTCAACGCCTTGCCGTATCACGCCGGGCTCGACCCGGCCACGCGCCAGCGGCATCAGGACCGCTTCCTGCGCGAGGAGGGCGTGATCATGGTCGCGACCGTGGCCTTCGGCATGGGCATAGACAAGCCCGACGTGCGCTTCGTCGCGCATGTGGACATGCCGAAGAACATCGAGGGCTACTACCAGGAGACGGGACGCGCCGGCCGCGACGGCGAGCCGGCCGACGCCTGGATGGCCTACGGCCTGCAGGACGTGGTCAACCAGCGCCGCATGATCGACGAGAGCCCGGCGGCCGAGGAATTCAAGCAGGTGCTGCGTGGCAAGCTGGAAGCGCTGCTGGGGCTGGCCGAGGCCACCGACTGCCGCCGCGTGCGCCTGCTGGCCTACTTCGGCGAGCCGTCCCGGCCCTGCGGCAACTGCGACAACTGCCTCAATCCGCCGCAGACCTGGAACGCGACCGAGGCCGCGCGCAAGCTGCTGTCGTGCATCTACCGCGTGCAGCAGGCCGGCGGCGCGGCGTTTGGCGCCGGGCACCTGATCGACATCCTGCGCGGCAAGCGCACCGAGAAGGTCGAGCAGCACGGCCACGACCAGCTCAGCACCTTCGGCATCGGCGCCGACCTGGGCGAGAGCGAATGGCGCAGCATCGCGCGCCAGCTGATCGCGCGCGAGGCGATCCGCGTCGACGCCGAGCACTTCAACACCCTGCGCCTGGGCGAGGCGGCGCGCCCGATCCTGAAGGGCGAGGCGGAGGTGTTCGTGCGCGTGCAGAGCGCGCCGCCCCGGCGCAGCCGCAGCGCCGAGCGCCAGCGCGTGGTCGCGGCCGAGGCCACGCTGACGCTGGCCGCGCGCGAGACGCTGGCCGCGCTCAAGGCCTGGCGCGCGCAGGTCGCGCGCGAGCACAACCTGCCGGCCTACGTGATCTTCCACGACGCCACGCTGCGCGCGATCGCGGAAGCGCAGCCGCAGCGCCTGTCCGAGCTCGAGGGCATACCCGGCCTGGGGCAGAAGAAGCTCGAGGCCTACGGAGCGCAGGTGCTGCGGGTGGTCAGGCCGTGAAGCCGATGCGGCGCTGCTCGCGCACCTCGGGCTTGAGGCGGTGCTCGGCCTCGAGCTGCTCGAGCCAGCCCTCGGGGCCCGGGTCTTCCTGCAGGATGTCGAGCTGGCGCCGCACCGCGGCGTAGTCGCCCAGGCAGAGCTGGTCGAGCCGCAGCAGGCGTTCGCGCCACTCGGCGCGCAGTTCGGCGCCGGTCGCGCCCAGCGCCTCGCGCGCGAACAGGGCCAGGCGCTGTCCGGGCGTCAGCGGCAGGAGGCGGATCTTGAAGGTGAAGCGCCGCAGCGCCGCCGCGTCGAGGCGCTCCATCAGGTTGGTGGTGCAGACGAAGATGCCGCGGAAGCGCTCCATGCCCTGCAGCATCTCGTTGACCTCGCTGACCTCATGGTGGCGCTGCGCGTCGCGGCGGTCGAGCAGGAAGCTGTCGGCCTCGTCGAGCAGCAGCACGGCCTGCTCGGCCTCGGCCTCGGCGAACATCGCGGCCATCTGCTGCTCGGTCTCGCCGACGAACTTGCTCATCAGGTCGCTGGCCTGGCGGATCATCAGCGGCCGGTGCAGCGCCTGTGCCAGGTGCTCGGCCAGTGCGGTCTTGCCGCTGCCGGGGGGGCCGTGGAAGCACAGCGTGCCGTGGCCGCGCGCGCGCAGCGCCTCGACGATGCGCGCCAGCTCGTGGCGCGACTCGGTGTGCAGCCACTCCAGCCCGTAGGCGAGCGGCTGGGGCCGGCTGTTCGCGCCGGTGCGCCGGCCCAGCGCCTGGTCCGCGTGCTGGAGCTGACGCTCGATCAGCGCGTCCCAGTCGGCGCTGCCGTCCGGCCGCTCCACGCCGGCGTCACCGTCAGGGCTGACCAGGCGGGCGAAGCGCACCGCGGTCTGGATCTGCGCCGGTGTCAGCCCGCTGCGCTCGGTCAGGCGCGCGACCAGGCTCGCCGACACCGGAATGCCTTCGAGCGCCTTGCGCACCAGCTGCTCGCGCGCGCCCGGCGGCGGGCTCTTGAGTTCGAGGTGGTAGGCGAAGCGGCGGCGAAAGGCCGGGTCGATCTGCTCGATGTGGTTGGTGATCCAGATCGTGGGCACCGGGTTGCTCTCGAGGATCTGGTTGACCCAGGCCTTGCCGCTGGCGCCGGGGGCGCCCGGCACGCCCTCGGTGCGGCCCTTGGGCCGCAGCGGCTCCGGCGCCAGCGGCGGGAACACGTCCTCGACCTCGTCGAACAGCAGCGCCGAATTCGCCGTGCCCTTGAGGAAGACCTGGGCGATCTGCAGCGAGCGGTAGCGGTCGCGCCCGCTGAGCGAATGGCCCTCGCGGTCGGCGCACTCGACCTCGAACAGTTCCAGCCCGGCGGCCTGCGCGACCACGCGCGCGAGCTCGGTCTTGCCGGTGCCGGGCGGTCCGTAGACCAGCACGTTGATGCCGGGCTCGCGGCGCGCGACCGCCGCGCGCAGCAGCCCGCGCAGCATGGCGACGTCCTCGCGCACGAAGTCGAAGTCCGCCAGCGCCAGGGCCGAGCGCGGCGCCGGTCGCGTGAAGACCGCCATCAGCTCGCTGCGGTCGCGGTATTCGCGCAGCAGCACCGGCGGCAGCCGTTCGCTGACCTTCATCAGGTCGGCCAGGTCGGTGATGTTGTGCTCGGACAGCAGGTTCTCGACCAGGCCGATGCGCTCGAGCCGGCTGCCCGCGCGCAGCGCCTCGGCGACCGCGGCGGCATCGACGCCCGCGACCTCGGCGAGCGCGCCGTAGGCCTCGGGCGCGTTGGCGACCTTGAACTCGACCAGCATGGAGCGCAGCTCGCGCTGGTAGCGCGCCAGCGTGCCGCAGAGCAGCAGCGCGCGCTCGGCCGGGTTGAGTCGCAGCAGCTCGCCGAGCGCGGCGATGTTGCGCTCGAGCAGGGTGTCGCGCTCGCGCAGACGCTGTCCCAGCCAGGCGCAGGCGCTCGCCAGCAGGGCCAGCATGTCCTTGGGCGCTTCCTTGGCGTATTCGTCGAGGTGGAAGAACAGCGTGCCCTCGTCGTAGGGGCCGAGCCAGACGCCGAAGCGGTCCAGCCAGGCGCGGTCGCCCAGGGACGCCTGGCCTTCCCACAGGCTGTTGTCGCGGCAGCGCCGCTCGAGGAAGGCGCGCAGGCGCCGCAGCACGGTCTGGGGCCAGACCAGGTGGCGGCCGGTCAGCGCGAGCAGGGGGTTGAGGTCGCGCCTGAGGTTGAAGCGCGGCCCCTGGCGCAGCGCGAGCGCGAGCACCAGCTGCGAGCACATCAGGTCCAGCGCCGGCGCCTCGGCCAGCCCGGCCGGCAGCAGCAGCGGCCCCTGGCGGGGCGGCCGCGCGCGCGCGGCCGGCGCCCGGCGGGTCTTGGGCAGGGCGTCGGGGCCGGCTGGCACGGCAGCGGCCGACCGGTCGCGGACCAGTGCCTTCTCGGTCGATGTCGAGCGCTTGACCATGGGTGGACCCTCGCGGCAACCCAGCGTGCCGATGCGCGAACCATAGCGCAGCTTGTCGTCGCTTGGAAGTGCCCCGAAAACCATGGTTTACCCGCAAAATGCGGCCATGGTCACCCTAAATGATATCGAGCAGGCCGCTCAGCGCCTGCAAGGCCAGCTGCTGGAGACGCCCTGCGTCGAGTCGCGCACGCTGTCGCAGCTGACCGGCGCGCAGGTCTTCCTCAAGTTCGAGAACCTGCAGTACACCGCCTCGTTCAAGGAACGCGGCGCCTGCAACAAGCTCAGCCGCCTGGGCGCGGCCGAGGGCGGGCGCGGCGTGGTCGCGATGTCGGCCGGCAACCATGCCCAGGGCGTGGCCTACCATGCGCAGCGCCTGGGCCTGCGCGCGGTGATCGTGATGCCGCGCTTCACGCCCGGGGTCAAGGTCGAGCGCACGCGCGGCTTCGGCGCCGAGGTCGTGCTGCACGGCGACACGCTGGACGAGGCGCGCGAGCATGCGCTGGCGCTGTCCGGTTCGCAGGGCCTGACCTTCGTCCATCCCTATGACGATCCCGACATCGTCGCGGGCCAGGGCACGGTCGGGCTGGAGATGCTGCGCCAGCAGCCCGACCTCGAGACGCTGGTGGTCGCCACCGGCGGCGGCGGCCTGATCGCGGGCGTGACGCTGGCGGCGCAGTCGCTCAAGCCCGGCATCGAGGTGGTGGGCGTGCAGGCGCAGCGTTTTCCGGCCATGGTCAACGCGCTGACCGGCAGCCACTGGCCGCAGGGCCACAACACCATCGCCGAGGGCATCGCGGTGCCGACGCCGGGCGTGCTGCCGCTGGAGATCCTGCGCCCGCGCGTGCGCGACTGGCTGCTGGTCGACGAGGGCGACATCGAGCAGGCGATCGTGATGCTGCTCGAGATCGAGAAGACGCTGGTCGAGGGCGCGGGCGCGGCCGGCCTCGCGGCGCTGCTGCGCCATCCCGAGCGCTTCCGCGGCCGCAAGGTCGGGCTGATCCTGTGCGGCGGCAACATCGACCCGCTGCTGCTGGCGTCCATCATCGAGCGTGGCCTGGTGCGCGCCGGCCGGCTGGCGCGCATCTGCGTCAACGCGCGCGACCTGCCGGGCCACCTGGCGCGCATCGCGGCGCTGGTCGCCGAGGCCGGCGCCAACGTCAACGAGGTCAGGCACCAGCGCGCCTTCAGCCTGCTGGCGGCGCAGAACGTCGAGATCGAGCTGGTGCTGCAGACGCGCGGTCCCGAGCATGTGCAGCAGGTGCTGGCGGCCTTGCGCGCCGGGGGCTTCGAGGCCGGCCTGCGCTGAGCATAGAATGGTTCCGCACACCAACCACTACATCAGGAGACCCGCATGACACAGGCACCGAGCGCCGCCGATCCCGCCCTCGAGCAGGACGTGGCCGAGTCCATCACGCCCTACATTCCCTGGGTGCTGCCGCTGGCCGGCGGCGTGCTGATGTTCCTGCTGGCCTTCATTGCCGTCTTCATGGCCTGAAGCCGCAGACCGCCCCGGACGAGCCGGCGCCGCGAGGTGGCCGGCTTTTTGTTGCCCAGGCCCGGCTGACCCCGGCGCGCTGGCTCCCGCGGGCGGCATAAGGTCATGCCTTTTTTGCATGATCAGGGGCTGGTGGGTTACGAGGCGGTTTCGTAAAATCACGGCCTTGGTCGACATGCGGACCGCAGGCCGGGGTGGGGTGTAGCCGCCAGACCCCCGACAGCGCAAGCCCGCATCTGACGCAGGCAGACCCAGGCGCCGACCGAGACACAGTTTTTCTGCCGAAAAGGGATATGGAAAGACGTCTCGTCGTCAGGGCAAGCGCATGCTCCTGCTCCGGGCGGAATGCGACGCGTTTCCATATCGTTTTTTTATTTGATATGGAGCCGTTACGATGAACGCACCCGTGTTGCAGGGCCTGAACATCAATGCCCCCGCCTACGTCAAGCACGCCAGACTGATCGCCTGGGTCGCCGAGATCGCCGCCCTGGTCAAGCCGGCCGACATCGTCTGGTGCGACGGCAGCGAAGAGGAATACAACCGCCTGTGCGAGCAGATGGTCGCCGCCGGCACGCTCAAGAAGCTCAACCCCGCCAAGCGCCCGAACTCCTACCTGGCCTGGTCGGACCCGTCCGACGTGGCCCGCGTCGAGGACCGCACCTTCATCTGCTCCGCGAAGCAGGAGGACGCCGGCCCGACCAACAACTGGATGGCCCCGGCCGAGATGCGCGCCACCCTGCAGCCGCTGTTCGACGGCTGCATGAAGGGCCGCACCCTGTACGTGATCCCCTTCAGCATGGGCCCGCTGGGCTCGCACATCGCGCAGATCGGCGTCGAGCTGTCCGACAGCCCCTACGTGGTCACCAACATGAAGCTGATGACCCGCATGGGCCGCGCCGTCTATGACGTGCTGGGCACCAACGGCGACTTCGTGCCCTGCGTGCACACCGTGGGCGCGCCGCTGGCCGAAGGCCAGCAGGACAGCGCCTGGCCGTGCAACCCGACCACCAAGTACATCGTCCACTACCCCGAGACGCGCGAGATCTGGTCCTACGGCTCCGGCTACGGCGGCAACGCGCTGCTGGGCAAGAAGTGCCTGGCGCTGCGCATCGCCTCGACCATGGGCCGTGACCAGGGCTGGCTGGCCGAGCACATGCTGATCCTGGGCGTGACCAACCCCGAGGGCAAGAAGTACCACGTCGCCGCCGCCTTCCCGAGCGCCTGCGGCAAGACCAACTTCGCGATGCTGATCCCGCCGGCCGGCTTCGACGGCTGGAAGGTCACGACCATCGGCGACGACATCGCCTGGATCAAGCCGCACGCCGACGGCAAGCTCTACGCGATCAACCCCGAAGCCGGCTACTTCGGCGTGGCCCCGGGCACCAACACCCTGACCAACCCGAACTGCATGAACAGCCTGCACCAGGATGTCATCTTCACCAACGTCGCGCTGACCGACGACGGTGACGTCTGGTGGGAAGGCATGGGCGAGGCCCCGGCGCACGCGATCGACTGGCAGGGCAAGGACTGGACGCCGCAGATCGCCAAGCAGACCGGCGCCAAGGCCGCGCATCCGAACGCGCGTTTCACCGTCGCCGCGACCAACAACCCGGCCCTGGACGACCAGTGGGACAACCCGGCCGGTGTCGCGATCGACGCCTTCATCTTCGGCGGCCGCCGCTCCAACACCGTGCCGCTGGCGACCGAGGCCCGCACCTGGATCGAGGGCGTCTACATGGCCGCGACCATGGGCTCCGAAACCACCGCCGCCGCCTTTGGCGCGCAGGGCGTGGTGCGCCGCGACCCGTTCGCGATGCTGCCGTTCTGCGGCTACAACATGAGCGACTACTTCCAGCACTGGCTGGACGTCGAGAAGAAGCTGGAGGAAAGCGGTCACAGCCTGCCGAAGATCTTCTGCGTCAACTGGTTCCGCAAGGGCGCCGACGGCAAGTTCGTCTGGCCGGGCTACGGCGACAACATGCGCGTGCTCAAGTGGATGCTGGACCGCATCGAGGGCAAGGTGCAGGGCGAGGACCACGCCTTCGGCATCAGCCCGACCTACGGGGAAATCAACTGGACCGGCCTGGACTTCAGCCAGGAGCAGTTCGCCTCCGTCACCGACATGAACCCCGAGCACTGGAAGGCCGAGCTCGCGCTGCACGACGAGCACTTCGAGAAGCTGGCCTACCACCTGCCCAAGGAGCTGGTCGAGACCAAGGCCCGCATGGAAGCCCGCATCCTGGGTCAGTGATGATCCGCGGCGGGGCCTCGGCCCCGCGGCAAGCCGCCTGATGGCGGCCTGAACCAAACCCCCTGCGGCTTGCGCCCCAGGGGGTTTTGTCGACAGATTCAGACACTGGCGTCCGCATTGGCGTCCGCGACGGTCAGCGCAGTCATGTTCACGATGCGTCGCACCGTGGCACTGGCCGTGAGCACATGCACCGGCTTGGCCGCTCCCAGCAGGATCGGGCCGATGGCGATGTTGCCGCCGGCGGCCGTCTTGAGCAGGTTGTAGGCGATGTTGGCCGCATCGATGTTCGGGAAGACCAGCAGGTTGGCATCGCCGACCAGCGAGCTGCTCGGCATGAGTGCCGCACGTTGCGCACCATCGAGGGCGAGGTCGCCGTGCATCTCGCCGTCGACCTCCAGCCAGGGCGCCCGGGCCCGCAGCAGGTCCAGGGTCTGGCGCATCTTCACGGCACTCGGGTGCTTGCTGGAGCCGAAGTTGGAGTGCGATAGCAAGGCCGCCTTGGGCTTGAGGCCAAAGCGCAGCATCTCCTGCGCCGCCATCTCGGTGATGCCGGCCAGTTCCTCGGGGCTCGGATCGTGGTTGACATGCGTGTCGACCAGAAACACCTGGCGACCAGGCAGCATCAGCCCGTTCATGCAGGCGTAGGCGCTGACGCCGGGGTTGCGGCCAATCACCTGGTCGATGTATTGCAGGTGCGCCTGGGGCGTGCCCCAGGTGCCGCAGATCATGCCATCGACCTCCCCCTTGTGCAGCAGCATGGCGCCGATCAGGGTCAGGCGCCGGCGCATCTCGATCTTGGCCATCTGCACCGTCACGCCCTTGCGCTCGGTCATGCGGTGGTAGGTCTGCCAGAAGTCGCGGTAGCGCGGGTCGAACTCGGTGTCGACCACGTCGTAGTCCAGTCCTGCGCGCAGGCGCAGGCCGAACTGCTCGATGCGCCGGGCGATGACCGCCGGCCGGCCGATCAGCGTGGGACGCGCGAGGCCTTCGTCCACCACGATCTGGCAGGCGCGCAGCACGCGTTCCTCCTCGCCCTCGGCATAGGCCACGCGCTTGCTGCCGGCGCGGCGCGCGGCGTCGAAGATCGGCTTCATCGTCGTGCCGGAGGCGTAGACGAAGCTTTCCAGCTTGTCGCGATACGCCTCCATGTCCGTGATCGGCCGCAGCGCCACCCCGCTTGCAGCGGCCGCCTGCGCCACGGCGGGCGCGATGCGTGTCATCAGGCGCGGGTCGAAGGGCTTGGGAATCAGGTAGTCCGCGCCAAACGTGAGCTGTTCACCCGCATAGGCAGCCGCCACGCGCTCGCTTTGCTCGGCCTGGGCCAGTTCGGCGATGGCATGCACCGCCGCGATCTCCATCTCGTCGGTGATCGTGGTGGCGCCGCAGTCCAGGGCGCCGCGGAAGATGTACGGAAAGCACAGGACGGGGTTGACCTGGGTCGGGTAGTCGGCGCGGCCGGTGGCCATGATGACGTCGTCGCGCACCGACCGTGCGACTTCGGGCGTGATCTCGGGGTTGGGGTTGGCCAGCGCGAAGATCACGGGCCGGGCTGCCATGGCGGCTACCATGGCCGGCTTGAGCACATTGCCCGCCGAAAGCCCGAGAAAGACGTCGGCGCCGGCTATCACGTCCGCCAGGGTCCGCGCATCGGTCGACCGCGCGAAGCGCGCCTTGTCCTCGTCCATCAACTCGGTGCGGCCTTCGTGGACCACGCCGGCCAGGTCGGTGACGAACACGTTCTCCCGCTTGAGCCCCACCTTGAGCAGCAGGTTCAGGCAGGCCAGGGCGGCGGCGCCCGCCCCCGACGTCACGAGCCTGACCTGCGCGATGTCCTTGCCAGCGACCTGCAGGGCATTGAGCATCGCCGCAGCCACGGTGATGGCCGTGCCATGCTGGTCGTCGTGGAAGACCGGGATCTTCATGCGCTTGCGCAGCTCGCGCTCGACGTAGAAGCAGTCCGGCGCCTTGATGTCTTCCAGGTTGACGGCGCCGAAGGTGGGCTCCAGCGCCGCGATCACGTCCACCAGCCGGGCCGGATCCTTCTCGGCGATCTCGATGTCGAACACGTCGACCCCGGCGAACTTCTTGAACAGGACGGCCTTGCCTTCCATCACCGGCTTGGCGGCGAGCGGCCCGATGTCGCCCAGTCCCAGGACGGCCGTGCCGTTGCTGATGACGGCCACCAGGTTGCCCCGGCCGGTGTACCTGAAGGCGCTGGCCGGATCCTTGACGATCTCCTCGCAGGGAGCGGCTACGCCCGGCGAGTAGGCCAGGGCGAGGTCACGCTGGTTCAGCAGCGGCTTGGTCGCGGTGACGGCCAGCTTGCCCGCAGGCTCCTGGGCGTGATAGTCCAGCGCAGCGGCGCGGAAGGCGGCGGCGGTTTCGGTGCTCATGTCAGAAATCCTCAATCGTGTCCAGTCGCCCGCCCTGACTTCAGGCCAGGCTCTCCAGGGCCGGGGCACTCTTTGCTTCCGCCCGCTTGGGGCCAGCCACTTCGCCGAGACAGCGACAGGCCGGGCCTTGCCGGCGGCGGCTGGCCACGCCCCGGGCAACGGGGGGGCCTCTTCGTCAATCGGCGTACTCGCCGGCTTCGCGGATCACCTTGGTCCAGCGCGCCATCTCCGCTTCCACGAACCTGCGATGGCCGGCCGGCTCCAGGCGGTTGTCCGTCACCACGGCCGCGCCCAGGGCCTCCTGGCGTCGTACCAGCTCGGGGTCCTTGAGGGCGACACGCAAGGCGGCGTTGAGCCGGGCCAGGACCGGCGCGGGCGTGCCCTTCGGCGCGTACAGGCCATGCCAGACCTGCACGTTGAAGCCGGCCAGGCCGGCTTCGGACAGGGTCGGCACGTCCTTCAGCGACGGCAGGGCCAGGCGCTGGGCGCCGGTTTGCGCGAACGCCCGCACCTTCCTGCCTTCGATCTGCGGCACCGCGTTGACGGCTTGCTCGCACATCAGGTCCACCTGCCCGCCAATGAGGTCGTTGATCGCCGGGGCCGTGCCCTTGTAGGGCACCGCGGTCATCTTCAGCTTCAGCGTGCTCTGCAGCATCAGGCCGCACAGGTGGGAGGCCGAGCCCAGGCCGGCGTTGGCCAGGCTGGCCCGCCCCCCGCGGTCGGCGATCCACTTGCGCAGGTCGGCGAAGCTGGCGGCTGGCAAGGCCGGGTTGGCGATCAGCACGGAGGGGGCCTCGTTGATCAGGCCCAGCATCTCGAAGTCGTCCGGTACCTTGTACGACAGCTTGCGATACAGGGCAGGTGCCGTTGCCATCCCGATGTGGTGGACCAGCAGCGTGTAGCCATCGGGCGCCGCCCTGGCGACCTTGGCCGAACCGATGGTGCCGCCGGCACCGGGGGCGTTGTCCACGATCACCGTCTGGCCCAGTGGCTTGCGCAGGGCCTCGGCCAGGTCGCGGGCGATCTTGTCGGTGGGGCCGCCCGCGGTGAACGGGACGACCAGCGTGATTGGCTTGCTGGGGTAGTCCGACTGGGCCGCCACGGCCAGCGGGACCAGCGCGAGCGCCGCAAGACATGTCCGGATGCTTTTCATGCCTGTCTCCTCCGTGATGCTCTGGCGATCAGCCGGCCAGCGCCTGCATCTCGCGGAACAGATCGGCCTTGCCCTCGAAGCCGATGCCGGGCAGGTCGGGCAGCGTCACATGGCCGTTCTCGACCTTCACGCCATCGGGGAAGCCGCCATAGGGCTGGAACAGGTCGGGGTAGGACTCGTTGCCGCCCAGGCCCAGGCCGGCCGCGATGTTCAGCGACATCTGGTGGCCACCGTGCGGGATGCAGCGGCTGGGCGACCAGCCGTGCTCCCTGAGCATGTCCAGCGTGCGCAGGTACTCCACCAGGCCGTAGCTCAGGGCGCAGTCGAACTGCAGCCAGTCGCGGTCGGGGCGCATGCCGCCGTAGCGGATCAGGTTGCGCGCGTCCTGCATCGAGAACAGGTCCTCGCCCGTGGCCATGGGGTTCTTGTAGTACTGGCGCAGCGTGGCCTGCAGCTCGAAGTCCAGCGGGTCGCCCGGCTCCTCGTACCAGAACAGGTCGTATTGCGACAGCGCCTTGGCGTAGGCGATCGCGGTCTCGAGGTCGAAGCGGCCGTTGGCGTCCACGCACAGCTTCTGGCCGTCCTGCAGCACCTCCATGATGGCGTCGATGCGGCGCAGGTCCTCGTCGAGCGAGGCGCCGCCGATCTTCTTCTTCACCACGGTGTAGCCGCGGTCGATGTAGCTGCGCATCTCGTCCTGCAGCTTGCGGTAGTCCTGGCCCGGGTAGTAGTAGCCGCCGGCGGCGTAGACGAAGATCTTGCGGTTGGGCTTGCCATCACCGTAGCGGTCGGCCAGCAGCTGGAACAGCGGCTTGCCTTCGATCTTGGCCACCGCGTCCCAGACGGCCATGTCGATGGTGCCGATGGCCACCGAACGTTCGCCGTGGCCACCCGGCTTCTCGTTCCTGAACATCGCGTTCCAGATCTTGTGCGGATCCAGGTTGTTGCCGCTGGCGTCGATCAGGTCGTCGGGCGCAGTTTCCATGATGCGGGGGATGAAGCGCTCGCGCATCATGCTGCCCTGGCCGTAGCGGCCGTTGGAGTTGAAGCCGTAGCCGATCACGGGCTTGCCATCGCGAATCACGTCGGTGACGACGGCCACGAGGCTCAGGTTCATTTTGCTAAAGTCGATGTAGGCGTTCCGGATCGAGGAGCTGATGGGAACGGTCTTTTCGCGGATTTCAACGATTTTCATGGGGTGGTTTCCGAGGTGGGATTCAGAAGCCTGCATGTTCATCGTTTGCCTGCCACAAGGCCAATGTTCATTTTGGCTGCTTCTATGCACTGGACGAACCGCCCATGAATTTCATCTGGCTCGAAGACTTCCTGGCCCTGGCAGCCACCGGCAACTTCTCGCGTGCCGCCGAGCAGCGTCATAGCTCCCAGCCGGCGTTCAGCCGGCGCATCCGCGCCCTGGAGGAATGGATCGGTGCCCCCCTGGTGGACCGCAGCACCCAGCCCGCCCGCCTCACGGACGTGGGCGAGTGGTTCCGGACGGTCGCCGAGGATCTCGTGGCCAGGACGGCCCGCCTGCCCGGCGAGGCCAGGCAGGTGGCCGAGGCCAGTTCGGTGACCCTGCGCATCGCCAGCACCCACGCCCTGTCCTTCACCTTCCTGCCGCGCTGGCTGCTCGGTCTTGAAGCGACGCTGAGACTGGGGCCGGTCGAATTGATGTCCGATGTGCTCGAACGCTGTGAAGCCCAGATGCAGCAGGGCAGGGTCCACTTCCTGGTCAGTCACGCCCACCCGAGGATGCGCGGGGCGCTCGATTCGCGGGACTACCTTTCGGCCAGGATAGGCAGCGACCAGCTGGTCGCCGTGTCCAGGCCCGGGGCGGATGGCCAGCCCCAGCATCGGATGGGTGCGTTGGTGCCCGGAGGTATTCCGGTGCTGGCCTACACGGAGGAATCCGGGCTGGGACGGGTGGTCCGCTCGGTGCTGGGCCGGCGGCTGGAGGCCATGCCGGTCCACGTCGTGTTCACCGCCCACCTGGCCTCGGTGCTGCGGTCCATGGCTCTGGAGGGCCGTGGCCTGACCTGGTTGCCGCGCTCCCTGGTGGAGGACGACCTCGTGGCAGGCCGGCTCGTCGCCGCTGCACCGCCAGAGTGGAACGTCGACCTGGACATTCGCCTGTATCGCGCACGCGAAGTGACTGGCCGGGCCGCCGAGACATTCTGGCAGTCAGCCACTGCCCCGCTTGTCGGGAAAGAATAGCAATCGACTTGGAAAATGTTATAAATATCGCTGTATCTGGATAATTGCTGCAATTTCCGAGACCATGCCCTACGAGATCATCCGAGAGCCTCATGGCGTATACAAGCGCTTCTGGGGTGTCGTCACCCCCGGGGAGTTTCTGGCTTCGGTCAGGGGATTCCACAGTGATCCGCAGTTCGAGCACATACGCTACACGATCAACGATTTCTCGGCCACCGAGAGTTTCGCCATGGGCGAGGGGGCGATCGAGGACACGGCCGCCATCAATATCGGCGCCAGCTACGTGAATTCGAGGTACAGAATCCTGGCCGTGACGGAGGATCCGGTCATCATCGGCATGGCCAGAAAATACGACGCAGTCAGCGATATGCCGCCGATCCTGGTTTTTCCGACGCTGCTCGATGCCCGGCAATGGCTGAGTGCATCGGGCTGAAGCCTGGTCAGCAGTAGGGCAGCAGCGCCTTCGCCGCCTCGATGCGCAGCTCCAGCGCCACGCGGGCATCGTTCATGACCCCGAGCAGGAAGCGCCTGGGGTCCTGCTCGTGGCCGGCCGGGGGCGATCCGGCATCCGTGGCCGCCGTGTCGCCGCTGGCTGTCTGGGCCAGGGCTGACGCCGGCAGCGGCGGCGTGGATGGCGTCGGAGGCGGCACGGCGGGACCGAGCCGTTCCAGCGCCTGCTCGAAGCCGGCGGGCGGGATGGATGCCAGCCGCGCCAGCAGGTCGGCCTGGCCGTCGGGGCTGGGGGGCAGGTCGAGCCAGGGGTCTTCGCTGAACATGGGCGCCAGGTCCGGGGCCAGAAAGGCCGACCAGTGGTCGCCGGCCTGTTGTCGCGGGACCGGGGCGGCGTGGCGGTACTGGCCGACGGCGCAGGCGTCGGGCTCGGGCAGCAGCGCCAGGCGCGTGGCGGCGACCTCGGGCAGGTAGCGCTGTGCCAGCGCCTCGAGGAAGTCCCGCGCCCGGGCCGCCGGCACCGCCTGCGCGAGCGAGAACCAGAGCTGGTAGCCGTCGTGGCCGTTGACCGCGATCGCGGGGGCGGGCAGCTCCAGCTCGAGCTGCACCCCCTGCCACAGCGGCGCGAGCGCGTTCCAGTCGGCCGGCCGGGCCAGTTCCAGCACCAGCGCACGCACGCCGCCGTCGGGGCCGATCAGGCCGACGCTGGCGTCAGCGGTGTCAAGGTCTGGCGCATCGTGGG
Source organism: Pseudomonadota bacterium (assembly GCA_041190985.1). Lineage (GTDB taxonomy): Bacteria > Pseudomonadota > Gammaproteobacteria > Burkholderiales > Burkholderiaceae_C > Malikia. Next base: position 27,693 of record JBEEPT010000139.1, read on the forward strand.
CGAGGTAGAGGCGGCGCCATTCGGATTGCAGTCGGTTCATGGCAGTATCGTAAGAGGGACTGGGGCGGATCGACTCTAGCGGAAGCCGGCCGCCATGGTCGCCGGCGCTGGGGATGAAGCATCGAATGCCGCGACACGATGCCAGTGCTGCTGGAATTGCAGCAACCGGGTGGGCGGCGTGCCTTCGCTAGACTCGGCGCTATTCTGTGATTGAACGTAGCGAGGTGCGCATGTCCCGGTTCCTGTCCTTCCTGCTGGCGCTGCTGGCCTGTTGCTCGACGGCGCGGGCCGGCGAGGTCAGCGTGGCCGTGGCGGCCAACTTCAGCGCACCGATGCAGAAGATCGCGCAGGCGTTCGAGCGCGAGACCGGGCACAAGGCCGTGCTGTCCTTCGGCGCCACCGGCAACTTCTACGCCCAGATCAGGCACGGCGCGCCGTTCCAGGTCCTGCTGGCCGCCGACGACGAGACGCCGCTGAAGCTGGAACAGGAAGGGCTGGCCGTGGCGGGATCGCGCTTCAGCTACGCGATCGGCCGGTTGGTGCTGTGGAGCAAGCAGCCCGGACTGGTCGACGCGCAGGGTGCCGTCCTGCGCAGCGGCAGGTTCCAGCGCATCGCGCTGGCCAATCCCAGGCTGGCGCCCTACGGCGCCGCGGCGCAGGAAGCGCTGACCCGGCTCGGGCTGCTGGCCGAGCTGCGGCCCCGGATGGTGCAGGGCGAGAACATTGCCCAGACCTACCAGTTCGTCGCGAGCGAGAACGCGCAGCTCGGCTTCGTCGCGCTGTCGCAGGTGCTTGCCGAAGGACGCATCGCGCAGGGCTCGGCCTGGATCGTACCCGCCGAGCTGCATGAGCCGCTGCGCCAGGACGCCGTGCTGCTGGCGCCGGGCAGGGAACAGCCGGCGGCGCTGGCCCTGCTGTCCTTCCTCAAGGGCGAGCAGGCGCGCGCCGTCATCCGCAGCTTCGGTTACGGCTCCTGAGCGCGCCGCGCGCGTGCCAATCCCATGGACCCCTCCCGCCCCATGTCGATTCCGCTTGATCAGGACGCCCTCCAGGCCGTGCGCCTGACGCTGGAGCTGGCCACGCTGACCACGGTCGCGCTGCTGCTGATCGCCACGCCGCTGGCCTGGTGGCTGTCGCAGACCCGTTCGCGCTGGCGCGCGCCGATCGGCGCGCTGGTCACGCTGCCGCTGGTTCTGCCGCCATCGGTGCTGGGTTTCTACCTGCTGGTGGCGCTGGGGCCGAACGGCCCGCTCGGGCGGCTGACGCAGGCGCTTGGGTGGGGCGTGCTGTCCTTCAGCTTCGCGGGGCTGCTGCTCGGCTCGGTGATCTTCTCGCTGCCCTTTGCCGTGCAGCCGGTCCAGCATGCCTTCGAGGCGATCGGGCGCCGTCCGCTCGAGGTCGCGGCGACGCTGCGCGCCGGTCCGCTCGACGCCTTCTTCACGGTGGCGCTGCCGCTGGCGCGCGGCGGCCTGCTGACGGCGGCGATCCTGAGCTTTGCGCACACCGTCGGCGAGTTCGGCGTGGTGCTCATGATCGGCGGCAACATCCCGGGCCGCACGCGCGTGGTCTCGACCCAGATCTACGGCCATGTCGAGGCGATGGAATACGCGCAGGCGCACTGGCTGGCGGGCGGCATGCTGCTGTTCAGCTTCCTGGTGCTGCTGGTCCTTGCGCGGCTGCGGCGCGGCGACGCCCGGGTGCTGCCATGAGCGGGCTGGAGATCCGCCTCGCGCTGGCGCGGGCCGATTTCGAGCTGCGCGCCGACCTGCGGCTGCCCGGGCGCGGCATCACGGTGCTGTTCGGCGCCTCGGGCTCGGGCAAGACCAGCGTGCTGCGCTGCGTCGCCGGGCTCGAGCGCGCGCGCCAGGCCCGCGTGGTTGTGGCCGGCGAGGTCTGGCAGGACGACGCGGCGGGCATCTTCCTGCCGCCGCACCGGCGCGCGCTGGGCTATGTGTTCCAGGAAGCCAGCCTGTTCGAGCACCTCGACGTGCGGGGCAATCTCCATTACGGCATGAAGCGCAGCCGCAGCGCTGCGGCCGCCGCCACGCTGGACGCGGCGGTGGAACTGCTCGGCATCGGCCATCTGCTCGGCCGCACGGTCGGCCGGCTGTCGGGCGGCGAGCGCCAGCGCGTCGCGATCGCCCGCGCGCTGGCCACCGCGCCCCGGGTGCTGCTGCTCGACGAGCCGCTGTCCGCGCTCGACCTGCAGCGCCGCCAGGAGATCCTGCCCTGGCTGGAGCGGCTGCGCGACGAACTCAGCCTGCCGATGCTGTACGTGACGCATGCGGCCGACGAGCTGGCCCGCCTGGCCGACCATCTGGTGGTGCTGGAGCGCGGCCAGGTCCGGGCCGCCGGCCCGGTGCAGCAGGTGCTGGCGGCGGTCGAGAGCCCGGTGCTGCCGGGCGAGGAGGCGGGTGCCCTGCTCGACGGCCGGGTGAGCGAGCGCAGCAGCGAGTGGCAGCTGGCGCGCGTGTCCTTCGACGGCGGCGAGCTGTGGCTGCGCGACAGCGGGCTGGCGCCGGGCAGCCGGGTGCGCCTGCGCGTGGCGGCGCGCGACGTGAGCCTGAGCGCCGTGGAGCCGCGGCAGACCAGCATCCAGAACCACTTTCCCTGCGTGGTCGAGGCCGTCGCGCCCGACGTCCACCCGGCCGAGGTGCTGGTGCGCCTGCGCTGCGGCGCCTCGGTGCTGCTGGCGCGCATCACGCGGCGGGCGCTGGCCGAGCTGCAGCTGCAGCCCGGCAGCCGGGCCTGGGCGCAGGTCAAGTCGGTGGCGCTGGCGCAGTAGGCCCCGGCCGTCGCAGGGCGGCAGAACTTGGCAAAATCTGAAACTGGTTTCAACACGTTTCACGAAATTGCCCATGTCAGCCCGACCCGAGTCCTCCGCCGCCAGGAGCGCCAAGCTCACGATCCAGGATGTGGCGGATGCCGCCCGGGTGTCCAAGGCCACGGTGTCGCGCTACCTGAACCGCGGCGACGCCCAGCTGTCGCCCGAGATCGCCGCGCGCGTGGCGGCGGCGATCGAGTCGCTGCAGTACCGTCCGAGCCCGATGGCCCAGGCCCTGAAGCGGGGGCGTTCCAGCCTGATCGGGCTGGTGGTCGCCGACGTCACCAACCCCTATTCGGTCGCGGTGCTCCAGGGCGTCGAGAAGGCCTGCCGCGATGCCGGCTACATGGTGATGCTGTTCAACATCGGCAACGACGACATCCGCGAGCGCGAGGCGGTCGAGGCGCTGTCGCACTACCAGGTGGAAGGCTTCATCCTGCACACGCTGGGGCGCGACACCGGCGCGCTGGCGCATGCCCACCGCATGGGCAAGCCGGTGGTGCTGGTGGACCGCCGCATCGGCGACGCGCCGGTTGACCTGGTCGGGCTGGACAACGCCAGCGCGGTGCGGCTGGCGGCGCGCCACCTGCTGGACAACGGCTTCCGGCGCCTGCTGTACGTGACCGAGGCGTCCCGGGGCATCAGCTCGCGCGAGGAGCGGGTCGAGGCCTTCCGGGCCTTCCTGGCCGAGGAGGGCGGCGGCGTGCGCGGCGCCGTCCTCGAGTCGGCGCACGACGAGCCGATCGAGCTCGAGCAGACCCTGGGGCGCTGGCTGGCCGAGCCGCAGGACGGGCCGGTCGCGGTCCTGAGCGCCAATGCCGTCATGACCCTGCAGGTCGCCGCCGCCTGCAACCGGCGCGGCTGGCAGTTCGGGCGCGAGCTCGGCCTGGTCGGCTTCGACGACCCGCCCTGGCTCTCGCTGGTGGGCCCCGGCCTGAGCGCGATCGCCCAGCCGACCGACGACATCGGCCACCTGGCGGTGCGCTGCCTGCTCGAGCGCCTGCGCGGCGAGCAGTTGCCGCCGCGCCACATCCTGCTGCCGGGCGCGCTGATGGCACGCGGCTCCTCCCGTCCGCTGCGCTAGCGGCATGGCCGTCCGGCCACGACCTAGGGTAAATCCCTAAACCAATCTGAAACCGGTTTCATACAATCTGGAACCGGTTTCAACGATTTCCAACCTCCGCCGCTTCCGGCGGGTTCCTGCCATAGGAGACACACCATGAATGTCTGTTCCAACCTGCGTCGCCTGGTCCGTCCGGTCGCGGCGACCCTGGCCGGCCTGGCCGTGGCCGCGGCCGTGCATGCCCAGACCGTCAACGAGATCGTCAAGAAGGGCAAGGTCACCATCGGCGTGGTGTCGGGCGCGCCGCCGTTCGGCACCACCGACGCGCAGGGCAACCCGGCCGGCTACGACGTCGACGTCGCCCACCTGGTCGCCAAGTACATGGGCGTGCCGGCCGAGATCGTGCCGCTGACCTCGCCCAGCCGCATTCCGGCGCTCGAGTCCGGCAAGGTGGACTTCCTGGTCGCCACGCTGGCGCCCACGCCCGAGCGTGCCAAGGCCGTGATGTTCTCGATGCCCTACAGCGCCTTCGAGATGGCTATCTTCGCGCCGGTGGCGGCCAAGTACGGCAAGTTGCAGGACCTCGGCAAGAAGAAGGTCGGCGTCACCCGCGGCACCACGCAGGACACCGCGCTGACCCGCCTGGCGATGCCCGGCACCAACATCGTGCGCTTCGAGGACGATGCCACCACCGCGCAGGCGCTGATCAGCAACCAGGTCGATGCCGTCGCGCTGCCGCAGACGATCGGCCAGGAGATCGTCAAGAGCCGCGCCGCCGGCCGCTTCGACAGCAAGTTCTCGTTCGCGCAGCAGCCGAACTCGATGACCGTGCGCAAGGACGCCTTCGAGCTGCACCAGTGGCTCAACAACGTCATCTACTTCATGAAGCTCAACGGCGAGCTCGACGGCATCGCGCGCAAGTGGACCAACAGCCCGCTGCCCAGCCTGCCGGTGTTCTGAGGCGAATGATGGCGCGCAACGCCCTGCAATTCCGGAGGCGAGATGGCCTACCAGTTTGATATCGGCACCGTGCTGCAGCAGTGGGACCGGCTGGCCGAAGGCGCGGCGATGACGCTGGCGCTGACCGCGGCCTCGGTCGCGGCCGGCACGGTCATCGGCACCGCCGGCGCGGTGGCGTCGGCCTATGGCGGCAAGTGGGCCAGGCGCCTGGCGGCGGGCTATGTCGAGGCGATCCGCAACACGCCCTTCCTGGTCCAGCTGTTCATCGTCTTCTTCGGCCTGCCCACCGTCGGCCTGCAGGTTGACGCCCTCACGGCTGCGCTGCTGGCCATGAGCATCAACCTCGGGGCCTATTCGACCGAGATCATCCGCGCCGGCGTGCAGGCCATCCATCCCGCGCAGCTCGAGGCGGCGCAGGCGCTGGCGATGACGCGCTGGCAGATGATCCGCCACGTGGTGCTGCTGCCGGCGTTCGAGAAGGTCTACCCCGCGCTGACCAGCCAGTTCACGCTGATGATGCTGACCTCCAGCGTGGTCTCGACCATCTCGGTCGAGGAGCTCACCGCGATGGCCAGCCGCATCGACTCGGAGACCTTCCGCACCTTCGAGACCTACGTCACCGTGATGCTGCTCTACATCGGCCTGGCGCTGCTGATGCGCCTGGGCTTCCATGGCCTGGGCCTGCTGCTGTTCCGCCGCCGCCGCGCGGTCTCCAAGGCCAGGCACCAGTCGGTGCGCGTCAAGTCCCTGAAGAAGGTGGCCGCATGATCAACGAATTCTCCCTCGGCCATGTCGGCCTGCTGCTGGCCGCGGCGCGCTGGACCCTGTGGGTGTCGCTGCTGGCCTTCGTCGGCGGCACGCTCGCGGGCTTCGCGGTGGCGCTGGCGCGCACCTCGCGCTCGGCGGCGCTGCGCACCCTCAGCACCGTCTACATCCAGATCGTGCAGGGCACCCCGGTGCTGATCGTGCTGTTCCTGACCTACTACGGCCTGTCGCTGCTCGGCCTCAAGCTCTCGCCCATGGCGGCGGCAATGCTGGCGATGTCGGTCTACGCCAGCGCCTACCTCGGCGAGATCTGGCGCGGCTGCATCGAGGCGGTGCCGCACGGGCAGTGGGAGGCGTCGGAGGCGCTGGCCATGACGCGCTGGCAGCAGCTGCGCCACGTGGTGCTGCCGCAGGCGCTGCGCCTGGCGCTGCCGCCCACGGTCGGCTTCTCGGTCCAGGTGATCAAGAACACCTCGATCACCTCGATCATCGGCGTCGTGGAGCTGACCCGCGCCGGGCAACTGGTCAACAACGCGACGTTCCAGCCCTTCCAGGTCTTCGTGGCCGTCGCCCTGATTTATTTTGCGATTTGCTACCCGCTCTCCTCGGCCAGCAAGCGCATGGAAAGGAAGCTCCATGTTCATCGTTGAAGCACGCGACGTGCACAAGTCCTACGGCCACAACGAGGTCCTGAAGGGCGTCTCGTTCTCGATCCAGAAGGGCCAGGTCGTGGCCATCATCGGCCGCAGCGGCTCGGGCAAGAGCACCATGCTGCGCTGCCTCAACGGGCTCGAGAGCATCCAGTCCGGCGCGATCCGGATCGCGGGCCACACGCTCGACGCCACCCAGGCCAGGCTGCGCGACCTGCGCCGCGACGTCGGCATGGTGTTCCAGAGCTACAACCTGTTCCCCCACCTGACGGTGGAGCAGAACATCGCGCTGGCGCCGCGCATCGTGCGCCAGCTGCCGCAGGACCGGATCGACGCCATCGTCCAGCGCGTGCTCGGCCAGGTCGGCCTGCTGGAAAAGCGCCAGTCCTACCCGGAGCAGCTCTCGGGCGGCCAGCAGCAGCGCGTCGCGATCGCGCGCTCGCTGGCAATGGAGCCGCAGGTCATGCTGTTCGACGAAGTCACGTCGGCGCTCGACCCCGAGCTGACCGCCGAGGTCCTGAAGGTGATGGAGGAGCTGGCCGCCTCCGGCATGACCATGGTGCTGGTGACGCACGAGATGGAGTTCGCGCGCCGCATGGCGCACACCACCATCTTCATGCATCAGGGTCGGGTGCACGAGGCGGGCGAGTCCAAGGCCCTGTTCGCCCAGCCCGGCACGCCGGAACTGCGCCAGTTCCTGTCGGCGGGGGCGCTGAAATGAGCCGCCAGTCGCCACCGATCCTGATCTCGCTGTCCTCGTTCGGGCGCGAGCTCGCACTCGATCTCGGCCAGGCTGCGCTGGCCGAGATCGTCGCCCAGGCCGGCGCCGACGGCGTCGAGTACCGGGGCGAGCTGCAGCGCAGCGAGCCCGGCGAGATCGCCGCCCAGCGCGGCGTGGCGCAGGCGCACGGCCTCGTGACCGTCTGGTCCAGCCCGGAAGGCATCTGGGATGCCGCGGGCGAACTGGACCGAGGCGCGCTCGAGCGCGCGTTCGCCACTGCGGCCGAGCTCGGCGCCTACCGCGTCAAGATGTCGCTCGGCGGCTACCGCTGCGGCTGCGACCTGGAGCCGCTGCGGCCCTGGGCCACGCGCACCGACATCGAGCTGGTGGTCGAGAACGACCAGACCGAGCAGGCCGGCACCCAGGCGCCGTTGCAGGATTTCTTCCGCCGCGCGCGCGCGCTGGGCTGGCCGGTGCCGATGACCTTCGACATGGGCAACTGGCACTGGACCGGGGAAGACCCGCTGGCCTGCGCCGACGATTTCGCCGCGGTCGTGGGCTATGTCCACGCCAAGGGCGTGCTGCGCCGGCCGCGCGACTGGGTCGCGGTGCCGCTGCCCGAATCCCAGGCGGCGTGGCGCGCCGTGCTGCGCCGGCTGCCGGCGCACGCGCCGCGCGCGGTCGAATATCCCCTGCAGGGCGAGGATCTGGTGACGGTGACGCGCCAGGCCGTCGACGGGCTGCGCAAGCTGTGAGGACCGCCATGACCGAACGTTTGGATGTGGTGACCCTGGGCGAGGCGATGCTGATGCTGGTGGCCGACCGACCCGGTCCGCTGGAGCAGGTCGAGGGCTTCCACAAGCGCACCGCCGGCGCCGAGACCAATGTCGCCACCGGCCTGGCCCGGCTGGGCCTGCGCGTGGGCTGGGCCAGCCGGCTGGGGCAGGACTCGATGGCGCGCTACCTGCTCGACAGCCTGCAGGCCGAGGGCATCGACTGCTCGCACGTGGTCTGCGACCCGGCGCAGCGCACCGGCTTCCAGTTCAAGGGCCGGGTCAGCGACGGCAGCGACCCGCCGGTGGAGTACCACCGCAAGGGCTCGGCCGCGAGCCGCATGGGGCCGATGGACCTGGACATACCGTGGCTGCAGTGGGCGCGCCACCTGCACGTGACCGGGGTGTTCCCGGCCCTGAGCGAGAACACGCTGGCGGCGACCCGGGCCGCCATCGTGGCGATGCGGGCCGCCGGGCGGACCGTGTCCTTCGACCCCAACCTGCGTCCGACGCTGTGGGAGTCGCCCGAGGCGATGCGCGAGACGCTGAACCAGCTCGCGTCCGATTGCCACTGGGTGCTGCCGGGCGTACAGGAGGCGCGCTTCCTGACCGGGCGCGACCAGCCCGAGGACATGGCCGCCTTCTACCGCGACCAGGGCGCCAGCGTGGTCGTGATCAAGCTCGGGGCCGACGGCGCCTACTTCAGCAGCACCGAGGGCTTTGGTTACGTGCCGGCCTTCCCGGTCGCGCAGGTCGTCGACACCGTGGGCGCCGGCGACGGCTTCGCGGTTGGCGTGATCAGCGCTCTGCTCGACGGCCTGCCGGTGCGCCGGGCGGTCGAGCGGGGGGCCTGGATCGGCGCGCGCGCGATCCAGGTGTTGGGCGATAACGAGGGCCTGCCCACGGCCGCCGAACTGCAGGCCGCAGGATTGTGAGGACATGATGAGACAGACGGTATTGGTATTCCGGGCGCTGCCCGAGGACTTGCTGGCGCGCATCGGCGCCAGCCACGAGGTGATCCAGGCCGACCCGCGCCGCCCGGAGCAGCTCGAGGCCTTCCGCGCCGCGCTGCCGCGCGTCGACGGCCTGATCGGATCCAGCGTCAAGCTGGGCCGGGACGAGCTCGCCGCGGCCGACCGGCTCAAGGTCGTCTCCAGCATCTCGGTCGGCGTCGACAACTACGAGCTGGACTACCTGCGCGAGCGCGGCATCCAGCTCTGCCACACGCCCGGCGTGCTGACCGAGACCACGGCCGACACGGTGTTCACCCTGGTGATGGCCACCTGCCGCCGCGTGGTCGAGCTGTCCAACCTGGTGCGCGAGGGGCGCTGGACGCGCAACATCGGCGAGGACCTGTTCGGCTGGGACGTCAACCGCAAGACGCTGGTCATCCTCGGCTTCGGCCGCATTGGCCAGGCCGTGGCGCGCCGCGCCGCGCTCGGCTTCGGCATGAAGGTGGTCTACGTCAACGACTGCGAGATCGACGTCGCCGGGCTGGCGGGCCATGTGCGGCGCGCGCCGCTGGACGAGGCGCTGGCCTGCGCCGACATCGTCTGTGTCACGCTGCCGCTGACCGACGAGACGCGCGGCCTGATGGGCGCGCGCGAGTTCGGCCTGATGAAGCGCGGTGCCTTCTTCGTCAACGGCGCGCGCGGCCCGATCGTCCAGGAGGACGCGCTGCTGGCGGCGCTCGATTCCGGGCACCTGCAGGGCGCGGGACTCGACGTGTTCGCCAAGGAGCCGCTGCCGCTGGATTCGCCGCTGCGCACCCATGCGCGCGTCACGCCGCTGCCGCACATCGGCTCCGCCACGCACGAGACCCGCCGCGCCATGGCGGAACTCGCGACCGACAACCTGCTCGCCGCGCTCGACGGCCAGCGCCCGGCCGGTCTGTACGACCTGGGCTGCGCCTGAGCGAGCGCCCGCCATTCCGAGAGATCAGCACCATGCCACGCTCCATTCCCACCCTGTGCGGCTCCATCATGGGCGAGCCGTTTTCCTTCAACGTCAGGATCCACAACGCCGCCTACCAGGCGCTGGGCCTGGACTACACCTTCGTCTGCTTCGGCGTCGACGACGTGCCGCGCGCCGTGCAGGCCATACGCACGCTCGGCATCCGCGGCATGAACGTCTCCATGCCGCACAAGCAGGCCGTGATCCCGCACCTCGACGCGCTGGACGACAGCGCGCGCGAGATCGGCGCGGTCAACACCATCAACCATGTCGACGGCCGCCTGGTGGGCTACAACACAGACTGCCTGGGCGCGGTCCATGCGCTGCAGGAGGTGACCGGGCTGCAGGGCAAGCGCCTGGCCCTGCTCGGCGCCGGCGGCGCCGCGCGCGCCATCGCCTACGGCGCCCGCCAGGCCGGCGCGCAGGTCACGGTGTTCAACCGCACGGCGGCGCGCGGCGAGGCGCTGGCCGCGGACTTCGGACTGCGCTTCGGCGGGGCGCTGTCCGACTTCGACCCGGCCGCCTTCGACGGCGTGGTCAACGCCACGGCGGCCGGCTTTCGCGCGCCCGACGTCAACCCGATCGCCGGGCAGCTGGCGCCGCACCTGTTCGTGATGGACGCGGCCTTCATCCCGGTGCGCAGCCGGCTGATCCGCGACGCCGCC
>JBEEPT010000140.1:0-8193 GCA_041190985.1 Pseudomonadota bacterium
CCGTGCCCGTGAACGAGCCCGCCAGCGTGCTTGTGCCGCTGCTCGGCGCGTTCCGCCAATTCGAGGTGGCGTTCGTCAGTTCGACGAGCTGCGTGCCCGTGGCAGATGCCGCGCAGTTCGCTGGCTGCGCGCCGGTGTAGATCCGCACCTTCGGCGACGTGCCGATGGTGTCCTCATACTGCTGCAGCAGGTCGCCTCGCAGCGTGGTGCCGTACTGTCGTGCCATGTCAGGGTCCGTAGGGAACAGTGGGCGGGGTGAAGCTCCCCGTGTAGCGGCTGACGCCCTTCGTCACGCGGATGTCGTCGAGCTTGCAAGTGACGGCCGGCTGCGTCGCGCTGTTGAAGTTGCCTAAGGTGATCGTGCGGTTCGTGGTGCCGTCGTCCACCGTCGTCGCGGTGCCGCTGCCGATGGAGGTTCCCTGCCAGTACAGCGTCCACGTGTAGGGCGAACTCGCGCCCGTGCGCACAAGCGCGAGGTGCCCCTTCGTCGTCGCCGGGATGGCCGTGCCGGTGAAGATCACCGAGCCGCCGACGATGACGCTCGGGGCGCGCGTGCTGCCGTTGAACCAGACCTGAGCCCCGAGGCCGCCGATCTCGAACAAGCGTTCCGAGCTCGGCGTGCCGGTGAGGTAGAGCGTGCACTCGAACGTCACCGCGCCCGTGCCCATGTTGTAGGTGGCGCTGCTCGTGGGTGTGTCGACCTTGCCGAGCGCGCCCGGCACCATGCTGGCCGTGCCGGTGAGCGGCGAAGAGGTCGACGCGGTGATGGTCCCGGAAGACGTGAGCGTGGCCGCCAGCGGCGACGAGTCGAGCCAAGGAGAATCCTGGTCGCAGTGCATCAGCAGCACCACGTTTGACCAGTAGGCATCGTTCAGGACCGTGCCCTGCATCGTGCCGGTGAAGTCGCCGAGCGCGGCCGTCGAGGTGCCGGACTCGGCGCCGCCGCTGGATGCGATGGCACCGTACATCACGCCCGTGAAGTCGCCCAGGCCAGCCACGCGCGCCGCAGGATCGGCCGGCGGGTCGCCGCTGCCCCCCGGATCGCCGCCGCCACCGCCGCCCGTGCCGGTGTAGGAGCCTTTGTCGCCGCCCCAGACCGTGAACGTGATCTTCGGCGAGCGGTTGCCCTTGCCGTCTTTCGCGTCGCAGTCGATCACCATGCCGACGATGCGATGCTTCCGGCCTGCAGAGAGTCCGAAGTAGCGCGTCTGCAGCGTGACGACCTGGTGCAGCTCGAGCGCCAGCAGTTCGGCCGTCATCGGCACGGTGAAGGTGTAGAACCAATGCCGGCCGCCAAACAGCACGAAGAAGCGCTCCAGCCAGATGCGTTGGTCCCCGGAGGTCTCAAAGTACCGCCCATTGAACGAGACATCGAGATGCTCGGCGCCTGGCTCTGCGAGCTTTGTCGTTGCGCTGATCCCAGAAAACGCAGCGAACACTTCCCTCGTTAGATAGTCGCGCATTTCGCTTGTTGCGCCCGTGGCGATCTGGCTTGGCGCCGTGCGCCCAGCCTTGACGGCTACAGACCACCTGGGCACCTCCAAGCCGGCGACCGGAATCCGCTTCAATGCGCCAAGGTCTCCTTCCGTGAATGTGCGCACGCTGGTGCTAGGAACCAACGAAGTTGCAAAGCTCGTGCCGTACAGGTAGCCGTCGTCCTCAGGATCAAGCAGGTAGCCGGCGACAAAACGATCTAGGCGATCAAACCCGAACCAAGCGTGATAGGCCCCGGCAGCATCGTTGAGCACATCCGCGCATGACTGCTCACCGTCAGCCCATTGCGGCCCGATTGAAAGGCTGTCGGCAGTGCTGCCGAGCCGCGATGCGCTGGTGCCTGCGCGCATCGCCACATGAGAGGCCACGAGCGCCGGAATGCCAAACCCCCGCCTCGCATGGTCCGCATCAGTCACAGAGCCATACGCAAAGACGCGCACATCACCGGCAGGCGGCGAGCCAAGCCGAAAGTAGATTGGACCGTTCTTCCAGCCGGCCAAGTAAGCGCTATTGGTGCCAAACAAGTAGCGGACATTGCCCGCGCTTGGGGCTGTGCTGAGCAGCTCGGCTTCGCTTGTGTAGTTCGCCGATCTGGTGATCTTGACGGCGTTGTCGAATACGTCGTAGAACGCAAACGTTCCCCCGCTCGTCAGATAGGCGTCGTGCAATCCGCCCGTCCCGGTGCTCGTCAGAAAGTAGATCTGTTTGACTCGATCTACAAGGATGGGCGTAATGAACCCGGCGTCTCGGTTTACAAACTGCTTCCGCTTTGGCACGGCGCCGGTGCCCTCAAGACCGCCGGTGCCAGCGAACCCGTCGGAGATGATCGGCTGCTCGAGGTCTTGCATGCCATCGCGCAGCCAGATTGTCAGGCCGCCTATGTCGGCTTCGTGCTTGCGCGCATAGGCAATTAGCACTGTTGTGAACGCTGCGGGATACGCTGCGCCGAGTTCGCCCCAGCGCAGCACCACGCGCGATCCGGCGATGCCATAGCCGGCCCAGTCGTCCAGCTCGTTCGACCCCGTGAGGCTCGGCGCCGGGTCGGCCAGGCGGATCACGCCATAGTCGGGCTGTATGGCGCCGCCGAAGCCGTCGCGGCTGAACAGCGTCGTGCGCATCTGGCCGGGGTTGTCCAGGAACGGACGAACGGCCGTATTCGCGGGCGTGTCAGTGGGCCGTGTCGCCCATGCGTCGGTCCCGAACAGGAACGTCAGCGTCGAGCCGTCCGCGCTGACGGTCGGCGTGACTTCAAGGACGAAGGTCTTCATCAGTCCGCCGACGGACGGCCGGAACCGCCCGGCGCCCCGGATTCAAGGGAGACACCATCGATGAGCGCCGCCGTGTTCTCGTTGATGGCCCTCAGTTCGTCGAGTAGCTCGCGGTGCTCGGCGGCTGCCTGCGTGAGGCGGGCCTTCTGGTCTTCGACGAGCGCGGTCAGCTTGTCGATCTGGGCCTGCGCGAGCTTCTTCTGCTCCTCGATCGCCTTGGTGTTCTCGGCCTCCCGCGCGGCCAGGGCTGCATCGATCGCCTGCAGTGCCGCAAGTTCTTCGGCGCTGGTGTCGATCGTGGTCTGATTCAACGCCTGCAGTTCGGCCAGTTGCGCTTCCAGCGGTGCGATCTGCGAGTCGGCACCGCCCGCGCTGATGGCGTCCAGCGCCCCGGTGACCTCGGCGAAGATCGCTGCATACTCGGCGCTGCTGGCGAAGTAGGCCCGCGCCTCGTCGAGGTACGCCCGCGCGTTGCCCTGCAGGTTGCTGACCGCGAAGGCGTCGCCGCCTTGAGCCCGCCGCAGCGTGTCTTCGAACAGCGAGCGCGCGGTGCCGAGCTGGTCGCCGAAGGACAGCGGCGACACGTCGGAGAACCGGAGCGAGTTTGTGAACTGCCCCATCTGCTGCGCCAGTTCGCGCAGGCGCTGGAAGCCGTCGATCTGGCCGCGTAGCGCCGCGATCTGAGCATCGCGGGCCTTCTTCGTGAGTTCGATCTCGACGGAGAGCGAGGCCTCGCGCAGTGCTGCTTCTTCCTTGATGCGCTGCAGGATCGTGCGCTGCAGTTCCTGCGCGACAGACACCGGGTCGGCTGCGGTGCCGAGTTGCCCGAATAGTGCCGACTCCTTCGACTTCAGCGACGCGATGCGCGCCGATGGCGACAGCGTGCGGAGGTAGGTCTCGTCGATCGTGCCGCGCAGTTGCGCGCGGTAGCCCTGGAGCGCCTTCTGGCTGTTCAGCAGGTCGGCGAGCGTCTCCTGCACCGTCTTGCCGATGTTGCCCAGCAGGTTGTCGAAGCCGGCCTGCAGGTTCTCCAGTTCGGCGACGTTGCGCTGATAGGCCTCGGAGACGGTCTCGACGCGGTTGACGACGGACAGATCGCCGAACACCGACTCCAGGTCGCTGATCTTCTTCTGCAAGTCGTCGATCGCGGCGGCGCGTGCGGCCTCTTCGGCGCTGCGAACCAGTCGCTCGAGCGCCACAGCAGCGTCGACCACGACCTGCTTCGCGTCGGTGCTCACGATCGTGAGCTGCACGAACGCGGCGGCCATGTCAAAGATCTGCTGTCGCGACAGACCCAGCAGTTCGTCGGCCGAGAGGTTGCCGCCGATGCCAGACAGGTTGTCGCTGATGCGCTGCGCGCGCTGGCGGCGCAGGGCCTCCGGCGAGAGGAACGACTCCAGGCCGCTGTCGATGGAGCCCTGAAGGCGCTTCTGCTTCTCCAGTTCCGCGGCCTGATCCTTCAGCGCCTGGATCTGGTCATAGAGCGCGCGGTTCGACTCTTCCAGCGCCGCACGCTCGCGGTTGCGGATCTCGACCGTGTTGCCTTGCAGGCGCAGCAGTTCGTCTTCCAGCCGGGACAGTTCGCCTGTGCGCTTGTCCTCGCGCTCCTTCTGCACGCGCGCCAGTTCCTCCGCAGCCGCTGCGCCCGATGTCTGGATGGCATCGAACGCATCCGCAACACCAAGCAGCGCCGCGAACGCCTCGCGCCCGCTGGCCGTGGTCAGATCCTGCGCGTCAACCAGCGCCCGGAAGCCGTCGCGGCTCTTCGGCAACTCAAGGCCGAACTTGCTCAGCGTCTCAGTGATCTGCGCCGTGGCGGCGTCTGCGCGCTCGGCCTCGCTGTAGAACTTCTGGTAGTAGTTCGCCGCGACCTGCGCGAAGTTGCCGGCACCGCCGAACAGGTCCGACAGCGCGAGCGCAGCCTTCCCGCCGTCCACGCTGGTCGCCAGCGCCGACAGCCCGAGCTGCTCGAGCACGCTGTTGATCTGCAGCAGGTTGCCGCCGACGCGCTCGATGACCTGCGCGACGGTCTCGCCGGCCTGGCGGAAGGGCTCGACCTCGTCGGCGAAGGCGCCGAGCAGGGAGTCCGCGAACTGCTGCAGGGCTGCGGTGACGGCCTCGGTGTTCTTGGTGAGGTCGTCGGTAACCTGCACCTTTATGGCGGTCGAGACGTTTGCGAGCTGGTCGACGGGAAGTCCGAGCGCGTCGCCGTACTTCTTCGCGAGTTCGACGAGCTTGGCCGCGCCCGCGTCGAGGCTCTTGTCGAGGTCGCCGGTGATGGCGTCGGTGGTGCTGGAGCGCTTGTCGCTGCGGAAGAGCCCGCCCTTCTCCAGGATGTTCGTCGTGACGCCGCCGGAGAAGTCGCCGCCGCCGCTGATCGTGCCTTCAATGAACTGCGATTCGACCTGCGGGGCCTTGCGGCCGAAGAGGCGATTCACGACACCGCCGATGATGCCGCCGACCGCGGCGCCCAGCGCGGTGCCGATCACCGGGACGATGCTGCCGACGATGCCGCCGACCACTGTGCCGGTGTTGACGGCCGAGTTGCCGCTGTTGCCGCCGAAGGCGCTGTAGCCACCGCTGATGGCCCGGCCTCCGAAGACGCCGACCGCGGCGCCGGCTGCGGCGCTCGCGACGGAGCCGATGGCCGTGCCGGTTCCGCCAGCGCCACCAGCCGTCCCGAATGCGTTGTTCGTCGCCAGGAACCCGTCGAGCCCAGTCGCCGTCGCGTTCGCGATGGTGGTGCCGTAGGCGTTCGCCACGCCCAGGCCCACGGTGCTGAAGCTGGACGCGAAACCCTCGTAGATGGACTTCCCGGCGTTGAACAGGCTTGCGGCCTGGAAGATGGGCTGCCCGTTGGCGCCGATCTGGGTGCCCTGGCCGCCGCCCGTGAACGCCTGCGCCGCCGTCGTGAGCCCGGCCGCGAACGGCGCGAACACCGCCTGAATGATCGGCCGCAACACCGTCGTGCGCATCAGGCTGACAAGGTAGTCGCGGAACGAGCGACCGCCCTCGATCAGCGCATCCGTCAGGCTCTGCGCGATCTGGTCGTTCGTCTTCTTCCACTCGTCGAGCGCGACCTGCGTCTCCACGCGCGTGCGCTCGCGGACCGCGGCCTCGTTGACGAGGCGCGTCTCGCGCTCGCGGTCATCTGGGCCAAGTGCCGTGTTGTCCTGGATCGCGCGGATCTGCTGCCGGCGCTTGATCTCCACGTCGAACAAGGCGAGCTGACGCTCGCGCACGGCGTTGCTCTGCCCGATCAGCGAGGCCTCCAGCGTCGTGCGTTCGGCCGACTCGTCGATCGCCCGCGCGTACTCCCGCACGGCGTTCGCAGCGGCCAAGCGCTGCTGGTCGATCTGCTGGAGGTCGCGGCCTTGCTCGGCGGCCTGCTCTTCCTTCCACGCCAGCACCAGAGACAGAACGGCGAGTTCCTTCTTTCGGATCGCCGCAATCGTGTCGTCGATCGCCTTCTGCTCGATGGCTGCGGCGCGCTGCTCGGCCGCGGCGGCTTGCCCGGCGAGCTGGATCAGTTCGGCGCGGCTGTTCAGCTTGCCGGCCTGCGCGGCGGCCGTTGCCCGGATGTCGCGGGCCTCGTCGCGTGCCGCCTGCGCCTGGATCTGCGCCACGCGCTTGATCAGGTCGATTTCCGACAGAGCGCCCTGCTCGCGCAGCGCCTGCGCGTCCTGCACCTGGCGCGCGACGACTTCCTGGCGCACAGCCGCGGCGGCCTGGATCTTCGCCGTCTGCTCCTGCACCGACAGCCCGTAGGCCTCGGATGCCGCGGTGGCGCGCTTCTGCGCCTCGGTGATGCGATCAAGGCTCAGGCCGGCTTCGGCGCCCTTCTCGGCGATCTTCGCGAGTTGCTCTGCGAGCTTGGCCTGCGGAGACTTCGTCGAGCTTTCGAGGGCGGCGAACTCCTGCCCGGCCAGCGATGCGCGCGATGCGTCGGCCTGCGACTTCGCGAGGTCTGCCGTCGCCTTCGTGGCCTCGTTCGCCTTCGCGATGTAGGCCTCCAGACGCCGGATGTCGGCGTCGAGGAACTGCGCACGAGAGCCACCGCCTTCGCCGATGGCTGCGCGCTCGGCCTTCGCCGCTTCGAGCGACTGGCGCGCGATGGCGACAGCAGCGTCCGCACCCGGCGGGCGGAAGAGACTCGCCGGAGCGTCGACGAGCCCCTTGAACAGATCCTTGACGCCCTTCCATGCCTTCTCGACACCGGAGGCCGAGTCGGCGAGTTCCTTCGCGCGCTCGATGCTGACGCGGGCAAACTCCTGCTGCGCGAGGGACGCCGCCTCGGCCGTCTTGCCCTGCTCTTCCAGGGCCTTGATCTGCTCGAACACCGAGACCGTCAGGAACCGCGTCTGCTCGTTGAGCTTCGCGGCGCCCTGCGTCGGGCTGCGGCCGAGTTCGGCGAAAGCCTTCACCGTCTCCTCGACGGCCGGGCCGCCCTCGCGCTCGAGGCGGATCGCGGCTTCGGCGAGTTGCTGCAGATCCTTCGCGGCCACCCGGCCGGTGGATGCCAGCGCGGCGAGCACCTCGGCCGCCTTGCCCTGCGTGCCGACGCCCGCGGCGATGGCCTGCTGCGCCTGCACGAGGCTGCCCACGGTGGCGCCGGCCGCGTTGCCGGTGAGCACCAGCGCCTGCCGGTAGGCCGTGAGTTCGCTGGTGGCCTTGAACAGGCCCAGGCCGACCACAGCGACAGCCGCCGCAAGGCCGGTCAGCGCCGCGCCCACGGGCGTGATGGAGCCGACCAGTGCCCGCGCGGCGTTGCCGATGCCGCCGAACGAGTCCTTGATCTGCCCGCCCTGCTGCAGAAGCACCAGGAACGGGTTGCTGCCGCCAGCGAGTTGCGTCGCGATGTCGGTGAACTGCGCCGGCAGCTGGCGCAGCGCGGCCGTGGTCTGGCCAGCCGACACACCGAGGCGCGACGTGCCGGCGTTCGCCGCGTCGATCGCCTTGATGTACTTCTCGGCATCGCCTGCAACGCCCAGCTGCGCCGCCCGGTACCGAAGGATCTCGGCCTGCGACTTGCCCTGCAGCGCCACCTGCTCGCGCAGCGACGTGATGAACGATTTCGCCGCGGCTTCGGCGCTCTTCTTCGCCGCCGCGGCCTGCTGCTGGGCCTGCGCCTCTTCGCGCGCGGCTGCCGCAGCCTGTTCCTGCGCCGCGCGCTGGTTTTGCAGTTGCAGCAGCAGCGGCGCAGCAGCGGCGCCGACACCGAGCTGCGCGGCCTTGTACCGGGCGACTTCATCTGCCGACTTGCCGTACAGCGCGATCTGCTCGCGCAGGCCGTTCAGGAAGGCCTGCTGCGAGGCCTGCGCAGCGGCGCGCGCGCGGTTCTCTTCGGCGATCGTGGCTGCGGCTTCACGCTGGGCCTGCGCCTGCGCGACGGTGGCCTTCGCCAGCGCTTCCTGCGCAGCCTTGGCGCTGG
>JBEEPT010000141.1:0-8228 GCA_041190985.1 Pseudomonadota bacterium
GGTGGTCATCTTGGGCTCGCAGTAGGTGCCCGGGCGCACGCCCTGGCCTTCCGGCAGGCCGACCGCGCGGCCGACCATCTTCTGCGCCAGCGTGAAGCCCTTGCCGCTGTCGACCGGGGCCTTGGGCAGGCGGAAGGCGGTCGAGGCCGGCAGGCCCAGGAACTCGCGCGCCTTGCCGGTCAGGCTGCGGCCGATGATCAGGTTGATGCGGCCGCCGGCGCGCACCTCGTCGAACAGCACCTCGCTCTTGAGCTTGAACTCGGCCACGGTCTCGCCGTTCTTCAGCAGCTTGCCGTCGTAGGGCAGCACGTCGATCACGTCGCCCATCTCGAGCTTGGAGACGTCGACCTCGATCGGCAGCGAGCCGGAGTCTTCCTGGGTGTTGAAGAAGATCGGGGCGATCTTGCCGCCCAGGGTCACGCCGCCGAAGCGCTTGTTGGGCACGAAGGGGATGTCCTCGCCGGTGGCCCAGATCACGCTGTTGGTGGCGGACTTGCGGCTGGAGCCGGTGCCAACCACGTCGCCGACGTAGGCGACCAGGTTGCCCTTCTTCTTGAGGTCCTCGATGAACTGCATCGGGCCGCGCTTGCCGTCTTCCTCGGGCTTGAAGGCCGCGTCGGGACGGGTGTTCTTCAGCATCGCCAGATAGTGCATCGGGATGTCCGGGCGGCTCCAGGCGTCCGGGGCCGGCGACAGGTCGTCGGTGTTGGTCTCGCCGGGCACCTTGAACACGGTCACGGTGATCTTCTGCGCGACTTCGGGACGGCTGGTGAACCACTCGGCGTCGGCCCAGCTCTGCATCACTTCCCGGGCCTTGGCGTTGCCGGCCTGCACCTTCTCGGCGACGTCGTGGAAGGCGTCGAACATCAGCAGGGTCTTCTTCAGGCTCTCGGCGGCGACGCCGGCGACTTCGGCGTCGTCGAGCAGGTCGATCAGGGGCTTGACGTTGTAGCCGCCCACCATGGTGCCGAGCAGTTCGGTCGCCTTGGCCTTGCTGATCAGGCCGACGGCGATGTCGCCATGCGCGACGGCGGCCAGGAAGCTGGCCTTGACCTTGGCGGCGTCATCCACGCCCGGCGGCACGCGGTGGGTCAGCAGGTCCAGCAGGAAGGACTCCTCGCCGGCGGGCGGATTCTTGATCAGCTCGATCAGCTCGGCCACCTGCTTGGCGTCGAGCGCCAGCGGCGGGATGCCGAGCGCGGCGCGCTCGGCTGCATGTTGGCGATAGGCTTGCAACATCATGATGCTCCAATGAAAAAACGGGAACTCAACGGGACTTCTGGGTCACGTCGAGCAGACTCGGGGCCGGATTGAGCTTGAGCTGGGCGGCATAGGCCTGCTGCAGCGCGCCCGCGCACTCGTCGGCCAGTCGCTTGCCATGGCGCTGGTCCATCAGCATGGACTTGTTGGCCAGCTGGATCCAGACCGCGCCACGGCCTTGGTCTTCCAGCCGCAGCGCACCGGTGGCGCTTTCGACCGGGCGCAGGTGGAAGCGCTGGTCCTTGAGCTGCAGGTGGAAGTGACCGGGCAGCTCGGGGTCGGCCCTCATGCTCACGGTCTGGCCCAGCTCGCAGGGCAGGTTGCCGATGGCGACGCGCGCGGCCAGGGCCTGCTCGGCATCGCTCAGGACGACGGGGCCCACCGGCCTGGCACGGGGCGCAGGCTCGGCGGCGGCGGCCGCGCCGGCCAGCGCGAGCGCCATGCCGGCGCCCAGTACCAGGCGTGCCAGCAGGGGGAATCGGTGGTTCGCCATGGTGTCACTCCTATGGAATGGGCCGTGTCAGAAAAATGCCGCCAGTTCGGCGGGTAGCGTGCAGCCGGTCTGGTGCGCGCGCTCCAGCACCTGCCAGTAGTAGCGGTAGCTGGCGCGGTCGTGCAGCTGCCCGTCGAGCGCGATCGGCGCCCAGTCGGCCGCATGCGCCGCGGCGATGATGCGCGCCGCCTTGTCGACCTCCTGCGCGCTGGGCGCGAAGGCCTCCAGTATCGGCTCGATCTGGTCGGGGTGGATGCTCCACATCCGGGTGTAGCCCAGCTCGCGCGCGGCGCGCAGCGCCGCCTGCTTCAGCGCGGCCCGGTCCTTGAACTCGGTCACGACGCAGTGCGAGGGCACCTTGCCGTGCGCATGGCAGGCACTGGCGATCTCGAGCTTGGCGCGCAGCACCAGCGGGTGGCTGAACTGCCCGGCCACGCCCATGCCGTCCGAGGGAATAGCGCCGCCGTGCGCCGAGACGAAATCCATCAGGCCGAAGCTCAGCGAGGCGACGCGCGCATGCGCGGCGATGTCGAAGGCGCGATGCACCGCGGCAGCCGACTCGATCAGCACATGCAGCGGCAGCTGCGGGGCGCCAGCCGCGTCGACCGCCCGGACGGCGCGCTCGACGTCGGCCAGCGACTCGACCTTGGGGATCATCAGGTGCGACAGGCGCGCGCCGACCGCGCCGACGATCTGCGCCACGTCGGCCTCGAAGGCCGGATGGTCGACCGCATGCACGCGCACGCCCACGCGCGGGCGAACCGTGCGGCCGAAGTCCACGCCCTGCACCAGCTCGGTGACCAGGCTGGCATGCTCGGCCTCGGCGCCGACGGCGGCGCCGTCCTCGCAGTCCAGCGTGACGTCGAAGACGCAGGCGCCGAAGCGCTCGGCGTACTCGGCCTGCAGCTGCAGGCTCTTGCGCATGCGCGCCTCGACGCCGCTGTAGTGGTCACAGACCGGCAGCGCGACCGCGCCGGCCTGTGCTCCGAGCAACACCTCGCGCGGATGCTTCACCTGCGGCTCCTGGTCGGCAAATTACAGCAGGTGCTTGACGCCGTCGGCCTCGCCTTGCAGCTCGGCCAGGGTCTTGTTGATGCATTCCTGCGAGAAGGCGTCGATTTCCAGGCCTTCGACGATCTTGTACTCGCCGTTCTCGGTGGTGACCGGGAAGCCGAACACGATGCCGGCCGGGATGCCGTATTCGCCGTTGGACGGCACGCCCATGGTGACCCACTCGCCCTTGGAGCCCAGGGCCCAGTCGCGCATGTGGTCGATGGCGGCGTTGGCGGCGGAAGCGGCCGACGACAGGCCGCGGGCGGCGATGATGGCGGCGCCACGCTTGCCGACGGTGGGCAGGAAGACTTCAGCGTTCCAGACCTGGTCGTTGATCATGTCCTTGACCGACTCGCCGTTGATGGTGGCGAAGCGGTAGTCGGCGTACATGGTCGGCGAGTGGTTGCCCCACACGGTCAGGCTCTTGATGTCGCCGACGGCCTTGCCGGTCTTGGCGGCCAGCTGGGAAGCGGCGCGGTTGTGGTCCAGGCGCAGCATGGCGGTGAAGTTCTTGGCCGGCAGGTCCGGAGCCGACTTCATCGCGATGTGGGCGTTGGTGTTGGCGGGGTTGCCGACCACCAGCACCTTGACGTTGCGGCTGGCAACCTTGTTCAGCGCCTTGCCCTGCACGGTGAAGATGGCGGCGTTGGCGGCCAGCAGGTCGGCACGCTCCATGCCCGGGCCGCGCGGACGCGCGCCAACCAGCAGCGCGTAGTCGGTGTCCTTGAACGCTTCTTCCGGATTGCTGTGGGCCTCGATGCCGGCCAGCAGCGGGAAGGCGCAGTCTTCCAGCTCCATGATCACGCCCTTCAAAGCGTTCTGGGCCTTCTCGTCGGGGATTTCGAGCAGTTGCAGGATGACCGGCTGGTCCTTGCCCAGCATCTCGCCCGATGCGATGCGGAACAGCAGGGCGTAACCGATTTGACCAGCAGCGCCGGTGACGGCGACGCGAACGGGCTTCTTGCTCATGAGAACACTCCAGAAAAGCAACAGTTGACGGAAGAGAAAAATCCTGTCGAGTGTACCCTGCAAAAAAGCGTGACGTCAATTTGTCTTATGTCTTATATAAGATATGATTACACCTTGATCATGGCCCCGACCACGCCCGCGAACCCCCCAGCCGCCCACGGCGCCGAAACGACGGCAGCCGCAGGCAATGGCGCCACCACCGCGCCCGCCTCCGCCACGCCGGCATTCAGCCCGCTGTACCAGCAGATCAAGGGCCTGATCCTGCAGGCGCTGCAGGCCGGTGAGTGGAAGCCGGGCGACCTGATTCCCAGCGAGACCGAGCTCGCGGCGCGCTTTCGCGTCAGCCAGGGCACGGTGCGCAAGGCCATCGACGAACTGGCCGCGGACAACCTGCTGGTGCGCCGCCAGGGCAAGGGCACCTTCGTCGCCACCCACTCCGAGCAGCATGTGCAGTACCGCTTCCTGCGACTGCAGCCCGACGCCGGCGACCGCGCCAGCGAGGGGCCGGCCGAGCGCCAGATCCTCGAATGCCGGCGCCTGCGCGCGCCGGGCGAGGTGGCGCGCGCCCTGGGCCTGCGCGTCGGCGAACCGGTGCTCGAGATCCGGCGCGTGCTCTCCTTCCATGGCGAACCCACCATCTTCGAGGACCTCTGGCTGCCCGCCAATGCCTTCAACGGCCTGACCGCCGAGTTGCTTGCCAGCCACCAGGGCGCGATGTACGCGCTGTTCGAGACCCAGTTCGGCGTGCGCATGGTGCGCGCCCAGGAACGACTCAAGGCGGTCGCCGCCGACGAGCAGGCGGCGCAGACCCTGGGCATCGCCCCGGGCTTCCCGCTGCTGAGCGTCGAGCGCGTCGCCTACACCTACAACGACATGCCCATGGAATACCGCCGCGGCCTCTACCGCACCGACACGCACCACTACCGCAACGAGCTGAGCTAGGCGACCGCCAGCACGCCCGAACCGAGAACCAGGCGGAAATTTATTGCATTGCAATAGAATTCTCCGGTTCGTCCGAAGGCGGTAAGCAGGAAGTTACCTTCCGGTTACCAAACCCCCAACTCCAACCGAAAGTCCGACCATGACAGAGCTGACAAAGCCGCGACCTGAGTTCCGAAACATTAACATCTTCCAGGATGTCCGAACCTACCGCCTGCCGCCCGCCGGCTGGGTCTCGATCCTGCACCGCGTCAGCGGCCTGCTGATGTTCCTGCTGCTGCCCTTCGTCGTGTGGCTGTTCGACACCTCGCTGAGCTCGGAGATCTCGTTCGAGCGCTTCAGCGCTGCCTTTGGCATCGGCATCGGCTTCGTGCCGGGCTGGTTCGTCAAGCTGGCATGCCTGGCGCTGATCTGGGGCTACCTGCACCATTTCGTCGCGGGCGTGCGCCATCTCTACATGGATGCGACCCATTCGGTCACCAAGCAATTCGGCAAGTCCTCCGCCATCGTGACCCTGGTGCTGAGCCTGGGCCTGACCGTCGTGCTGGGCGCCAAGCTGTTCGGCCTGTACTAATCCACCGGAGCAAGAAAAAATGTCCGTCAACTACGGTTCCAAGCGCGTCGTCACCGGCGCCGGCTACGGTATGCGCGACTGGCTGGCCCAGCGCGTCACCGGCTGCCTGATGGCCCTGTTCACCGTCGTGCTGCTGGCGCAGGTCATATTCAGCAGCGGCCCGATCGGCTACGAGACCTGGGCCGGCATCTTTGCCGCCCAGTGGATGAAGTTCCTGACTTTCGGGGTGATCCTGGCACTGGCCTGGCATGCCTGGGTGGGCATGCGTGACATCTGGATGGACTACGTCAAGCCCGCCGGCCTGCGCCTCGTGCTGCACGTATTCACCCTCGTCTGGCTGGTCGGCTGCGCCGGCTGGGCCTACTCTGTTCTCTGGAAGCTCTGATAAGCCATGACCGCAACCGCATCCCTCCCCAAGCGCAAGTTTGACGTCGTCATCGTCGGTGCCGGCGGCTCCGGCATGCGCGCCTCGCTGCAGCTGGCCCGCGCCGGCCTCAACGTCGCCGTCCTGTCCAAGGTCTTCCCGACCCGCTCGCACACCGTCGCCGCCCAGGGCGGCGTCAGCGCCTCGCTCGGCAACATGAGCGAGGACAACTGGCACTACCACTTCTACGACACCGTCAAGGGCTCCGACTGGCTCGGCGACCAGGACGCGATCGAGTTCATGTGCCGCGAGGCTCCGAAGGTCGTGTACGAGCTCGAGCACTTCGGCATGCCCTTCGACCGCAACCCGGACGGCACCATCTACCAGCGTCCGTTCGGCGGCCACACCGCCAACTACGGCGAGAAGCCGGTGCAGCGCGCCTGCGCCGCGGCCGACCGTACCGGCCACGCCATGCTGCACACCCTGTACCAGCAGAACGTCGCCGCCCGCACCACCTTCTTCGTCGAGTGGATGGCGCTGGACCTGATCCGCGACGCCGACGGCGACGTGCTCGGCGTGACCGCGCTCGAAATGGAGACCGGCGAGACCTACGTGCTGCAGGCCAAGACCACGCTGCTGGCCACCGGCGGCGCGGGCCGCATCTTCGCCGCCTCGACCAACGCCTTCATCAACACCGGCGACGGCCTGGGCATGGCCGCGCGCGCCGGCATCCCGCTGCAGGACATGGAGTTCTGGCAGTTCCACCCGACCGGCGTGGCCGGCGCCGGCGTGCTGCTGACCGAAGGCTGCCGCGGCGAAGGCGCGATCCTGCTCAACAGCAACGGCGAGCGCTTCATGGAGCGCTACGCGCCCACCCTGAAGGACCTGGCGCCGCGCGACTTCGTCTCGCGCTGCATGGACCAGGAGATCAAGGAAGGTCGCGGCTGCGGTCCGAACAAGGACTACGTGATGCTCAAGCTCAGCCACCTGGGCGCCGAGACCATCCACAAGCGCCTGCCCTCGGTCTACGAGATCGGCGTGAACTTCGCCAACGTCGACATCACCAAGGAAGACATCCCGGTGGTGCCGACCATCCACTACCAGATGGGCGGCATCCCCACCACCATCAACGGCCAGGTCGTGGTGCCTGACGCCAACGGCAACCCGCAGCTGGTCAAGGGCCTGTACGCCGTCGGCGAATGCGCCTGCGTGTCGGTGCACGGCGCCAACCGCCTGGGCACCAACTCGCTGCTCGACCTGCTGGTGTTCGGCCGCGCCGCCGGCAACCACATCGTCGCCAACGTCGACACCAAGGCCGAGTTCAAGGCCCTGCCGGCCGACGCCGCCGACAAGACCCTGGCGCGCCTGGCCCGCCTCGAGGGCAACGCCAGTGGCGAATACGCCCAGACCGTGGCCAACGACATGCGCGCCATCATGCAGCAGCACGCCGGCGTGTTCCGCACCCAGGCCAGCATGGACGAGGGCGTCGAGAAGATCAACGCGCTGCGTTCGCGCGTGTTCAACATCACGCTCAAGGACAAGTCCAAGGTCTTCAACACCGCGCGCATCGAGGCGCTGGAAGTCGAGAACCTGATCGAGGTCGCCCAGGCCACGATGACCTCGGCCGCCGCCCGCCACGAGTGCCGCGGCGCGCACACCGTCAACGACTACGAGCGCGGCGCCGACGACGCCGAGTTCCCGCTGGGCCGCAACGACAAGGAATGGATGAAGCACACCCTGTGGTGGAGCGCCTCCAACAGCCTGAGCTACAAGCCCGTCAACCTCAAGCCACTGACCGTGGAATCGGTCCCCCCGAAGGTCCGCACCTTCTGATCGCAGCGACCCGGAGCAAGAAAAAATGGCAAAACGCACTTTCAAGATCTACCGCTACGACCCCGAGAAGGACGTCAAGCCCTACATGCAGACCATCGAGGTCGAGCTGGCGGGCAACGAGCGCATGCTGCTCGACGCGCTGATGAAGCTCAAGGAGGTCGATCCCTCGATCTCCTTCCGCCGCAGCTGCCGCGAAGGCGTGTGCGGCTCGGACGCGATGAACATCAACGGCAAGAACGGCCTGGCCTGCCTGACCAACCTGCGCACCCTGCCGGACGTCATCGTGCTCAAGCCGCTGCCGGGCCTGCCGGTGATCCGCGACCTGATCGTGGACATGACGCTGTTCTTCAAGCAGTACCACAGCATCAAGCCCTTCCTGATCAACCAGACTCCCCAGTCGCCCGAGAAGGAGCGCCTGCAGTCGCCCGAGGAGCGCGAGGAGCTCAACGGCCTGTACGAGTGCATCCTGTGCGCGAGCTGCTCGACCAGCTGCCCGAGCTTCTGGTGGAACCCGGACAAGTTCGTCGGCCCGGCCGGCCTGCTGCAGGCCTACCGCTTCATTGCCGACAGCCGCGACCAGGCCACCGCCGAGCGTCTGGACAACCTCGAAGACCCCTACCGTCTGTTCCGCTGCCACACCATCATGAACTGTGTGGACGTCTGCCCCAAGAGCCTGAACCCCACCAAGGCCATTGGCAAGATCAAGGAACTGATGGTTCGTCGCGCCATCTGAGTGCAGAGCC
>JBEEPT010000142.1:0-9462 GCA_041190985.1 Pseudomonadota bacterium
CGTCACAACCAACGTGGTCGGCGATGCTGGTGAAGGTGTCCCGCAGGCACTGCTCCTTGATGTACTCGGCGCACCTGGCAGTCATGCGGCGGTCCTCCTGGATGCCCGCCAGGGGCTGCAGGAACGTCTCACCGCACTCTCGGCACTTGTACCGCTGCACGCGGGCCAGGATGCGGGTTGCGTGGCCCCTGATGGGGCTGTCGCGGTAGATGGTGTCCTTGGTGCCGTGCCGGTACAGCCGATCAAGCACGCCGCACTTCTGGCAGGCGGTGGGCTTGACGGTGTACTCGGCTTCAAGCTCGTACTCACGGTCTTCGAGGCGCTTTGCAAGGACGGTCCACCCGGGAAGGTCGAGGATGTCAGTGGTCATTCACCGATTGTCGAGCGCGGTGTCGAGGTCGTAGGCCGGGTCATCCACCATCGTGGTGGCCGGGTAGGCGCCTCGGGTGTGCGGCTCGGCAGGCCACACCCGGAACTCATAGTCGCCGCTGCTGTCGGGCGTGTTGCGCAGCCAGACGTGGTGCACCTTGCCCCAGCCGATCATGGGTCCACCGTTCCAGGCTTCGCACGCCGCAGTGAAGACGGCGGGGTCATGGTGGCCCTTACTCATCAGCGTCTTGTTGTTGTCGTCGTACAGGCATTCCACGTCCAGAGGATGGACTGGAGTGAATCGCTGGTCGGGGGCCTTCGGGAGCAGCGGATCAGCCGCGCCGGTGGTTCTGTGGAAATTCATCGCTCAGAACTCCAGTGTTGGGTCGTCCATCGCGTCGAGCAATGCGGTCAGCTCAACGTGGCTCAGGCTGTCGGATGGCGCTCCATCGGGATCGCACCGGAAGACGCCGAGCCAATGCTTGTCCTGCATCAGGAGCTTTCGGAAGCGCTGAGCATCGCGCCTCACAAAGTCAGAGACCGCACCTCTCAGTTTTCGCGTCTCTTCGGCTTTGCGTGCCCGCCTCAGGTACTCCACGGCCCGCGATCCTTCGCTCTCGGCCAGAGCGTCCAACTCGTCGATCTCGACGCGCAGCCGACGAATCCACTTGTGCGCCTCGGACTCGGAGATGTCGGCCTTGCTGGCAGCTTCGTGCATCAGTGCTTCGCTGAAGCATCGGCCGTACTCCAGGACCATCGCCACGATCCGGTCACTCCGCGCGCTCATGCCCGCCACCCCTTCTCAAGGGGGCGTACCCGCCACGAATGGCCGTCCAGGCTGGTGGCCTCGGCCAGCTCGCGGCGGCAGGCGCCACGCTTGACCATGCGACTGCCATCAGGGACGAAGCGCAGTGCCCGAAGTGCCGTGGTGGTGAAGTTCTTGCGCACCACCGCATAGGTTGATCGACTCGTCATGTGACTTGTGCCTTTCCACACGTTAATCCGTTTTCAGACTATAAACCATCATGGACGTTTCAACATGGAAATCCGGAGAGCCAAAACACGCAGTCGGGGCCGATCATGCGGCGCACGATGGCGCCTAGCGCGGTCAACCTGTCCAATGCCTGCCTGGTCGATCCGCGCGGCGTGCCCAGCGCCAGCGCGATGCCGCCGGTAGCGTAGGCGACGCCGGGCCGGATCATGGCCAGGATCCGCGACTGAACGGCGCCGCGGTGCTTGTGCTCGGCCGTGTTTGCGTCGTGGGTCATGCTGCCTCTCCTGGTGCTGGTGTGGCTGACGACGTGGCGGCGGCCTGCACGGCTGCAACAGCGGCGGCCATCGCATCGCGCCGGCGTTGCCACTCAGTGGCCCGGCTGCAATCGGTGCGCTCCCGAGCCAGGCCTTTGGCCGCGGCTTCGTCGGTCAGCTTGTCGATGCGATCGATACGCAAGTGTTGCGGCCAGTCGGCGGCGGCAATGAATGCGTCGCGCAAGTTGCGCGGCAGCAGTTCGCTGATGCCCATGTCGGCCAGCGCTACGCGGGGTCGGTGTGTCGTCATGCCATGGTCTCCACGGTAGTGGCCTGGGTGCCTGGTGCTGTGGTGCGGTACGGGTCCAACACCCGCGTGCCCGGCGCTGCATTGCCGGCGCGGGCCTGCGCCATGCGTTCGTGCACCCGCTTGAAGGCGCGGTCGAATTCGCCATAGCTGCACGACGACAGCTGCACCTGGTGCAGCCGGCGCAGCCAGTGCAAGGCCTCGATCTCGTCGGCGTACAGCGTCCAGGTGCCGCGCTGGGTGTGGCGCTCGTGCACATCGGCCAGGGCCTGCTGCGCTGCGTTGATCCATGCGTGTGCTTCGGCGCCGCTGCCAATGCCCAGCTCGGCCAGCGCTTCGGCCATGTTCACCGTGTCGGCCAGGTCTCGCCAGTGCTTGGCGCACAGCCGACCGCAGCAGAAATCGGCCACCGCCGTCTGCACGATGCGCATCTGTTGCTCCACATCGGCGCCGCTGAGCTTGCAGGCGCGGCTGATGGCGATCTGCACCGCGTTCACCGCAGCGCGGCGCGGGTGGTGCTGGCGGGCTCTTGCGCGGCGGCTCATTGCGCCACCTTGAATGTGCGTTCGTTGCGCTCGAAGTCGAGCGCATCCACCGCATCGGCAAAGCGGTCACGCCAGTCGCGCCACGTCATTTTGCAGCGCTCTGGGCTCATCAAGTCCACCCACGGCACCGGCTGGATGTGCACCAGGCTCTGCCACAGCGTGGGCGATGGCGGCATGATCTGCGCGCGCTCGGTGGCCAGGGCGATGAGATCGGCCTGTTTGATGGCGTCGCGGTGCTCATACGCGGCGGTGTGCAGGCCCCAGGCGCTGCGCAATGCGCGCTCCATGCGGTGCTCAACCAGCGCCCAGGTCTCGCCCAGCGTGTGCTTCAGCGGCGTGGAGATGTCGCCGATGTAGGCCTCGTGGGCGTCGTGCATCAGGGCGGCCAGGCGGCAGTGCACGCTGGCCGGGGCAAACAAGTGCTCCACGATGTCGAGCACCAGCAGCGAGTGCTCGGCAACGCTGTAAGGCCGCTGAGCGTGGCCGGTGAAGCGGTTGATCTGCGCCAGCGAGTGCGCCACGTCGGCCAGCACCATGTGCTCGGGCCGGGTGTAGTGCAGGTCGATCCCGTTGCCGTGGGCGGTGAGGATCCAGCTCATGCGGTGGTCTCCTGCTGCGTGGCGGGCCGGGCGCGAGCCGCGCGGCGGTCGATCTGCAACTGGCTCACCTGTCCCATCCAGTACGTGTGATCGTTGCCAGCGGAGAACAGCGTGGCGTGCCCGTGGTATCGCGCGCCGATTTCCAACCGCTCAAACTCGCGCTGCGCGTTGAATGCCGCCACCGCGCCGCGGCCGTGGGCGATGTAGACGATGTGCGAGCCGCCGTCGTCGTCGATCAGCCGCAGCTGCGTCTGGTGCAGGCCGTGCAAATTGCCGGTGTGCTTTTCCACCAGCCGGCCGGCAAAGGATGGCGGGCGCCGGCCGATCATGCCGCGCCCCAGGGAACCAGGGCCGAGATCAGGCACACGGCCACGGCGGCGGCGCCCATGGCCAGATACAGCCACGGGCTGTCGCCCTCGTCATCGAGCGCGGCGCGCTGCTCGGGCGTGAGGCCGGCGCCGTGGCTGCTGGGCGCCTGGGCGCCTTCTGCGGCCGCTTCGTCAAGCAGCGCGTAGTAGCTTTCGGTCAGCGGGTCGGCGCCGGCCATGGCGCCGTGCGCCAGGTGCGCGGCCATGGCGCGATCGAAAATGTCTCGGTTCATGGTGTGCCCCTCGTGTTGGAGTTGCTGGTGTGGCGAAAGTCGGCGGCAGACAACCGCATGGCCAGCAGGCGGCGCTCGGCCTTGAAAGCCGACAGCACGGCGGCATCGGCGGCCAGGTCGGCCTCAATGCGGGCAATGCCTTCGTCCAGTTGCGCGATGCGGTTGCGCCAGCAGGCCAGCGCCCACCAGCGGCGCAGGCGGTGCAGCAGGTGCGGCAGCGCGTTCATGATCCGGCCGCCTCCAGCAGCATGGCCGCCAGCGCGCGCATCTCGTCGCGCGTGGGGTACAGCCGAGCCGTGGCGCTGCCGATGTCAATGGCCAGGCAGCAGCGCTCGCGCAGCGTGGTCAGCGGGTGGTTATGGTCGGGCCCGAACACCGTCACGTCATGCCATCCGTGCACCTCGTTGGCTGCGCTCAGATCAAGCGTGCGCTGGTAGCGCTTGAGTTCGGCGTCAAGCGCCTGGGCCGATGCGGCCAGGGAAATCGCGGCGGTCTGCATCACACCCCCCGTTCCACGCTCAGATGCAGGCCTTGCGCGCCGTCGCTGTGCGGCTTGGGCAGGTAGGCCAGCCGCGCGGCCCATCCGGTGCGCTGGCCGCTGAGGGTCTTGATGGGCAGGCGCAGGCTGGGCACCAGCAGCGGATAGACGCTGGCGCGCGGGTATCCGGTGACGGCGCCGGCGGTGATGGCCCAGCGCTGGTCTTGGGTGGTCCAGGTCCAGGCGGCGTAGGTGCTTAGCCGGGCGTGGCTGTTGCGGTAGGCGCCCAGCGTGAGGCCGGCGGCGCTGCGCATGTAAATGCCTGGCGTGGCGGCCTGCAGGTTGGCATCGGCCGGCGCGTTGAAATGCGCGGTGGCCAAATGCAGGCCGATGACAACCGGGGTGAGCAGGTCAGCCATGGCGGGCTTCTGCTCAGCGCTGCGGTGCGGGTGCGGGCGTGGTGGCCGCGGCCGGCGCGCTGGTGGGCAGCGTGGGCACCGTCAACCGGCCACCGCCAAATCCTTTCTTGGCGTGCGCGGCCGGGGCCAGCACCAGGGGCAGCGCGATCAGCGCGGCGGTCAGCAGAGTCTTCATCGTGGCCTCATCACCCCCGCCGTGCGGCGTTTTCGT
The DNA here is from genome assembly GCA_041190985.1 of Pseudomonadota bacterium. Lineage (GTDB taxonomy): Bacteria > Pseudomonadota > Gammaproteobacteria > Burkholderiales > Burkholderiaceae_C > Malikia. Next base: position 4,778 of record JBEEPT010000142.1, read on the forward strand.
GGGGCGTGAGACACTGTAACCCAACTTACAAAGAACACGCAAGCGCGCTTACAAAATTAACGGTAGATCGCCCCCTAGAACAGCAGCAATGCGTGCCGTCAATTGCTTGAAAAGATGCGGCGCGCTCGGTTGGCGCCTGCGGCGCTGGTCAGCGGTGGGATGCGGCAGCTTCGACCATGCGCACGACCGTTTCGATCTGCTGTGGCGTGTCGCGCTCCATGGCGTGCAGCGCTGTTGCGATGCGTTGCATCTCGTCGCGCAGCATGTAGCGCGAGATCACGGGGCCGGTGCCGGTGAGGATCCATCGCAGATCGGTGCCTGTGTGCTCGGCAGAGCTCTGCAGTAGCCCGGCTTTGATGTTGAGCACGTTGGTGGCGCCGGTCTGCCATTGAGATAGCGCCGCGTGACTGCACCCGATGGCCGCGGCCAGTTGCTCAAGCGTTTTCCCGCTCTGCGTGATGGCGTAGGCCACCCGTTCGTGGGGCGTTGACAACTTGACGTCCGACATGGATCAAGCGTAGTGCTCGCTTTGTAAGGCTAGTTGCGCATCGTCTGTAAGTGTGGTTACACTGCCCGAATGAGCGAGCGTCACCCTGATTCCAACGTGGTCGACAGGCTGGGCGGGACTACCGAGGTCGCGCGGATGTGCCGCGTGAGGTCGCAGGCTGTCAGCCAGTGGCGCAGGGTGGGCATTCCGTCGGCCCGCAGGGACTACCTACAGCTGCTGCGACCTGATGCATTTGCCGCGGCCGGCCGGCCCCTGATCGATGTGGCTCGCGCGCAGCCCATCGCCGACCCGCAGGAATCCCGCGATGCAGCCTGACCAGATCCGGCGTGAGTCACACGCGATGCAAGCGCTCGCCAGTGCGCACCACTTGCAGGCTGCCGTCGTCGATCTGGTTGACGTGCGATGCATCGGCCAGCGACAGCCTCTGAAGGCCCGAGCGCTGCCAGTGCGGCGCGCTGGCCAGGGTGCTGACCTCGATCCACTCATCGAAGACGTAGATGGTGTGGACCTTGCCCCGCGCATCGCGCGCTGAAAAGCTGCCCGCCGCCTTCCACTGTTTTCCTGCCATGAGGTGCCCCCGTGAGTGATCCAAGCCAGCCCACCAGTCTGCAGCAACTGAACATGGCCCTGGCGCGGGCCTTGGGGATTGACGACCCCAGCCACCTCACCGAGCTGCAGTTGTCCGTCAAGCCCTGCCAGCTGCCCAGGGTGACTGCCAGCTTCCTCGTGCGCAGCGCCGACGGCCTGGCCGTGCTGATGCGCGACTACGAGATCCATGCGCTCTCGGGCGACGTGTCGCGCCAGGCCGAGCAGCCGCAAAAGGCCCGCGATGCAGCCTGACCAGATCCGAGATGCTGCGGCAGACATGGTGCTCACAGCATGCGCCCGCATGGCCCGCGCGGCATCCGTCGGCGAGATGAAACCAGCCACAAACTGATGCGCCCGCAAAGCGAAATCCGCATTGAGCTGGCAGCCGCGTTGATCGACGGCGGCGGCACCACCAAGCAGCTGGCCCAGCGCACCGGCTGGTCGATCACCCTGACCATGTGGGCGCTCAAGAACATGGTGTCCGCCGGTGACGCGCGCAAGGCGCGCACGGTGCGGGTGCCAGGCGTCAAGCGCCCGGTGCCATGGTACGAACGGGCCGAACGCGCAGCCGCAGTGGCTCCCAGCGGCGAGCCCTACATCAGCCTGATAGCCGCTTGGTCGCGGTGCGGGCCGGATCTGCAGCCGCAGCATGCAGACACGGAGGCGGCCATGTAGCCCGCCCCGCCGTGGGCCCCGCGGAAACGCATTCGCACCTGCATGGGTGGACAGGGCAAGAAACACCGGGGCACCGACCCTGAACAAAACGGTGCCGGTATCGCCGAAAGGCTAGGGGGGCAGTTCCCCGAAGAATCCGGCGGCTGGCCGAAATCCCACGGCCGGGGGAGGCGTTTTCGCCTCACGGTGGGAATCCCGCGCAGGCGGGCGTGGCGCGCATGTCCTTTCTGCCCTGTGAGGGTAGGGGGGCCTTTGCGTGGTGAGCACAGGAACAGGACGATCTCAATGGCACAACCACAACTGACGCTGGTGACAGATCCAGCGCCAGGATTCAACGCACACACGCGCGACGATACGCGCCGCGTCTTCGAGCATTGGCTGCGCATGCTGGGCCGCAGCCCGCGGCGCTGCAAACTCGGCCCGACGCGCCGCGCGGCCATCAATGCGGCGATGGCGATGGGCTATGACGTGGAGACGATCATGCTGGCCGTTGACGGCATCGCGGCCGACCCGCTGGACGGCGCCAGAAACGACGGCATGCGCGAACAGATGCGCGAGCTGGACTGGTTGCTGGTGCGCGAGGCGCGCATCGAGCGGTGGGCAGCGCTGGGCGAGCAATTCCACGCGGGCCTGCAGTGCACCGCCGCGGCGCCCGACGAGCCGGCCAGCGCGGTGGATGTGGAGGCCGAGGCGGCGCATATGCAGCGTTGCATTCAGCGTGCGCGCGAGATGCGCGGGGCCGCCCATGGATGAGCGCGCGGCCCATGTGCCGCCGCACAGCGTGGAGGCCGAACAGAGCGTGTTGGGCGCGCTGCTGATTGACAACCGGGCATTTGACAACGTGGCCGACAGGCTGGTGCCGGCCAGCTTTTACCGGGCCGAGCACCGCACCATCTACGCCGCAACGGCGTCGCTGATTACCGCCGGCAAGCCGGCCGACATCATCACGGTGTACGAGGTGCTGCAGCGTCAAGGCCTGGCCGAGGATGCAGGCGGCCTGCGCTACCTCAACGAACTGGCGCAGAGCGTGCCAGGGTCAGCCAACGTGGGCCGCTACGCTGACATCGTGGCGCAGCGTGCGCAGTGCCGCGAGGCGATTGCCATTGCGCGCGACTTGCAGCAGTCGGCCTACGATGCCATTGACCTGGCCGCAGCATCCGACAAGGCGGTGCAGGCGCTGCTGGCGCTGCAGCAGGGCCACGGTGACGGCAACCCGGTGCCGCTGGCCGATCTGCTGCCGCCCTGGGTTGACCAGCTGCAGGCCCGCGCCGAAGGGGAAAACGACGCCATCCCGACTGGCCTGGCCGACTGCGATGCGCTGTTTTCGGGCGGGCTGCGGCGCGGTGAACTGGTGGTAATCGGCAGCCGCCCGAGCATGGGCAAGACCGGCCTGTGCCACACGTTGGCGCGCGGCTTCTCACGCGCGGCGCCGGTGCTGGTGCTAAGCATGGAAGACAGCCTGAACATGCTGGTGGCCCGGCAGATGGCGGCCACCGGGCGCATCAACCTGGCCGACATCCGCAACCCAGCCAACGCACGCGGGCCGCTGTGGGAGGGTGTGACGCGCGGCATGGAGGCGTTGAGCGCGCTGCCCATTCATGTGGACGATCAGGCATCGCTCACGCTGCGCGAGGTGCGGCGCAAGGCGCAGTTTGTGCGCAGCCGGCGCGGTGATGTAGGGGTGGTGATCATCGATTACCTGCAACTCATGGAGGAGCCCGGCGACGAAAGCCGGGCCTACGAGCTCAATCGCATCAGCAGGGGCCTGAAGCGCATGGCAAAGGAGATGCAGTGCGCGGTGGTGTTGCTGAGCCAACTCAGCCGCAAAGCCGACGAAACAGACGGCCCGCCACGTATTGACCACCTGGCCGAAAGCGGTGGCATCGAGCAAGCGGCCGACATCATCGGGCTGTTGTGGCGGGAAAGCCGCCGCAAGCCACGGCCCGACAACAAGCACGCCGGCCAGATCGAATGGGCCAAGAACAAGAACGGGCCCACCGACACGGTGCAACTGTGGTTTGACGGCGCCACGCAGCGCTGGGAAAGCGCGGGGTATGCCCATGCATAGCACAGCCACTATCGACGTGATGGAGCAGCGCCTGCGCGAGTGGGGCGCGTGGATGAACCGCGGCGCCAGCGCAGACGGATATGCCACCAAGAGCGTGCTGCACCCGAGCTGGATGCCGCCCACCGCAGGGCAACTGCCGAACATGACCGTGAGCTACGGCACCGACAGACCAGAGCGCCAGCTGCACGGCCACATCCATGCGCTGAGCGATCGCATGCAGGCCACGCTGGTGGCGGTGTACGTCAAGCGACTGTCTGGCGCCACCCTGCTGAACGCGGTTCAGTGCCAGGAATCGACGGTGCGCGCCAGGGTCATTGAGGCGAAACGGCTGTTGGCTGTGAGACTCGACGCTGACGCATGACCCGCAGGGGTTTTACCAGTTAACGGAAAGCCCTACAGTTCGTGCACGCTGGTTATGCCTGCGTGATTCGAGCCTACTCCTGCCGTCCGACAAGCCCGCCACCGCAAGGTGCGCGGGCTTTGTTTCGTGTCCCGCGATCACCACCACCTCTACAACACAGCAGCCTGGCGGAATGCGCGCGCTGCGCAGTTGCGTGCTCATCCCTTGTGCGCCATGCATCTGCAGGTTGGCAAGACGGTGCTGGCCGGCGTGGTCGATCACATCACTGCACACCGCGGTGATCTCTCGCTGTTCCTAGACCGAGACAATCTGCAAAGCCTGTGCAAGCCCTGCCACGACGGGCACAAGCAGGCGCAGGAGCACAACGCCGACGGACTGCTGCGCGGAGCCGGGCACGACGGCCGCCCGCTTGACCGTGCGCACCCCTGGCATGCCCGCCCGGCAGGTGGGGGGGTTGAAATGTCGACACGCGAAGCAGTGCAGAC
>JBEEPT010000143.1:0-4678 GCA_041190985.1 Pseudomonadota bacterium
CCGTTGGACATCCGCACCGCCACGATGGAGTCGGTGCCGCGCTCGGCCACGTAGGCGAGATCGTCGCCGTCGTCCGGGCAGACCACGTCCCACGGGTCAGCCAGCCCGCCGGCCAGCACCGTCACCACCGGAGGCACGCCGTGCACGTCAGGCCGGAACTGCGCCCGCAGCAGGCGCCCGCGCTGGCTGTCGGCCACGATGAGCTGCGGCCCGGGTCCGACGTGCGGCTGCTCGAGCTCGACCGGGTTCGGGATCGGCGGCGCGCCCGGGTCGGTCGCCACCGAAGACGGCCGCCAGGAGAAGCCCCACGTCTCGACGATGCCGCGCTCGGCCGCCGGGATGGCCGACCAGTCGCCGACCAGCTCGTAGTCGTCCGCGGTCGGCGGGATGCTGCGCGCGGCCGGCGAGCGGCTGCGGGCGCCCAGGAGCGTCGTGATCTCGCCGTCCGGCGTCACCTTGGCGATGCGGTTGCCCTCGCTGGCGTAGAGCGCCGCGGTCCCATCCGTGCGCACCCGGCCGACCTGGATGTGCGTCACGCCCGACAGCGTGCCGACACCGCGAGGCCCGTCCAGTTGAGCCGCGCCGCCGTAGGCCGCGAGCACCGGGTTGATGAGGTAGTTCTGTTGGTTGCACGAGTGCATGACCCCGCGCGTCACCCGCGGCCGGTAGATGTCGCCGTGCTGCACCGGCACCCACTCTTCGGCGAACAGGTCGCGGCGCATCAGCTTGTCGGAGAACGGCACCGGCCGGCGCGGCTTCAGCGGCGCGGCCTGCGGGTCGAGCTCCATCGGCACCCAGACGTATTGCGTGAACGCGTTGCCGTTGGCGTGCTGCACGTCGTGCGAGCCGAGCCACACCGGCCGCATCGTCGGCGGCGGGTCTCCAGGCTTGCGGACGAAGATCCACGCCGGCACGCACGTCTCCCCGGGCGCCGCGGCCTCGATCATGCGCCATCCGCCAGCCAGGCCGGTGAGCGTCGCGCGGGCCACGGAGCCGGTTGCGCCGACGACCTCGACGCCAGTGTCCACCTGATCCACGAAAACGGCGTAGCGGCCCGAGAACGGCCGCTGCTGGGCACCGTCGAGCGCGCGGAACTCGAAGACCCACGTGTCGCCGTCCACGATCGTCGGGTCCTGCATCCGTTCGTAGGTCGTCGAGTCGCGCAGGTAGGCGCGCGGCACGATCAGCTTCGCCGGGTTCAGCGGCACGGTGACGACCTGGCCGATGCGGGGGTCGGTGGGCGGTGGCGCAGGAGGAGGCGCCGGGGGCTCGGGTGCCGGTGCAGGGGGAGGCGGTGCCGGCGGCGGCGGGGACGGCACCGGAGGCGGGGGAGCCGGCGGCGCGTCGACGAGCTTCTTCAGCGCCGCCACGACATCCATCAGCGCCAGGGCCTGCGCCATCTGCGCGCGGGCGATGGTATCGACGGCTGAGATCTGGGCGCGGATGACCGCGTCCTCGTTGGGGTTCATTCCACCACCTCCAGCCGCTTCACGACGCCGTGATGCTTCGTCGCATACGCTCGCGCCGATTCCTCGTCGCCAAAGTAGCTCTCGTGCCACGTAGCCGCATCGCGCCAGATCACCACCCAGCGACCGCGGGCCAGGTCGGCTAGGGACTCTTCGAGGGTCTTCACCTTCTATTCCCTTCCATTCGACCTTCTATTGCGGCGTCCGGTTGCGCGAAGTCGTCTGACCCCAGTAGTAGCCCACCGCGCCCCCGATCACCGCACTGATGATCGAGCCGGCCAGTCCCGCCCGCACGTCGTCGGACCACGATGCCGTGCCCCACAGCCCGATCAGCGAGCCGACCAGCAGGTACACGAGCGGCACCAGCAGCAGCAGCGCCCAGAAGCTCGGAGACCGCAGGAACTGCCACCAAGGCCCATCCATCGCCACCACCTCAGCGTCGGCCTTGCGCGCGCCTGCGATCCCGCCGCCGCCTGCCTCGTCCAGTTCCAGCCATCGCGCCTCAATCGCCCGCGCAGCCGTGGCCGCGATCACCGGGTCTGCCTTCACCTTCTCAGCCGCATCCTGAGCGTTCACCGCACCGGCCGCGTCCTTGACGATCTCCACCGCCAGCTCGGCGGCCTTCACGTTGCGCTCTGCCACTTCGGAGCCGGAGCCGAACAGCTTCCCCAGCCTCGGGATGGCCTCGATGATGGACGGCAGCACGGCTGCGACGATGGCGGGTAGGGGCATGGTGCGTTTCTCCGGTTCTGGCCGCTCGAACGGCCATTCAAGCGGTTTCTTGATCTGGTTTTGATCGGTACCAGCGAACAGCGCAGCCTCATCCGCCCGCCGCTTCACAAGCCCCGGCAGCACCTTGCCGCCAGCCTGATTCCAGCGCGCGAACTCGGCAGCCGCGCCGGCCTTGTCGCCGTCGTTCAGCTTGCGCAGAAGCGTCGAGCGCGCGAAGGCCCCGGCGCCAATGTTGAACGCCAGCGACACCAGCGCGTCGAACTCGTGCTGCTCAAGCGCGACCTTGACGTGATCGCGCACGGCATCCTCGGCCCAATAGACATCCTCGCGCAGGTAGTCCTCGGCCTGCGCTTCGGTGATCTCTTGGCCGGGTTGCACGCCTTGGGTGTGGCCGTAGCCGATGGTCCACGGCTCGCCGCCCGTGCCGGGGTCTGGATACGCCTTGAGGCGCAGGCCCTCGTGGCGCTTGATGAGCGATAGGCCGGCGTCGGAGAGCTTCACCCCGGCACCTTCAAGTAAGTCTTGATGACGTGCCAAGCCCCCGTGCCGATGGCCGCGATGCCGGCCCACACAAGGCCCGCGAGCGACTTCTCAATGATGGCCTGGTGCACCTTTTCCCTCCGCGCCTCGCGCTCGATTGCCATGCGCACCCAGGCCCGTTCGTCCTCGTCGAGAACGCTGACCTGCATGGCGTCCATCACCGTCTTGCGGATCATCTCCGGCAGGCCAAGTTCCATCTTGTCCAGCCGGTGGTGCGCTTCATCGATGCGCCGATCCGAGGCCGCGCCGAGGTTCGCCATGCCCTCCATCTGGCGCTCGACCGTTTCGAGATCACGCTCGATGCGGTCAATCGGCGTCGGCATGCTCAGAACCCCAGCGCCTTCAACCTAGCATCGGCATCCTCCACCAGCGTGCCGTCAGGGTGACGCAGGTTGCGCAGCGCCTGGCGCAGCTTGTCGGCCTCGGCTGCCATCTCGACCACCTCTTCCTGAGGCGTCAGGGCCCGCAGCACGGCAGCAGACAGCGTGCCGCCTTCAAGTACGCAGCTGATGTTCTCCTGATGCGCCGGCTCGCTAGCGTTGATCTGGTCGACGAAGCCGCGCAGCTCGGACCACGGGAAGGTCGGGCCTTGCAGCGATCCTAGGGGAATGGTCTTGGTGATGGTCATAGCGCTCCTTTACGCAGCTTGGGTGATGCGCAGCGGCAGCCGCCGCCGGTTGTAGTAGGGGTAGTCGACGGCGGACATCTCCGACAGCAAGCCGATGAAGCCGAACCGCTGCTGGGCTGCGGCGTCGGACAGGTCTGGCACGTAGAGCACCTCCTCCGTGAGCCCGGCCACGCGCTGCATCTCGTGCAGGGTGTCGGCCTCGGTGAGGGTGATCGCGTCGAGCACGAACGACACCTCGCGCAGCGTGCGCTGTTGCGTCAGCCACAGAGCGCCGCCCGTCGAGCGTTCGGCACCGCTCGTGCTGATAAGCCGGTCCTGCAGCCCGTAGCTGGCGTTCAGCGTCGGCACCCAGAGGTCGAAGATTGCGAGCCGCGCCGCTTCGATGTAGCCATCAGCGTTGCCGGTGTCGACGATCTCCAGCAGGTCATAGCGCGCCGACAGCGAAGCCGGAAACACCATCACCACGCCGTGGTCGCGTCCGCTGCGGGTCGTCGGGCTGATCTGCCAGGCGTCGCGGAGCGCGATCTGCCCGACATCGCTGCCGCCGGAGGTCGTGCCGCGGCTCCATCGGACTTGCGCGGCGCTGCTCAGGTTGTGGCCGTCTAGGTATAGGGCCCGCGCATTCTTCGCGCTGCCGTGGTCGACGATGATTTTCGTCGAGGCCGCCAGTGCGTCGGTGCTGCGCGCGACTTGCGAATAGTCTCGCGTGCGCACGTTCGTGACCGGCAGCGCGACCGCCCACGACCCGCCGCTGACGGTGGTCGACGTGGTGATCAGGTTCGGATACCCGAGCGCCAGCATGTCAGGCCCCCGGCGCCGTGCGATCCCACAGCGAGATCGTGAGCGTCTGGCCGGTGGTCAGCGCGGTGGCGTTCAGGAACAGATCGCCGGCTGTGTCGCCGAAATAGACGGATGCGCCGCTGCCGACGCCGCTGCCGGTGGTTGCAGCGGATAGAGAAACAGTCGTTGATGTAGTTCCTGCGACCACGGCCCCAGATGGCACGCCGGTGGCTGTGACCGACATGCCGACGCTGATGCCAGTCGTGTCCGCAAAGGTGAGGATGTTGGAGCCTGCCGACGTGCTGGCGCTGGTCGACTTGCTGAAGGCGCGGGTGACGCTGCCCTGCTCATGGCACGTGCTGGCGCCGCTGTCCCATACGCGGTAGTAGCCGGCTGTGCCGTCTGCGGCCACCGTGCCCGTGAACGAGCCCGCCAGCGTGCTTGTGCCGCTGCTCGGCGCGTTCCGCCAATTCGAGGTGGCGTTCGTCAGTTCGACGAGCTGCGTGCCCGTGGCAGATGCCGCGCAGTTCGC
>JBEEPT010000144.1:0-11042 GCA_041190985.1 Pseudomonadota bacterium
TATCGACCGGCACCACGCCATAGAGCTCCGCGGCGCCGTACTTCGGGGGGCGCGGTTCGCGCAGCTCGGTGGCGGGCGACTTGGGTCGGTTGAAGGTGGACGCGATCTGGCGGGCCAGCGACAGCGCATGCAGGTCGTTCTGCGCGAGGTGGTCGGCCACACCCGACAGGCGCGTGTGCACGTCGCCCCCGCCCAGGTCTTCCGCGCTCACGATCTCGCCGATGGCTGCCTTCACCAGCGGCGGGCCGCCGAGGAAGATGGTGCCCTGGTTGCGCACGATGATGGTCTCGTCGCTCATCGCCGGCACATAGGCGCCGCCCGCGGTGCAGCTGCCCATGACGACCGCGATCTGCGCAATGCCCTGCGCGCTCATGTTGGCCTGGTTGTAGAAGATGCGGCCGAAATGGTCGCGGTCCGGGAACACCTCGTCCTGGTTCGGCAGGTTGGCGCCGCCCGAGTCGACCAGGTAGATGCAGGGCAGCCGGTTCTGCTCGGCGATCTCCTGCGCGCGCAGGTGCTTCTTGACCGTCATCGGGTAGTACGTGCCGCCCTTGACGGTCGCGTCGTTGCAGACCACCATGCAGTCGACGCCGGCAACCCGGCCGATGCCGGCGATCAGGCCGGCGCCGGGCGCGTCGTTGCCGTACATATTGAGCGCGGCCAGCGGCGCCACTTCCAGGAAGGGCGTGCCGGGGTCGAGCAGCATCTGCACGCGCTCGCGCGGCAGCAGCTTGCCGCGCGCCAGGTGCCTGGCGCGCGCCGCGTCGCCGCCGCCCTGCGCGATTAGCTCGATGCGCTCGCGCAGGTCGTCGACCAGCGCGCGCATCGCAGCGGCATTGGCCTGGAAGTCCGCGCTGCGCGGATTGAGTTGGGTGCCGAGTATGCTCATCTGGGGCTTTCGGTTTTTTGATCTTCGCGGTACTGGCTTCAGGCAGTCCTGGCTTCCTGCAGGCCGAGCTGTTCCTTCATCGCCTCGCGGATCCTGAACTTCTGGACCTTGCCGGTCACCGTCATCGGAAAAGCCTCGACGAAGCGGATATGGCGCGGGATCTTGTAGTGCGCGATGCGGCCGCGGCAGAACTCGCGCACCTCGTCCTCGCTCAGTGCCTGGCCTGGCTTGACGACGATCCAGGCGCAGAGCTCCTCGCCGAAGCGCGGGTCGGGCACGCCGACGACCTGCACGTCCTGCACCTGCGGCATGCGGTAGAGGAACTCCTCGATCTCGCGCGGATAGATGTTCTCGCCGCCGCGGATCACCATGTCCTTGATGCGGCCGACGATGTTGACGTAGCCCTCCTCGTCCATGGTCGCGAGGTCGCCGGTGTGCATCCAGCCCTCGGCGTCGATCGCCTCGCGCGTCCTTGCCTCGTCGCCCCAGTAGCCTTGCATCACTGAGTAGCCGCGCGTGCAGAGCTCGCCGGCCTGGCCGCGCGCGAGCGTGGCGCCGGTCTCGGGGTCGGCGATCCTGACCTCGAGATGGGGCTGGACCCGGCCCACGGTCGAGACCCGCTTGTCCAGCGGCGTGTCGGTGCGGCTCTGGCAGCTGACCGGGCTGGTCTCGGTCATGCCATAGGCGATCGTGATCTCGCCCAGGTGCATGTCGCTGACCACGCGCTTCATGACCTCGATCGGACAGGGCGAGCCCGCCATGATGCCGGTGCGCAGGCTGGAGAGGTCGAACTCCCGGAAGCGCGGGTGGTCGAGCTCGGCGATGAACATGGTCGGCACGCCGTGCAGCCCGGTGCAGCGCTCGTCCTGCACGGTCTGCAGCACGGCGAGCGGATCGAAGGCGTCGTTCGGGTAGACGATGGTCGCGCCATGGGTCAGGCAGGCCAGGTTGCCCAGCACCATGCCGAAGCAGTGATAGAGCGGCACCGGGATGCAGAGCCGGTCGGCTGGCGTCAGGCGCATCGCCTCGCCGATGAAGAAGCCGTTGTTCAGGATGTTGCGGTGCGTCAGCGTCGCGCCCTTCGGGAAGCCGGTCGTGCCGCTGGTGAACTGGATATTGATCGCATCGTCGGGCTTGAGCGTGGCGGCGATGCGGGCCAGGCGCGGGTCGTCGGCGCGGCCGCGTGCCATCAGTTCCGAGAAGCGCAGCATCCCGGGCACTTCCTCGCCCTGGCCCGGCTCGTCGATCCAGACCACGGCACGCAAGTGCGGCAGGGTGCCGGACTCGAGCCCGCCCGGCTGGCCATGCGCCCATTCGGGTGCAAGCTGCTGCAGCATGGCGAGGTAGTCGCTGCTCTTGAAGCGGCTCATCGTCACCAGCGCGCGGCAACCGACCTTGTTGAGCGCGTACTCGACCTCGGCCGTGCGGTAGGCCGGGTTGATGTTGACCAGCACCAGGCCGACCTGGGCGGTGGCCAGCTGCATCAGCACCCATTCGGCGTTGTTGTGCGACCAGATGCCGACCCGGTCCCCAGGCTCGAGGCCCAGCCCGAGCAAGGCGCTGGCGAGCTGGCGCGCCGCCTGCTGCAGCTGCCGATAGCTGTAGCGCCGGCCCTGGTGCACGCTGACCAGCGCCTCGTGGCCGGGCTGGCGCGCCACCATGGCATCGAAGCAGGCACCTATGGTCTGCTCGATCAGGGGCTGGTCGGTCGCGCCGCGCGCCAGGGCGGGGACTGTGACCGAAGTATCGTGGTCTTGCTGCATGCGGGTCTCCTGCTGTCTCCGGGTCGATCTTGTCCAGCCATGGTAGGGACGACCGGGCGCTGGCGTGTGCCACAATGGTTGCAATTCACGCCATCCCGGCATATCCCTCAGATGCCCCCCGCAGATCATTCACCGGCCAGTCCGGATGCCAGCCCGCATCAGTCCGCCACCCATCGGCATGCAGACAAGGCCGTCACGCCGATGGCCTTCATCCGCGCAATAGCCTGGGCTTATGAAATTCGGGGGCTGAATCCGGCAGCGGCCTGCGCCGCGGCACAAATCGCGCCAGACAGCATCCATGACCCGAACGCGCGCATCAGCGCGCGGCAGATGGAGCGCATCTCTGAGCATGCAATGCGCGAGCTCGACGACGAGGCACTGGGCTGGTTTGGCCGCCGCCTGCCCTGGGGCAGCTACGGCATGCTGGCGCGCGCCTCGCTGGGTGCACCCACGCTGGGACTGGCGCTCAGGCGCTGGTGCCGCCACCACGGGCTGCTGGCCGATGACATCGAACTGAAGGTGAGCGAGCAGGACGGCGTCGCGGAAATCGTGCTGGCAGATCCGCGCGCACCGCTGCCGACGCGCGAGTTCTGCCATGTCTCGGTATTGCGCAACATCCATGGCCTGGCCTGCTGGTACACCGATTCGCGCATCCCGCTGCAGTGCGCAAGCTTCAGCTTCCCGGCGCCACCGCATCGCGACAGCTACGCGGTGCTGTTTCCGGCGCCACTGCAGTTCTCGGCCGCGCAGACCGCGATCCGCTTCGATGCACGCTACCTCGAACTGCCGCTGCGCCGCGACGAGGCCGCCATGAACCAGTTGCTCAAGAACGCGCTGCCGCTGATGGTCCAGTCCTACCGGCGCGACCGGCTGCTGCTGGAGCGCGTGCGCCGGCTGCTGCGCAGCCGGCCGCAGGACGCGCACAACGCCGAGGCACTGGCAGCGCTGCTGCATGTCTCGCCGCGCACGCTGCATCGCCAGCTGCATGAGCTGGGCAACTCGCTGCAGGCGCTCAAGGACTCGGTGCGGCGCGAACGTGCGATCGAGCTGCTGCTGCGCACGCAAAAGCCCAACAAGCAGCTGGCCGAGGCGACCGGATTCGGCAACGAGAAAAGCTTCATCCGGGCCTTTCGTGGCTGGACCGGGCAGACGCCGGCGCAATACCGCCAGCTGCACCGCGAGCTCGTCCCGCTGTCGCGCCCCGCTGTTGGCGGCCCCCCGCCTGTCGCAGCAGATCCAGCCGCCTGGTGAGCGAGCGCGGCGTCATCTTGACGATGACGCCCTTCCCCTCGCGCCTGGGCAAGCCGGCAGAATACGCGGGATTGCTCGAACATGCCCCGGGCAATCAGTACCTCAACGGCGACGTCTTCCGCATCGACGGTGCCCTCCGCATGGACGCCAGGTGACGGAGAAGGAAAACACCATGCAGCAAGACCCGATTGTGATCGTTTCCGCCGCGCGCACGCCGATCGGCGGCCTGCTCGGCGACCTTTCCAGCCTGACTGGCTGGGAGCTCGGCGGCGTCGCGATCCGCGCTGCCGTCGAGCGCGCCGGCCTGCCCGGCTCCGCAGTCGACGAGGTGCTGATGGGCTGCTGCCTGATGGCAGGACAGGGCCAGGCGCCCGCACGCCAGGCCGCACTCGCGGCAGGACTGCCGATCTCGGCGGGTGCGGTGACGCTGAGCAAGATGTGCGGCTCGGGCATGCGCAGCGCGATGTTCGCGCATGACATGCTCAGCGCCGGCAGCGCCGAGATCGTCGTCGCCGGCGGCATGGAAAGCATGAGCAACGCGCCGCACCTGATGTTCGCGCGTAAGGGCGTGAAGTACGGCGCAACCACGCTGTTCGACCACATGGCGATGGACGGCCTGGAGGACGCCTACGAGCGCGGCAAGGCGATGGGCGTCTTCGCCGAGGCCTGCGTCGAGCGGTTCGGCTTCATGCGCGAGCAGCAGGACGACTACGCGATCGCCTCCACCACGCGCGCCAGGACGGCCAACGAGGATGGCAGCTTCGACTGGGAGATCGCGCCGGTCACGCTCAAGGGTCCCAGGGGCGAGACCGTGATCCGCCACGACGAGCAGCCCTTCAAGGCCAAGCTGGACAAGCTGCGCGCACTCAAACCGGCATTCAAGCAGGACGGCACCATCACGGCAGCCAACGCCAGCAGCATCTCGGACGGCGCTGCCGCGCTGGTGCTGATGCGCGAGTCCGCCGCCAGCCGCTCAGGGCTAGCGCCGATCGCGCGCATCGCGGCGCACGCGGTGCACGCGCAGGAACCGGCCTGGTTCAGCACCGCGCCGGCCGGTGCCATCCGCAAGGCGCTCTCACGCGCGGGCTGGCAGGCGTCCGACATCGAGCTGTGGGAGGTCAACGAGGCCTTCGCCGCCGTCACCATGGCCGCGATGAGCGAGTTCGGCCTGCCGCACGAGATCGTCAACGTCCACGGCGGCGCCTGCGCGCTCGGACACCCGATCGGCGCCTCGGGCGCGCGCATCATCGTCACCCTGCTCGGTGCGCTGAAGCAACGCGGCCTGCGCCGCGGCATGGCCTCGCTGTGCATAGGCGGCGGCGAGGCGACCGCGGTCGCGGTCGAGATGTACTGACAGGAGCCCAAGCGATCCTGGGCCCCGAACAGGGCCAGCCCGGCGGGTTCAGGCGGTTTCGGCGAACAGTTCGCGCCCGATCAGCATGCGGCGGATCTCACTGGTGCCGGCGCCGATCTCGTAGAGCTTGGCGTCGCGCCACAGGCGCCCGAGCGGGTATTCGTTGATGTAGCCGTTGCCGCCGAAGAGCTGGATGCCATCGCCCGCCATCTTCGTCGCCTGCTCGGCGCACCACAGGATCACGCTGGCGCAGTCCTTGCGCACGCGGCGCACGTGGCCGGCGCCGAGGCTGTCGAGGTTCTTGCCGATCTGGTAGCAGAAGGCGCGGCCGGCCTGCAGCACGGTGTACATGTCGGCGAGCTTGGCCTGCACCAGCTGGAACTCGCCTATGCTCTGGCCGAACTGCCTGCGATCATGGACATAGGGCACGACGTTGTCCATCACCGCCTGCATGATGCCGATCGGCCCGGCCGCCAGCACGGCGCGCTCGTAGTCGAGCCCGCTCATCAGCACCCTGGCGCCCTGGTTCAGGCCACCCAGGATCTGCCCGGCCGGCACCTCGACGTTGTCGAACACCAGCTCGCCGGTGTGGCTGCCGCGCATGCCGAGCTTGTCGAGCTTCTGCGCCACCGAGAAGCCCTTCATGCCCTTCTCGATGATGAAGGCCGTGATGCCCCGCGCGCCCAGCCCGGGATCGGTCTTGGCGTAGACCACCAGCGTGTCGGCGTCGGGGCCGTTGGTGATCCACATCTTGCTGCCATTGAGCAGGTAGTAGCCGCCCTTGTCCTCGGCGCGCAGCTTCATGCTCACGACGTCCGAGCCCGCGCCGGGTTCGCTCATCGCGAGCGCGCCGACATGCTCGCCACTGATGAGCCGGGGCAGGTACTGGCGCTTCTGCTCCTCGCTGCCATTGCGCTTGATCTGGTTGACGCAGAGGTTGGAATGCGCGCCGTAGCTCAGGCCCACGCTGGCGGACGCGCGGCTGATCTCCTCCATCGCGATCATGTGCGCCAGGTAGCCCATGCCGGCGCCACCGTATTCCTCGGGCACGGTGATGCCGAGCAGGCCCAGATCTCCCATCTTGCGCCAGAGCTCCATCGGGAACTGGTCGCTGCGGTCGATCTCGGCCGCGCGCGGCGCGATCTCCGCCTGGGCGAAGGCGCGCACCGCGTCGCGCAGCGCGTCGATGTCGTCGCCGAGCATGAAGTCGAGTCCGGGAATCTGCATCATGTCTGTCTCCTGGTCTTTTGCGGGTTACCGATTGCCTGGAATATTACGCATGCGCGGCCCCGGCAATGCGCCAGATTGGTTGCAATTCACGCCAACTGCTGCCGGTTGACCTGGCATCAAGCACCCGACGAAAGGTGGCAGGAATTGCTACCGGAATGGCAGACATTTTCAATTCATGGTATCTACCATGCCCTGACCCGCAGGCGCAGCGCCAGGGCTGACAGCGCCGGCGGGCCCAAAAGACAAGGCGCCAAAGTCCCGCAGCAAGGACGCCGCGACCACCCGCACGACAGGAGACAAGACATGAAGCAAGCGCACCACAACCCGCTGCGCCGCCGGATCATGGGCAGCGCAGCAGCTGCCCTCTGCACCCTCGGTGCCCTCGGCCCGCTGCAGGCCCAGACCCCCGCCTGGCCCACTGCCAAGCCGATCCGGCTGGTGGTCGGCTTTGCCGCGGGCGGCACGACCGACGTGATGGCGCGCATCGTCGCCAAGTCGCTGAGCGAATCGCTGGGCCAGAGCGTGGTGGTCGACAACAAGCCTGGCGTCAGCAGCAACCTGGCCGCCGGCGAGGTCATCCGCGCCCAGCCCGACGGCTACACCTTCCTGGTCGCGCCGACCTCGGTCGAGACCGCCAACCCCTTCCTGTTCAAGCAGACCATCAACCCGGCCAGGGACCTGACGCCGATCGCCGGCGTGGGCCGCAGCCAGATGTACCTGGTCGTCAAGCCCCAGTCCCCCTTCAAGGACGCACGCGAGCTGGTCGCTTTTGCGCAGAAGAACCCGGGCAAGCTGTCCTACGCCTCCGCCGGCACGGGCACGCCGCCGCATCTGGCCGCCGAACTGTTCAAGCAGGCCGGCGGCTTCTTCGCGGTGCACATACCCTACCGCGGCGCCGCGCCCGCTTTGCAGGACGTGCTGGCAGGCCAGGCCGACTACGTGATGGATCCCGGCATCGCCTTCCCCCATGTGCGTTCGGGCCGGGCGCGCGTGCTGGCGGTCGCCGGCTCCAGGCGCTCGCCCTTCTTCCCGGACGTCCCGACGCTGAGCGAGCTCGGCTACAAGGCCGAACTCGACATCTGGTTCGGCATGTGGGCGCCCAACGGCACGCCACCCGAAATCAACGCCCGCATGGCGCGGGAGATCGCCAAGGCGCTGGCACAACCACAGAGCAAGGAACGCTACGACGCGCTGGGCGCCGAGCCGGCCGGACTCGACACCGCCGAGTTCAAGGCCCTGCTCGCCAGCGAGGCCAGGCAGCTCTCGACCCTGATCCGAGAAAAGAACATCAGCGCCGAGTGAAGCCGGGGCGCTGCGGTTCGATGCTGCTCCGTCCGACGCCCTGCGGCACCCGACGACGTCAGAGCAGCTCGAGCAGCAGCGCCAGCCTGGCCTGGGCCGGCGGCAGCGGCAGGCTGGCGACCGCGTGCGGCTGGCCACCGTCGATGATCCTGCCTGAGGCGCAGCGCGTGGTGCGCCGCACCTCGACGCCCTGCGCCTGCGCCTGCCGCAACGCGGCCAAAAGATCCTCGTGCAGGGTGCCATTGCCGGTGCCGGCCACGACCAGGCCGCGCAGACGCTCCGGCCCCTCGCGGCGCGCATGCGCCAGCAAGGCGCGCACCAGCCAGCCGTCGGCGCCGCCGTGGCTGAACAGGCATTCGACCCGGGGCCACTCGGCGCAGGCCAGCAGGCGTTCGGCCAGGCCAGGATCGAAGTCCGCGCCCATGTCCGGCCAGGGCCGCCAGAGCATGCAGCCGCCCTGCTCCACCGCGCCCAGGGCACCGACGTCGCCCGAATCGAAGGCGTCGAGCCGGAAATGGTGGACCTTGCGCACCTCGGCGCCCGCATGGATGCGGCCGGCGCAGACCGCGACCACGCCGCGCGCCGCAGGCTGCGCCGCGACGACGAGCGCGTCGGCCAGGTTCTGCGGCCCGTCGGGCACCAGCGCGCTGGCGGGCCGCATCGCGCAGGTCAGCACCACGGGCTTGCGCGGATTGAGCAGGCGCTGCAGCAGCCAGGCGCTTTCCTCCAGCGTGTCGGTGCCGTGGGTCACGACGATGCCGCGCACCTCGGGGCGCAGCAGTTGCCGCCGCACGGCCTCGACCAGCGCGCGCCACACCGCCGGCCCCATGTCCTTGCTGTCGACCTGCGCCACCTGCTCGGCTTCGACGCGCAAGCCCGCCGGCACCGGGATGCCGTGCAGCAGATCCCCGACCCCGACCTCGCCGGCCCGGTAGCCCACGAGGTCGCCGCTCTGCCGCGCCCGTCCCGCGATCGTTCCGCCCATGCCCAGCACCACCAGGGTATCCGCTGCCATCTCCATGTCCGCTCCAGCTCCAGCTTCAGCTCCATTAGCCCCACGCAGTCTAGTGCCTGAACGCATCGGTTAAGCTTTTGGCCCCATGCCCTACACCCTGCAAGCCCCCGCCGAACACGAGCTCCTGATCAAGAAAAGCCGCTTCATCGCCTGCGTGCAGCCGGTCGAGGGGCGGGCGGAGGCGCAGGCCATCGTGCAGGCCTTGCGCGAGCGCCATCCCGGCGCCGCCCATGTCTGCTGGGCCTTGCTGGCGGGCGGACAGTCTGCCGCCGTCGACGATGGCGAGCCCGGCGGCACCGCGGGGCGCCCGATGCTGGACGTGCTGCGCCACCAGGAGCTCGAGGGCGTGCTCGCGACCGTGGTGCGCTACTTCGGCGGCATCAAGCTGGGCGCCGGCGGGCTGGTGCGCGCCTACACCGACGCGGTCGCGCAGGCCCTGCTCGGAGCGACCAAGATTGCACGCGAGCGCCAGCTGACCTGGACCTGCCAGGTGCCGTATGCGCTCGAGGGCTGGCTGCGGCGCGAGTTGCAGCAGGGCCAGGCCCAGCTGCTCGACGCCAGCCACGGCAGCGTCGTCACGCTGAAGCTGCGCGTCACGGAAACCCATGCCAGCGCCCTGCGCTCGCGCCTCGACGAAGGCGGCCAGGGCCGGCTGGTCTGGCTCGACCAGGAAGAATAGCAGCGGGCCGCGACAGCGCCGACGACAGCAGCCGGCAAGCGGCGGACAGGCGTCAATCTTTCAGGCGAACACCATGCAAACCGGGCTGCCGCTGGGCACGGCGAGCTGCTGGCGACCCAGTCGCCCCGTGGCAACATCGACTGAAAAGACCACGATGGTGTCGCTATCCTCGTTCAGCGCATACAGCAGGGTTCCGCCCGGATTGAGGGTGAAGAACCTGGGCTTGCTCCCCTGCGTGGAAGTGGCCTCCAGCAAGCGCAGCAGCCCGCTCTCCGGGTCGATGGCGAATGCTGCAATGCTGTCGGCTCCACGGTTGGATGCATACAGGGTCCGGCCATCGGAGGCAATCATGATTCCGGCCGCACGACTGTCGCCGGTGAAGGATTCCGGTAGAGTTGAAAGACGCTGCAGGGGCGCCAGTGAGCCATCGGCCGCATCGTAGCGGTAGGCAGTGACGGTGGAATCGAGCTCATTTACCACATAGACCATGGCCAAGCGGGGATGAAAGGCGTGATGGCGCGGACCCGCGCCCTCCCGGGTCACGGTGCCGGCCTGCGACGCAGGCGTCAAGCGTCCATCCTGGAAGCGGAAGCTGAAGATCCGGTCCAACCCCTTGTCCGGCACGAGCACGAATTTGCCCTACGGGTCAAAACCGTTGAAATGCGGCTTGGCCTGGGTCTGCTCGATCCGGTGCGGGCCGATCGGCCCCTCCAGCTTGAGCAACTGATTGAGCGGCTCGAGCGAGCCATCTGCGGCAAGGGGCAGGACCGCCAGGCTTCCGCCCTGGTGGTTGGATACCACCAGAAAGCGGTCGCTCGGATCGATGGCCAGATGGACCGGATTCCTGCCTTGGGTGGACTGCCGATTGATGAAGCCCAGTTCACCCGTCTGCGGGTCGATCCTGAATGCGCTCACGTAATCGAGATCGCCATGCACCGCATAGAGACGGGTTCTGGCCCGGTTCAGGGTCAGGTAGGACGGATTGACTAGATCAGCCAGCACTTGGACTGGCGTCAATGCCCCTGTCAGCGGGGCGACACGAAAAACGGTGATGCCATCCCCGCGGGCGTTGCGCTCCCGGGTGGTTCGGCTTCCAACATAGGCGTACATGACTGGCTCCAGATCGTTGCTTGGGTATACCGGTTTGACGGCGGCTGGCGTACTCCTCGCAGTGCCTTGCGCCAACGCCCTGCTCAAGGGTTGACCCAGGACCAGTCCCGTCACTGCGGCCTTGAACATCCACGACCGACGGGTGAACTCGAGTGGCGCCCAGGTGTAGGCACGCCGGGCCTGGCTCTTGCCACCGCGCATGGGGGTGTTGTCCAGATTCCTTGCTGACGGAACTGCAAGGTCTGCCTTTTCTGTATGTGCTTGAGGATGTGATGTCACGACATTGGCAAAGAGTGGCTACGCCTAACAACTGGCGGGAGTTTTCCATGTCGGAAGTCCAGCCCTGGCACGAGCTCGCGGCTGGTGACGATGGGCGCAGGAAGTCGACTGGCAAGGGGGGCATGCCTAGATGAAACGAGGGTTCTGGCCGCCGATCCACAGAAGATCAT
>JBEEPT010000145.1:0-2596 GCA_041190985.1 Pseudomonadota bacterium
CCCGGCTGGCGGCGCTGATCCGGCCCGTGATCTCGTCGCGGATCGGCTTCAGGATGGCCTCGCGGTCCTCCGGGCTCAGGGTCTTCGCCACGCGGGCGAAGCAGGCGGTGACGCTGCCCATCACTGCTCCTTGGTCTTGAAGTACACGGTGCAGTCCTTGGTGCGGGGCTGCGCGCCGACGCCATTGGTCACGATGCGCACGCGCACGGAGCCGCGGGTGCCGGCGGTGCCGCCGCGCACCCAGATCGTCACCGTAGTGTCGTCGTGCGTGGTGTCGTAGACCTCGACGTCGACATCGTCGGTGGTCACGCTGGCGATGGTGTCGTTGCCACTGAGCGCGAGGAACGGGCCCCAGTCGAGCGTGTAGTCCAGCTCGTCGTCCGGGTCGCGGTCGATCGAGGCCTTGCCTGCAACGGCGACGAAAGTGCGGTCTGCGACGGTCATGGTTCTGTTCCTCGGTCTTCAGATGGGACAACGTACGTGCGATCCTGGGAAGGGACGGCGTACGTGCGGTCCTCGGAGGGGACGGCGTAGTAGCGCCGCTCGGAAGGCACCACCCACAGCCGCGGCGAGATGACGTGCGCCAGGCCGAAGGCGCCGCCGGGCACCGCGGCCATGTCGACCTCGTCGGCCCGGCCGACCAGTCTGGCCTGGAGCGCCGTCCTGGCAAACGCCGTGTCGATCTCGAGCGACAGTCCGGCGGTGAGCAGCAGCAGCGGGGCCAGGGCCTGCGCCGCGTCGGTCTCGTCCGCACGCCCCACGGCCATGCGCTGCACCGCGGCAAGGGCGTAGGCCGTGTCGGTCTCGGTCGAGAGCCCGACGGCATTGCCCAGGCCCACGGACAGGGCAAATGCGGCGTCGGCTTCATCGGCGCGGCCAGTGGCACGCAGCTGCACGGCGGCCAGGGCGAAGGCGCTGTCGCTCTCCGAGGCGAGACCGACGGCGCCCTGCGTACCAACCGCCAGCGCGTACGCCGTGTCGGTCTCATCGGCCCGGCCCACAGCGCGAACCTGCACCGCGCCGAGCGCAGAGGCGCTGTCGCTTTCGTCCGAGCGACCGGCCGCACGGATCTGCACCGCCGCGAGAGCCGAGGCGCTGTCCGATTCGTCAGCGCGCCCCGTTGTGCGCAGTTGGACGGCAGCCAGTGCAGAAGCGCTGTCGGTCTCGTCTGCCCGGCCCGTAGCGCGCAGCTGCACGGCCGCGAGCGCGAAGGCGGCGTCGGCTTCGTCTGACCGCCCGACGGGCAACGCAGTGCCGCCCAGGCTGAGGGCGTATGCGCTGTCGGTCTCGTCCGCGCGCCCGGCGGTGCGCAGCTGCGTCGCCGAGCAGGCAGAAGCGGTGTCGGTTTCATCGGCCCGCCCGGCTGCCCGCAGTTGGACCGCGGCGAGCGCGGAAGCAGTGTCGGCCTCGTCCGATCGCCCCGTGGCCCGGATCTGCACGGCCGTGAGAGCAAGCGCGCTGTCGGTCTCGTTTGCGCGACCCGTGCCGATGCCGGGCCCGAGCTGCAGCGCGGCGTCGGTCTCGTCAGCGCGCCCGACGCCGCGCACCTGGACTGCCGCGAGGGCCGAGGCACTGTCGGTCTCGTCGGATCGGCCGGCGGCGCGGATCTGGACAGCGGTGAGCGCGGAGCTTGAGTCAGTCTCGTCCGCCCGGCCGACAGCCGCGGAGAACGACGACGCGGGGATCTGAATCCAGCCGTGCGGCGTCAGCCGTGATGCTGCAGACCCGTCGTCGTATTGCAGCCACCCGGTTGGGGTCAGGCGGGCGCGCGTGGTCACGACTACGTCCTGATCTCAGGATCCATGTAGATGGTCGCCGACGCCACGCCGAAGTTCAT
The DNA here is from genome assembly GCA_041190985.1 of Pseudomonadota bacterium. Lineage (GTDB taxonomy): Bacteria > Pseudomonadota > Gammaproteobacteria > Burkholderiales > Burkholderiaceae_C > Malikia. The sequence continues at coordinate 1,838 of JBEEPT010000145.1, forward strand.
ACGACCCTGCAAGTAGCCCACCTCGGCCGGTGTGAAGCTGGAGCCGGAGTCGATCTTTCCGGACCACGCCGTGCCGCTCTCACCTGTCCATGAGCCGAGGCCTGCACCGGTGGCCTGGTCGCTCCCGGCGCCCCCGGAGACGAACGTGGCCAGCGCCACGCGATCGGTCTTGATCGTCGCCTGCGTGAAGCCACTCTGGTCCTTCGCGGAGAACTCGGCCCACACCTCGCTGTCCTTGTACGCGGTGGCGCTGCCGTCGCGCAGGATCTCGAAGTAGGGCGTGATGGCCGACGCGCCAGTGTGGTAGATCGGCACGCAAGGCGTCTGGAACGGCACGCGGCTGTTGCAGTAGCTGGTCGTGACGACCTTCCACGAGGCAGCAGCCGCGCCGCTCGTGAAGTAGATGCCGGTGTCCAGCGTGAGCGTGCCCAGGCCGTTCGCATAGGCGAACTGCATATGGGTGTCGCCGGTGTGGCAGTCGAAAATCCAGATTTCGGGCCGCCGCCCCTGCACGTTGGTCTGCGCGGCGATGTACGACACGCCGCTGCCGAGCTTGCATCGCTCGAGCCGAATGACGCAGTTGAAGCCGACGCTGGAGTTGTCGCCGAGCAGGTTGCCCGTCACCTGCGAGAAGTCGCAGCCGGTCGCGCTTACGCTGCCAGCGCCCACCATGAACAACGACGACGGGATGGACCCGGCGCTGGTCACAGTGCAGTTGACCATCTCGGTGTGCCCACCGACCTCGAACCACTGCGAGGT
>JBEEPT010000146.1:0-11766 GCA_041190985.1 Pseudomonadota bacterium
CGGCGAGCTGCCAGCCGCCCAGCGTCGCGGCGTTCCTGCCGTCGGCTTCACCCCTGGGCAGCGGCATGACGCCGATCTTGCCCTTGATCTTGCTGTCGGCGCCGTTGCCCAGCGACCAGGCGTAGGGCCAGTTGCGCATGAAGGCGGCGTTGCCGTTCTGGAACACGCCGCGCGCCTCTTCCTCGGCGTAGTTGAGCACGCCCTGCGGGGCGATGGTGCCGATCCAGGACGCCGCGGTCTTGAGCGCCTTGACCGCGTTCGGGTTGTTGACCGTGATCTCGCCCTTGTCGTTGACGACGTTGCCACCGTTGTAGCTGCTGATCCACTCGACCGCGTCACAGCTCAGGCCTTCGTAGGCCTTGGCCTGGAACACGAAGCCCTGGAAGTCGGCGTTGCCGGCGGCGCGCTCGCCGTCCTGGATCTTCCTGGCGGCGGCGGCCATGTCCTCCCAGGTCTGCGGCGCCTTGAGGCCATACTTCTCGAGCAGGTCCTTGCGGTAGTACATCAGGCCGGCGTCGGTGAACCAGGGCATGGCGAGCAGCCTGCCGTCGACCGTGTTGTTGGCGACGATCGCGGGGAAATGCTCCTTCTCGGCGCCCTTGGCATAGGGCCTGAGATCAAGCAGGTGATCCTTGATCACGCCGGGCCAGACCACGTCGACGTTGATCACGTCGAGGTCGGTCGACTTGGCTGCGAACATCTGGCGAAACAGCGCCAGGATGTCGGTGGTCGAGTTCGGGATCGTGAACATCTTGACCTGGTTGCCGGTCTTCCTGGCCCACTCCTCGGTGTGCTTCTTGCAGAACTCGAAATCCTGGCCGACCGAGCCGCACGAGATGGTGATGGTGGCGGCCTGGGCGCTGGTCGCCAGCAGCGGAGCTGCCAGCGCGAAGGCGGCGAACTTGACCGCACCGGATTTGAAAAATTGTTTCATGACTTGCCTCTTTATATTGGTTTGACGAGGACTCAACCTCGCTAGAGACCGCATTTCCTTAGCGGCCAAATCTATTAGATCATCAACACAAACGTTTGCATAAAGGGTTTTCCCTGATGCAACTGATTCGTTACCAAGCTGTAACCAAATTACAATCCAGACACTCGGAGATCGAGTGCAGCCCCCTACCGCCACCCAGAGGAAGACCACCATGCTAGACCGCATCCAGGCATCGCTCAGCGCCCTGCCTCCCGCCGAACAGCGCGTCGGCAAGCTCGTCATCGCGGACGCGCGCAAGTTCGTCAACATGCCGATCAGCGACATCGCCGACCGCGCCCACGTGAGCAAGCCGACCGTGGTGCGCTTCTGCCGCAGCATGGGCTACGACGGGCTGAGCGACTTCAAGCTCAAGCTCGCCGGCACGGTCAGCGAGGGCGTGCCCTTCATCCACCGCAGCGTGGACCCGGACGACAAGATCAACGACGTGCTGGTCAAGGTGATAGACAACAGCGTCGCGGCCTTCCTGCGCTACCGCAACGACGCCTCGACCAATGCGCTGGAGCGCGCGGTCGATGCGCTCGAGGCCGCCTGGCGCGACAACCGCCGCATCGAGTTCTACGGCGTCGGCAACTCCGGCATAGTGGCGCAGGACGCGCAGCACAAGTTCTTCCGCCTCGGCGTGAACGCGATCGCCTACAGCGACGGCCACATGCAGGTCATGAGCGCATCGCTGCGCGGGCCGGGCGACGTGGTGGTGGTGATCTCGAACTCGGGCCGCACGCGCGACCTGATCGACGCGGCCGACATCGCGCGCAAGCACGACGCGACTGCGATCGTGATCACCGCCAGCGGCTCGCCGCTGGCCTCGGTCGGCAACATCCACCTGGCGGCCGACCATCCCGAGAACTACGACCGCTACAGCCCCATGACCTCGCGCCTGCTGCACCTGATGATCATCGACGTGCTGGCCACGGCGCTGGCGCTGCGCATCGGGGTGGACAAGCTGCAACCCCTGCTCAAGGGCATGAAGTCCAACCTGCACAGCCGGCGCTACGCCTGATTCCGGAACAGCATGCCAGCCAGTTCACTGACCAGAGCGCTGCGGGCGACGCGCACCCAGTTTGCCGCGCTCGGCCTGATCAGCGGCATCTGGGGCGTGCATATCCCGACCATCAAGCAGCAGTACGGCCTGGGTGAAGCCAGCCTGTCACTGGTACTGCTGAGCGTGGCGCTCGGCGCCGTTGTCATGCTGCTGGGCGCCGGACGCCTGATCGACAGGCTTGGCGTGCGCGCCGCGGCATTGCTGGCGGTGCTGACCATGTCGGCCATGCTGGCGCTGGCGCTGCACTGGCCTTCCCTGCCCGCCCTGTTGCCATCGATGCTGCTGTTCGGTGCCGCGATGAGCCTGTTCGACGTCGCGATCAACACCGAAGGCTCGGCACTGGAGGCGCTGGGTTCGCGCGCCATCATGGGCAACCTGCACGGCTGCTTCAGCCTGGGCGGCATGGCTGGCGCGGCCGCCGGAGCCCTGCTGCTGCGCCTGCACTGGCCGGCCGCCCTGCAACTGGCCGTCATCGGCCTCCTGATCGCCTCGGCTGGCAGCCTGGCCGCGCGCGCCATGCTCGCCTCCCACCCGCAGCCCGCCGCAGATGAAGCCGCAGCGCCCTTCTCGTGGCCGCGCGGCCCCTTGCTCGTGCTGGGGCTGCTGATCTTCGCCGCCATGAGCGCCGAAGGTGCGATGTACGACTGGAGCGTGCTCTACCTCGAACAGGAACTCAAGCTGCCACAGGACCGGGCGGCGCTCGGTTACGCCGTCTTCGCGGCGGCGATGGCGCTGGCGCGCCTGTTTGGCGACCGGCTGCGCGAGCGGCACGCCGAGCGGCGCCTGCTGCGCATCGGCGGCGGCATGGCGGCACTGGCGATGGCGGTCGCGCTGCTGTCGGCTCACCCCTTGCTGGCCTTGCTGGGCTATGGCGCCACGGGAGCCGGACTCGCGCTGTCGGCCCCCATCCTCTACAACGCGGCGACCCGGGTTCCCGGAACGACCCGGGCGGCAGCGATCGCGTCCGTCACCACGGTGGGTTACAGCGGTTTCCTGCTCGGCCCGCCACTGATCGGCGCACTGGCGCAGGGCTGCGGCCTGGGCTGGGCATTGTGCGTGGTGGTGCTGGGCTCTGCGCTGCTGGCCTGGGGCGCGCGTTTCGTGCCGCAGGCCAGCAAGGACGAACACTCACTGAGGTGCCCACCGGATTTCGCCAGCCAGCGTACCGATCTCATGCCGCCGTAGATTGCCGAGCCCCAGGCATGCTGATCCAGCTCTCCAGGAACCGGCGAACTGCAGCCCAGCGCGGAGTGGTGGCGACTCCGGATGTGGAAGACCTCGATCTCCTCGAGCAGGCCAGCTTGCGCGTCGGCTCGCGTCACGCAGATCGTCCCGCGCACCCGCTCGTTCTCCAGGCGGCTGAAGACGCTCCCCGCCGGGGCGGTTCATGAGCACGACTCGCCCATCCTCTACAACCCGGCCACCCGGGTACAGGAGCTTCGAGTGCGGCTGCCACGCCGACGGCTCAGGACCGTGCCTCGAGCGCCGACAGGCGGGCGCGCAGCAGGGTGGCGGCCGCGTCGAAGTCGAAGCCCTGGACCGCGGACTCGAATCCAGCGTAGCTTTCTCCCAGGCCGGCTCGCAGTTCGGCATCATGGACGGCCAGCCATTGCTGGGCTGCGGAGTCGGCCTGCTCCAGCAGCTTGAGCAAGGTCTGGCCGGCCGCACGCCAGTCCGTCGCGGCATGCGCCGCAGGCGCGGCCTGCCCGGTCCCGTTCTCCTGCTGCGACAAGCTCGGCAGGGCCTGTACGAGCGCGGCCAACAGAGCCTGGAGGGCTGCGGCCACGGCCTGCTGGCCGGCCCGCAATTGCTCCAGCTCAGGCGCCGCCGGGTCCAGCCCGCGCAAGGCCAGCTCGAGCGACTCGGACAGCGACTGCAGCTGCAGCGCGCCCAGGGTGCCGGCCACGCCCTTGAGGCTGTGCGCCATGCGCTGTGCCCGGGCCCAGTCGGCAGCTTCCAGGGCAAGCTGCAGCTCGACCGAGGTGGTGGACTGCTGCTCGACGAACTGGCGCAGCAACCTGAGGTAAAGCTCTTCCTTGCCCATGCAGTGCTGCAGCCCCACGCGCGTGTCCAGGCCGGCGACGGGAGCCCGCAGCAGCTGCACCGCATTCCCGGGCTGAACGGTCGGCGCGGCAGCTGGCAGCGCCGGAGCCGCGATGGCGGTCGCCGCAGCGGCGGCATCAGCCCTGGGCGGAATCCAGCGCAGCAAGGCAGCCCACAGCCGCCCGGGGTCTATCGGCTTGGTGACGAAATCGTTCATGCCCGCGTCCAGGCAGGTCTGGCGGTCCTGCTCCATGGCGTTGGCCGTCATCGCGACGATCGGCAGCCGCGTCCACTCGGGCCGCGCGCGGATCGCCCGCGTCGCCTGCAGCCCGTCCATCACCGGCATCTGCATGTCCATCAGGATCAGGTCGAAGGGCCCGCTGTGCTGCAGCGAGGCGAGCGCCTGCAGCCCGTCGACTGCCTGGGTGACGACGAATCCAGCCGACTCCAGCAGCTCACGCGCCACCAGCTGATTGATCTCGTTGTCCTCGACCAGCAGCAGACGCGCGCCGCGCAAGTCGGCGATCTGGCCATCGATGTCGCTGGCTGCGGCGGCCGCATGACGGTACAGCACACCGACACCCAGCAGCCTGACGATGGCGTCGTGCAGATCCGAGGCCGTCATGGGCTTCCTGACCACGGCGCCGATTCCGGCCGCCTGCAGCGCCTCTGTGCCGGGCTCCTCGTTCGCATGGTCGAGCAGCAGCAGCAGCGGCTGCCGGCTCAAGGGCAGCGCGCGCAGCATGGCGGCCGCCTGCATGCCATCCGCATCGCCGAGGCTGCGGTCCAGGCAGACCAGGACATAGGGCTTGCCCGCCTGCTCGGCCTGCTGCACCATGCTCACGGCTTCGTCGGCGCTGGCCACGACATCGACATCGAGGCGCAGGCGCTGCAGTGCGAGGCGCAAGCCGGTGCGGGCATGCTCGTTGTCGTCCACGCCCAGCACATGCAGGCCGCGCAGCGACTCGTCCGCGGCCGCGGCCGCATCGCTCATGCGCTCGCCCTCTTCCAGCCAGATCTCGAACCAGAACCGGCTGCCCTGCCCGGGCTCGCTGTCGACGCCGATGCGGCCGTCCATCTGCTCCACCAGCCGCTTGGCGATCGTGAGGCCCAGCCCCGTGCCGCCGTAGCGGCGGGTGGTCGAACTGTCCGCCTGCTGGAACGCCTGGAACAGCCCGGCGCGCTGCTCGGCCGTCATGCCTATGCCGCTGTCCTGCACGCTCACCTGCAGCAGCCGCCGCCGTCCCCTGCGGCCAACCAGCCCGAAGCGGAATTCGATCAGGCCCTGGTCGGTGAACTTGACCGCATTGTTGCCGAGGTTGATCAGGATCTGGCCCAGCCGCAGCGGGTCACCCACCAGAAAGGCGGGCAGCTCCGGATCGACCTCGTACACCAGCTCCAGCCCCTTGAGGCGGGCACGCTCGGCTATCGTGTTCGTCAACGTCTCGAGCACGTCGTCGAGCACGAAGCCGGTGCACTCGAGGCTGAGCTTGCCGGCCTCGATCTTGGAGAGGTCCAGGATGTCGTTGATGATGCCGAGCAGATGCCGGCTGGAGGACTGGATCTTGCCCAGATACTCGAGCTGGCGCGGCATGAGCTCGGTACGCAGCAGCAGGTGGGTGATCCCGGTGATGGCGTTCAGCGGCGTGCGGATCTCGTGGCTCATGTTCGCGAGGAATTCGGCCTTGACGCGGCTGGCCCGCTCGGCGGCTTCCTTGGCCAGCCTGAGCTCGTCGGTCCTGAGCGCGACCTGCTGCTCGAGCTTGTGCCACGCGCCCACCGCCATCTCGCGCTCGCGCTCCAGCGACGCCAGGTAGAGCACCATGATGGCCAGCGCCAGCATAGCCAGGGCACCGGCGAGCACCAGCAAGCCGAACAGGGCCAGGCGCTCCTGCTCGAGCCGCTCGATCTCGGGGGCCGGGTAGAGCAGGTGCACCGCGAAGCCGCTGCGAGGCTTGCCTTCGCTCAGGAACAGGAAGGGCTGCTCCGAGCCGTCCAGCCGCACCAGCCGCGGATAGGCACCCGGCCGCCACGGCAGGAGCTTGAGCTCTCGGAAGTCCGGACTCCGGTACTCGAGTGCCAGGTCCGCATGCTCCACCCCGGCCTTGAGCGCGCCGGGAAGGAAGCGGAACTCCAGCGCCCGGTCCTGCGCCAGCACGATGGCGCCGTTCGCGTCGCTGATGAAGGCGTTCTGCTGCCGGATCCAGCGGCTGGGATCGCTGAAGTCGCGCTTGGTGATCACCGCGCCGACAAAGCGGCCGTCGACCAGCACCGGTTGCGAGAGATAGAGACCGGCCACCTTGCTGATGCGCCCGATGGCGAACTGGCGCCCCGACCGGCCTTCGGCCGCCTCGCGGAAATAGTGGCGATCCGAGTAGTTGCCGCCGACGAAGCTCATGGGCGTGCCGGCATTGCTGGAGGCGATGCTGTCGCCCTCGGCGTTGAGCACCCAGACCGCGTCGGTCTTGAGCGCAGCGGCCACCCGGGTCAGATAGCTGTTGAGCTGGCGCAGCACCGGATCTTGCTGCCACAGTGCCTGCTTCTGCCCCCGCCTCAGGCCGCTGCCGCCGAGCTGCAGCCTGCCCGGCATCAGGGTGGAGCGCACCAGCTCGCTGTCGGCCACCACCAGCGGGACGCCGGCGAGCGTGTCCAGCGTGTCGTGGATGCCGCCCACCAGGGTGTCGAGCTGCTGCTCGGCAACGCCGAGCTGGCGGGCATAGCGCTGGCCGACCGCGTGCTCGGTGTAGCCTGCGGCAACCCACCAGGACAAGGCGATGGACAGGAGCCCCCCGCTGGCGAAGGCCAACAGCCCCCTGCGCTTCACGACAGCCGACAATCCCTTGAGCATGCTCGTCTTTTCCTCCGGTTGCGGACCTGCGCCAGAAGCCGCTTGCGACCCGCGCTGGCATGCACCCATCGCGGCACCACCGTTCGACTGTAACGCCACTTCTCCGTCGGGAGCAAGGCGCGCGGGCTCGCCACGCCGCGGCCATGGCTGCATTCGGCACTGGCGGCGGGCGCGCGGCCAGCGCCGGCGTGATTTCAGGCCGTGCTGTCGCGCACGATCAGCTCGGCCGGCAGCATGACGGTGCGGCGCGGCCGGCCCGCGATCGCCTCGAACAGCAGCTCGACCAGGGCCCGGCCCGCGACCTCGGTCGGCTGGCGCACCGTGGTCAGAGAGGGATGAAGATAGGCCGCCAGCGTGATGTCGTCGTAGCCCGCGACCCGCACCCGCCCGGGCACGTCGAGTCCGCGTTCCTTGAGCGCCCCCATGAGAGAGATCGCGGCGATATCGGCGCTGGCAAAAATGGCGTCGATCTCCAGCTGCTGGTCGAGCCAGCCGTCTATCACTTGGGGCAGGCGGGCATCGCCGAACAGGAAGGTCTGCAGCAGGCGCGGGTCCGGCTCGATGCCCGCCTCGCGCAGCGCGCGCACATAGCCCTGGTAGCGCAGGCCGGCCTCCGGATGGCTGGTGTCGCCGAAGAAGGCAATGCGCCGGCAGCCCTGCTGCAGCAGATGGCGGGTCGCGAGGTAGCCGCCGCTGGCGTTGTCGCCGCCGACCACCGGATAGAAGGCATCGGGCAGGCAGGCGCCCCAGACCGCCATCGGGATGCCGCGCCGTGCCAGCGCGTTGAGGTGCTCGTGCCAGGTGAACTGACCGATCACGATCAGGCCCGCGACCTGGCCGCTGTCGACCATGGCCTCCATCTGCCCCTGGCGCTCGGCGTTCAGGCGCGTCAGCAGCAGGCTGATGCCGCGCGCGTCGAGCGCATCCGCCACCGCGCCGAGGATGTTCAGGATGAAAGGGTCGGAGATCGTCTGCATGCTGTCGCCAAGCACGACGACGCCGACGGTCTGGATGTCGCGCTTGCGCAGGTTGGCGGCGCCGACGTTGACCTGGTAGTGCAGCGAGCGCGCGAGCTCGGTGATGCGCTGGCGCGTCGCCTCGGGAATCAGCGGGCTGCCGCTGAGCGCGCGCGAGACGGTGGAGGTCGAGACCCCGGCCATGCGCGCAATGTCGGCCATCTGCACCCGGCGCCGGCCCCCCCCCTGCTCCTGGGGTGCGGCGGCACCGCTCGCGGGACTGGCTTCATGGGTGAGGCTGTCGTCGTTCGTGGGCGCTTGCGGGGCAGTTCGGTTGGCCATGCGGCAATTATTCCATTCGCGCGCGCCGCCCGCAGGCGCGCCGTTGACGAAAAAAGCCCGAAGCGCGGGCTTCGGGCTCGGGTTGATTCAGCCCAGCGGGGGCCGCGCCCCCACCTTGATCAGAACCAGTATTCCATCTGGGCGCCGATGGTGTTGGCGTTGCTCTTGCCCTGGCCACCGAAGGTAGGCGTTGCCAGTGCAGCGTTGGCAGTGTCAGCCGCGGTGTTCCAGTTGGCGCGGGTCGCGTAGAGGCGGAACTCCGGGCGGGTCCAGAACTTGCCGTCCGGCGAGAAGGCCACGGCCACGGTGGCCTTGTTCAGGCGCTGGCGGGCCTGGCCATCGATCTCGCGCGAGGTGACGCCGACGTCGCCCAGCAGCTTGACGTTCTGGTGGATCGCGTAGGAGACGCGGCCGCCCACCGACAGGTCGGTGGTCTTGACCGAGTTGTCCGGGGTCGTGGTCTGGTAGCCGACCAGGGCCTGGCCGCCGAAGGCGCCAACCTGCCAGTCGATCGAGTCGAGCACGCGGTTCTGCTTGGCACCCGCGCCGGCCAGGCCTGCGCCGTTACCCAGGTTGTAGAACTTGCCGCTCAGGTTCGCGTGGCCGGTCGAGCTCTGCAGCATCAGCATGTTGTTCAGGCCACCCACCAGGAAGTCGGTCTGCTTGTGCATCAGGCCGACGGCGCCGCCGGCGCTGCCCTGGTTGAACGTGCCGTCGACCACGCCAGCGGTCAGGGTCAGCTTGCCGCCCGGGTTGACGGAGATGTTGCGCACCTGGGCGTTGACACGCTTGGCGTTGTTGACGCTCAGGTTGTTGTCGAAGTTGGTGTCGCTGTGCAGCGCCACGTTCAGGGTAGCGTCGAGCACGCCCAGCTTGACGTCGTCGATACCGGCACCGTAGTTGTCGCCGTCTTCCATCACCCACTTGTCGACGATGTGGACGTCGGCGATACGGTGGTAGCGCTGGCCGCCCCAGAAGGTGGCTTCGGGCGCGAAGCTCATGCCGCTGATGGTGCCGTAGAGCTGGGCAGTGCCGCTGGCGCCGTTGTAGACCTTGGGCATGTAGAAGGCGCCGGTCTTGACGCCGTTGTTGTTCCAGGTCTTGCCGAGCATGACCTCGATGTAGTTGTCGCCTTCGTTGCCGAGACGATACTTCTGCAGGTCACCACCCAGGGCGTAGCCGCCCTTGGGCATGCCCTTGTCGGCGCTGAAGAAGCCGCCGCGCAGGTAGCCGCCGAACTGGATGGTGTTCTCGGCGATGGTCTTCTTGACCGCGGCTTCGACCTGTTCGCTGAAAACAGAGTCCTGGGCATGGGCGCCAGCCGCGGCGGCGCAGACGGCTGCGACGGCAGCCAGCTTGAAAGTCTTGGACATTGAGGGTCTCCGACAGTTGAATTGGTTGATTGCTTAATGTTTCCCGCAGCCCGGGTGGGCAGCGAGGCGATTGCAGCATTCACGCAACCCTTTGCACCAAAGGGAAAACCCTCGAAAACATTTTGTAACCATTTCGTTCCAACAATTTTCGACAAAAATGCAACAGTTCGCCTGGTCATTTTTGCAAACGTTTGATCCGAAAAATTCATTACTCGCCCATGTCGACCATTGAAGAACAATATGCCTTGACATGAATTGAATGTTCAAGCTGACATGATCGGCGCTGCCAGCGGCAGCTCCAGGCGCACGCGCAGGCCGTGCGGCGCGCTGCGCTCGAGGGCCTCGCCGCCCTCGTGGACCGTGATCAGAACCAGTATTCCATCTGGGCGCCGAAGGTGTTGGCGTTGCTCCTGCCCTGGCCGCCAAAGGCGCCGAGCTACCAGTCGATCGAGTCGAGCACGCGGTTCTGCCTGGCGCCGACGTTGGTTGCGGCGTTGCCGAGGTTGTAGAACTTGCCGCCCAGGTTCGCGTGGCCGGTCGAGCTCTGCAGCATCAGCATGTTGTTCAGGCCCTTGACCAGGAAGTCGGTCTGCTTGTGCATCCGGCCGAGGGCGCCGCCGTAGAGGCCGCCGCGCAGGTAGCCGCCGAACTGGATGGTGTTCTCGGCGATGGTCTTCCTGACGATTTCCAGTCCTGAGGCCAGCGCATCTCGGCCTTCCCGGCTCGGGCCAACCGGGCAAGAGAGGCCGGCTCAGACTGCCAGCGGCAGCTCCAGGCGCACGCGCAGGCCGTGCGGCGCGACGCCCTCGAGGGCGACGCTGCCCTCGTGGCGCTCGACGATCTCCTTGACGATGGCCAGCCCCAGGCCGCAACCGTCGCCGCTGTCGGTGGCGCGCACGAAGCGCTCCCAGACGCGTTCGCGGTCCGTCTCCGGGATGCCCGGACCGTTGTCCTCGACCGTCAGGCAGGCGCGGCCCTGCTGCGCGGCGACGCCGACCGTGACCTCGGCGCCGCGCCCGGCATAGCGCAGCGCGTTGTCGATCAGGTTGGAGAGCGCCTCGCGCAGCAGCAGCTCGTTGGCCAGCACCCAGACCGGGCCCCGGCTCGACTCGTCCAGGCCCAGGTCGGCGCCCGCGCGCAGCGCGCGCGGCACCAGCTCCGCCGTCAGCGCCTGGGCGAAGGCGTGCAGGTCGATGCGCTTGCGGTTCTGCGCCGACGCCGCCTCGGGCTCGGCGCGCGCCAGCGTCAGCAGCTGGGTCACGAGGTGGGCGCTGCGGGTGGCGCTTTCGTGCACGCGCTGCAGGCGGCTGCGCAGCAGCGGGTCGGTGGCGGCCTGCAGCGCCAGCTCGGTCTGGCTCTTGAGCCCGGCCAGCGGCGTGCGCAGCTGGTGGGCCGCATCGCCGATGAAGCGCTTTTGCGCCGCGACGCTCTGTCCGGCGCCGGTCAGCAGGGCATTGAGCGCCGCCACCAGGGAACGCAGCTCGCGCGGCGCATCCTCCAGCTGCAACGGCGCGAGATCGGCAGGCGCGCGCCCCTCGACCTGATCGCGCAGGCGCGCCAGCGGCGCCAGACCGGCGCGGATGCCGACCCAGACGATCAGCGTCATCAGCAGGATCAGGCTGGACAGCGGCAGCAGCATGTCGACCATGATGCGGCGCGCCAGCTCCTCGCGGTTGGCGCTGCTGCGCGCCACCTGGACCAGCATGGTCTGCGGCTCGCCCTCGGGCGACTCGCCATAGCGCAGGTAGAGCGCGGCCACCCGCACCCGGCGCGGGGCACCCTGCGGCTGCTGCGGCTCCATCTGGCCGTCGTAGAGCCGGGGCTGGCCGTAGGCCGGCGCCGTCGCCATCGCCGTGGGCGGCGGCAGGGACAGCGTCTGGTTGCCGAGAATGAACTGCCCCGGCGGACTGCTGACCATGTAGTAGATGCGGTCGTCCGGGTCGGCCTCGAGCACGTCCTGCGCCGCCTTCGGGAAGTCGATCAGCAGGCCACTGCCCACGGGCTTGAGCTGGCGCGCCAGCGCCCGGCTGGCCTGCAGCAGGCTGGCATCGATCGCCTCGTTGGCGTAGCCGGCGGCAAAGCGGTAGGCCGCCACGCCGCCCGCGATCCAGAGCACCAGCTGCGGCAGCAGCATCCACAGCAGCAGCTGGCGCGCCAGCGAATGGCGC
>JBEEPT010000147.1:0-26342 GCA_041190985.1 Pseudomonadota bacterium
CGAGCGCATCCGCGCCGGCGGCGCCGGCATCCCGGCGTTCTTCACGCCGACCGGGTACGGCACCAAGATCGCCGAGGGCAAGGAGACCCGCGAGATCGACGGCAAGCGCTGCGTGCTCGAGCACGCGATCCGCGGCGACTTCGCGATCGTGAAGGCCTGGAAGGGCGACAAGTGGGGCAACCTCGTCTTCAACAAGACGTCGCGCAACTTCAACCCGCTGTGCGCCCAGGCCGGCAAGATCACGATCGTCGAGGTCGAGCACCTCGTCGAGGTCGGCGAGCTCGATCCCGACCACGTCCACCTGCCCTCGATCTATGTCCAGCGGATCTTCCAGGGCACGAGCTACGAGAAGCCCATCGAACAGCGCACCACGCGGAAGCGGAGCTAGTCATGCAGCGCCTCGACAGAGATCAGATGGCCAAGCGCGTCGCGCAGGAGCTGCAGGACGGCTTCTACGTCAACCTCGGCATCGGCATCCCGACGCTGGTGGCCAACCACGTACCCGACCAGATCGAGGTCTGGCTGCAGAGCGAGAACGGCATGCTGGGCATCGGCCCCTTCCCCTACGAGGATGAGGTCGACGCCGACCTGATCAACGCCGGCAAGCAGACCGTCACGACGATCAAGGGCTCGTCCATCTTCGGCAGCGACCAGAGCTTCGCGATGATCCGCGGCGGCAAGATCAACCTGTCCATCCTGGGCGCGATGCAGGTCACGGCCACGGGCGACCTGGCCAACTGGATGATTCCGGGCAAGATGGTCAAGGGCATGGGCGGCGCCATGGACCTGGTCGCCGGCGTCAGGCGCGTGATCGTGCTGATGGAGCATGTGGCGCGCAAGAAGGACGGCAGCGAAGACCTGAAGATCCTGCCCGAGTGCACGCTGCCGCTGACCGGCAAGGGCGTGGTCGACCGCATCATCACCGACCTGGGCGTGATGGACGTCACGCCCGAGGGCCTGAAGCTGGTCGAGCTGGCCGACGGCGTGACGCGCGAGTTCATCCAGGGCAAGACCGGCGTACCGCTGATCTGAGCCGTCCCATCCTGGCAGGAAAGCCCCCGCACGGCATCGCGCCGGCGGGGGCTTTTTTCAGAACGGCGGTGGCGCCTCGAAGCGCATGCCGGCACCGCTGCCCGGGTGCGGCAGCTCGATCGCGCAGGCGTGCAGCAGCAGGCGTGGCGCGCTGTCCAGCGCGGCGTCGTCGGCGTAGAGCTCGTCGCCCAGGATCGGGTGGCCGATGGCCTGCAGGTGCAGGCGCAGCTGGTGGGAGCGGCCGGTGACGGGCTCTAGCTCCAGCCTGGCCGCAACGAGCCCGCCCGCCTGTTCCTGGCCCAGCAGCCGCCAGCGCGTGCGGCTGGGCTTGCCGGTCTCCAGGCAGACCTTGCTTTTCGGGCGGTTCGGCCAGTCGACGATCAGCGGCAGGTCGATGTCGGACCAGCCCTGCGCGTCGGCACCCGAGGCGTCGGGCAGGCCGGACACCAGGGCCTGGTAGCGCTTGTGCACCTCGCGCTGGGCGAAGGCGCGGCTGAGCACCGACTGCGCCGCTGCGCCGCGTGCCAGCACGATCAGGCCCGAGGTGCCCATGTCGAGTCGGTGCACGACCAGTGCGTCGGGGTAGAGCGCCTGGACGCGCGCGCTCAGGCAGTCGGCGTTGTCGGGGCCGCGTCCGGGCACCGAGAGCAGGCCGGCGGGTTTGTCCAGTACCAGCAGCGCGTCGTCGGCATGGAGCACGGTCACGCCGTCGGGCACCGCGATGCGGCGCAGCGGCCGGGCCGTGAGGGTGGAGGGCGGGCCGGCCGGGCCAGGGTCGTGCGCCGGGGCCGGCTCTGTCGGAGTCACAGTTCGGCGCCCTCGACCATGAAGCGCAGCCGGCGCTGGCCCTGCCATTCGTCGGCGTCGAGCCGGAACGCCAGCTTCACGCGGCTGGGCAGCGGCTCGGCGCGGCCGAACCAGATGCCGTCGACCGGCTCGCCGGCGTGGCGCAGCTTGAGCTGCAGGTGCTTGCCGCCGACCAGGCGCTGCGAGACGACCTCGACCTCCTCGCAGAACAGCGGCGGCGCGAAGCCCTGGCCCCAGACTTCCTGGTTCAGGCTGTCGACGGTCTCGAGGCGGCGGTACTGCGGCTCGAGCGGGCCGTCGGTCTCGAGCCGGCGCTGCAGCGTGGCCTCGTCCAGCCATTCGGCGGCGATCTGCTGGAAGGCCTCGTCGAACAGGTCGAGGTGTTCCTCGGCGATGGTGCAGCCGGCCGCGGCCGCGTGGCCGCCGAAGCGCAGCAGCACGCCGGGGTGGCGCTTGGCGATCAGGTCCAGCGCGTCGCGCAGGTGGAAGCCCGGGATCGAGCGGCCCGAGCCCTTGAGCTCGTGCTCCCGGCCCTCGGCCTGGCTGGCGGCGAAGACGAAGGTCGGGCGGTACAGCTTGTCCTTCAGGCGCGCCGCGACGATGCCGACCACGCCCTCGTGGAAGTCGGGGTCGAACAGGCAGAGCGCGGGCGGCGGGGTCTCGGACTCGTCCCAGAGCTGCTCGGCCAGCTGCAGCGCCTGCTCGCGCATGTCGCCCTCGAGCGTCTTGCGTTCGCGGTTGATGGCGTCGAGCTGGTGCGCGAGCTCGGTGGCGCGCGCGGGCGCGTCGGTGCTCAGGCACTCGATGCCCAGCGTCATGTCGGCCAGGCGGCCGGCGGCGTTGAGGCGCGGGCCGATCGCGAAGCCCAGGTCCTGGCTGTTGGCGTGGTTGCTGCGCCGGCCCGCGACCTGGAACAGCGCCGCCAGCCCGACCGGCAGTGCGCCCGCGCGGATGCGGCGCAGGCCCTGCGCCACCAGGCGGCGGTTGTGCGTGTCGAGCCTGACGACGTCGGCCACGGTACCGAGCGCGACCAGCGGCAGCAGGCTGTCGATGCGCGGCTGGCTCCTGGCGTCGAACACGCCGCGCGCGCGCAGCTCGGCGCGCAGCGCCAGCAGCACGTAGAACATCACGCCGACGCCGGCGATCGCCTTGCTCTCGAAGCCGCAGCCGGGCTGGTTGGGGTTGACGATCACGCAGTCGCGCGGCAGCCGGACCTGGCCCTGCTCGACCGCGGGCAGGTGGTGGTCGGTGATCAGCACCTGCAGGCCCAGGGTGCGCGCGTGCGCCACGCCGTCGACGCTCGCGATGCCGTTGTCGACCGTGACCAGCACGTCGGCGCCGCGGTCCTTGACGCGCTCGGCGATCGCGGGCGTGAGGCCGTAGCCGTCGGCGACGCGGTCGGGCACCAGGTAGTCGACCGCGTTCCAGTCCAGCGGCGCACCGAGCAGGCGCAGCCCGCGCAAGGCGGTCGCGCAGGCAGTGGCGCCGTCGCAGTCGTAGTCGGCGACGATGCAGACGCGCTGCCCGGCCGCCATCGCGTCGGCCAGCAGCACGGCGGCCGCGCGCGCGCCCAGCATCTGCTCGGGCGGTTGCAGCAGGCTCAGGGCGTCGTCGAGCTCGCCGATGTGCTGCACGCCGCGCGCGGCGTAGAGGCGCGCGAGCAGCGGGTGCACGCCCTCCTGCTCGAGTGCCCAGACGGTGCGCGGCGGGACGTCGCGGTTGATGATCTTCATAGCTGGCTCAGTATCAGTGGGATGTCGGGCTGGCGCGCCGGCCGCAGCAGGCCCTTGAGGCGCGACCAGAGGCCGGCGCTGCCCGGGCGGGCGGGGCTGGCCCAGGTCTGGGCGTGGCGTTCGCCGCACAGGGTCAGCCGGACCGCTTCGCCGGCCTCGGCGCGTTCGATCAGCACGGCGACGGCACTCTGGTCGATCTGCTCCCAGGCCCGCCCCCAGCTGGCCAGGTCGCCGTTCAGCGCCGGCTGGCGCAGGCGCTCGTCGAGCTCGGGCGCGTCCTGGGGGATGGCCTGTTGGTGGCCGTCCCAGACGCCGCTGCCGCTGATCCAGAAACCGTTGACCGGGGGCAGGCCGCGCGCGGCGCGCGCATCGTTGACCGCGTGGGTATAGAACAGCATCTGCGCCTCGCTCTGCAGGCGCAGCAGGGCGCGCGCCTGTGGATGGCGGCTGGCGTCGGGCAGCCAGGCGTCGACGCGGCGGTGCGCGACCCGGTCCAGGCTGGCGCAGGGCAGGCCGGCGAACACCTCGCCTTCGGCGCGCCAGCGCCCGGCGCTCTCGAAATGCAGCGCCAGGCCGTCTTCCTCGGCCCAGGGCCGCAGCGCCTCGAGCAGGGCGCGCGAATCGGCCTCGGACAGCTCCAGCCCCTCGGACGGCTGCAGCGTCACCTGGTCCATGCCGGCCTGCCAGTGGCAGGGGTTGAACCAGGCGCAGGCGCGTCCCGCCACGCCGGCCTGCCAGGCCGCCCAGGGAATGGTGCCGTCGCCGTTCGGCAGGCCGAGGGCGCGCGCGAGCGCGCGCTCGTGCGGCGGGCTCAGCGAGTATTCGTCGCCTTCATCGCGCCCGAGCGGCTCCAGCAGCGACAGCAGGCGCGACAGGCCGGGCAGCGGCGGCAGGGCCGGGGCAGCGCCATGCTGGCCGGGCAGGTGGGCGCTGGTGGCGGCGTAGGGGACGATCAGGTGCGGCAAGGTCGTGGCGCCAGTCGGCGGGGGGGAGGAAAACCTCTTATTGTCGGGGATGCCACAATCTCGGGTCGGCAACTCGGTGATCCATGCAAATTCCCTACGAATTCCTGCTCGGCTGGCGCTACACGCGCGCCGGCCGCGCGACGCGGCGCAACGGCTTCATCTCCTTCATCAGCGGGGTCTCGATGCTGGGCATCGCGCTCGGCGTCGCGGCGCTGATCGTGGTGCTGAGCGTGATGAACGGCTTCCAGAAGGAGGTGCGCGACCGCATGCTGGGCGTGCTGTCGCATATCGAGGTCTTCACGCCCGACGGCGGTGCCCTGCCCGAGCTCGGGCGCACGCTGGCCGAGCTGCGCGCCCACCCCGAGGTGGTCGGCGCCGCCCCCTTCATCGCGGCCCAGGGCCTGCTGGCCCGTGGCGAGGCCATGAAGGGCGCGCTGGTGCGCGGCATCGATCCGGTGCAGGAGCCGCAGGTCACGAGCCTGGCCGCCGAGCTCGCGCAGTCGGTGCTGCCGCGGCTGCAGCCGGGCGGCTTCGGCATCGTGCTCGGCGGCGCGCTGGCGCAGAGCCTGGGCGTGCGCGAGGGCGACGCGGTGACGCTGATCGCGCCCAGCGGCCAGGTCACGCCGGCCGGGGTGGTGCCGCGCCTCAAGCAAATGCAGGTGGTCGGCGTATTCGATTCCGGTCACTACGAGTACGACTCCACGCTGGCCTTCGTGCACATGGACGACGCGGCGCGCATCTTCCGCCTCGAGGGCCCGACCGGGGTGCGACTCAAGATCAGCGACCTGCACCGCGCGCGCGAGGTCACGCAGGAGCTGGCCGGCAGCCTGAGCGGCGACCTGCTGCTGCGCGACTGGACGCGCCAGAACCGGACCTGGTTCGCGGCGGTGCAGCTGGAAAAGCGCATGATGTTCATCATCCTGACGCTGATCGTCGCGGTCGCCGCCTTCAACCTGGTCTCGACGCTGGTGATGACCGTGACCGACAAGCGCGCCGACATCGCGATCCTGCGCACCCTGGGCGCGAGCCCGGCGAGCATCATGGGCGTGTTCGTCGTGCAGGGCGCGCTGGTGGGCGTGATCGGCACGCTCGCCGGCCTGGCGCTGGGCCTGGGCCTGGCGTTCAACATCGGCACCCTGGTGCCGGCGCTCGAGCACCTGCTGGGGACACAGTTCCTGCCGCAGGACGTCTACCTGATCAGCCGAATGCCGAGCGATCCGCAGCGCGGCGACATCGTGCCGATCGCGCTGATCTCCCTGCTGCTGGCCTTCGCTGCCACCCTGTATCCGAGCTGGCGCGCCAGCCGCGTCAATCCGGCCGAGGCCCTGCGTTATGAGTGAAGTGGTATTGAGCGCGCATGGCCTGGTCAAGCGCTTCCAGGAAGGCCGGCTGGATGTGACCGTGCTGCAGGGCGTGGATCTCGAGATCCGAGCCGGCGAGACCGTCGCCATCGTCGGCGCCTCGGGCTCGGGCAAGAGCAGCCTGCTGCACCTGCTCGGCGGGCTTGACGCGCCCAGCAGCGGCTCGGTCCGCCTGCTGGGGCAGGACCTGGCGGGCCTGGGCGCGGCCGCGCAGGGCGAGCTGCGCAACCGGCATCTGGGCTTCGTCTACCAGTTCCACCACCTGCTGCCCGAGTTCAGCGCGCAGGACAACGTCGCCATGCCCTTGTGGATCCGGCGCATGGCGCGCGAGCAGGCCGCGCGCGAGGCCGCCGCCTGGCTGGAACGGGTGGGCCTGGGCGAGCGGCTGCAGCATCGGCCGGCCGAGCTCTCGGGCGGCGAGCGCCAGCGCGTGGCGATCGCGCGCGCGCTGGTGACCCGGCCGGCCTGCGTGCTGGCCGATGAACCGACCGGCAACCTCGACCGTGGCACCGCCGAGGCCGTGTTCCGGCTCATGCTGCAGCTGGCGCGCGAGCAGGGCACGGCCTTCGTGCTCGTGACCCATGACCAGGAGCTGGCGCGGCGCTGCGACCGGATGCTGCACCTGGGCGCAGGCCGCTTGTCGGCGGCCGTGCCGGCCTGAAGGCCGCCGCAGGCAGGATAGGCCTGCGGCGGACGGGGTTGGCCGGCGGCCGGCAAAATGTTCGGGCCTGCCTTCCTGATGCGGTTGCGTTTCGGAGGCAAAATGTGCGATGAGGCCATTGCCTATTGCGTTATCCGGACTCCGGATGGCATCTCACCAAACTTTGATGGAGACCCCCCAGATCATGAAGCACCTCGTTTCTTCCGCCTTGGCTGCTGCCCTGCTGCTCGCCGTGGGCTCGACCCATGCCGCGGTCGACGCCGCCAAGGCCAAGGACCTGGCAACCAAGAACGCCTGCCTGGGCTGCCACGCCGCGGCGACCAAGGTGGTCGGTCCGGCCTACAAGGACGTGGCCGAAAAGTACAAGGGCATGGATCCGGCCAAGCTGGCTGCCAGCATCAAGGCCGGCAGCAGCGGCAAGTGGGGCGCCGTTCCGATGCCGCCGCAGGCCGCGCTGTCGGATGCCGACGCCAAGCTGCTGGCCAGCTGGATCCTGGCCGGCGCGCCTGGCCTGTGATCGCCTCTGCCTGAGTGCCCGGCGGCCTGTTCTGCCGGAGCGCTCATGAAAAAGCCCCAGTCGGCCTGGCCGCTGGGGCTTTGTCTTTGGCGCGCCCGGCATGGACGCACGCCTGCGGGGGAAAGCCCGCCTGGGTTCAGCTGCAGCTCACGCTGCCACAGCCGCTCATGGTCGCGGGAGTGACCAGGGACGGGTCGGCGAGGGTCTCGGTGCGCGAGTCGAACTGGACGTTCTTCATGTGCAGCGCCAGGCCGGCGTCCATGGTCTGCGCATGCATCGGGAGCCATTCCGCGAGCGCGGCCGCCATGCGGTCGATGATTTCCTCGTCGCCCTGCAGGAAATGGGTCTCGACCTGGCGCATGGTCTCGAGGATGGTCTCGTGGTGGCTGGCGTGGCAGTTGTCGGCGCTGAAGCCGGTCGCGAGCATCCAGCGTTCTTCCTGGGCGAAGTGCTCCTGCGTGTGGCGCAGCAGTTCGCGGTAGAGCTCGAGCTGGCGCTCGTGCGGCAGGGCGCGCAGGCGCGCGACCAGGTCGACCATCTCCTCGTGGGTCTCGTCCATGCGCGAGTCGCCGGTCTGCAGGTCGGACGACCAGTGCAGGTCGGGCACCTCGGGGAAGTCGGCGGGGCTGGTGGCGGTGGCGTTTTCCATGATGGGCTGGATTCTGAAGGGTGGGCCGGTCCGCTGTCTTGACCGGGGTCAAAAAACCCCGGCGCGGGGCCGGGGTTCGTCGGAGGGGCGATCAGGCCTCGAAGGGCAGCTTCATCTCTGCCAGGTCGCGCCGGGTCTCGACCAGGATCAGCGGTCCCTCGTCGACCAGCACCACCGGCTTGGGTTCGCGCGGCACTCGCACCGGCTTGGGCTCGGCGGCGATCGCGGCCTGCACCTGGGCGACCTTGTCGGCGTCGGACTGCACCCACTGCAGGCCGGCCTGCTCGGCGATTGCGCTCAGCTCGGCGATGGCCAGCACATAGGCCTTGGCACCGGCCGGAGCCTGCACGGGCTCAGGCTGGGGCTGGGCCGGCGCAGCCTCGACGCTTGCAGCTTCTGCCACAGCGGTCTCGACCACCGGCAGCACCGGCTCTTCAGTCGGCGCGACCACCTCGGCGGCTGCCTGCGGAGCTTCCGCGGCTGCCACCTGGGCTTCTGCGGCGGCGGGCTGGGTGAAGTAGGAGCGCGCCGGTGCTTCCTCGGTCACCGGGGCGGCTTCGGCGGCCGGTTCAGCCGCGGCTTCGGCTCCAGCCGCTTCCGCGCCTTCGCCACGTGCGCGACGGTCGCGGCCGTAGCGGTCGCGACTGCGGCGCTCACGTGGGGCGCGCGGTGCGGCCTCGGCCGCTTCGCCGGCAGCCGGCTGCTCGGTCGCAGGCACGGCCTCGGCGTTTTCGGCCGGCACGGCTGCCGTTTCGGCTGCGGCGGCCTCGGTTTCCGGCGCACCGCTGCGGCGGCCTTCAGCGCGTTCACCGCGCTGGCCACGGCGGCGACCCTCGCCGCGTTCGCGACGGCCTTCGGCGGCGGCAGTGCCCTCGGCTGCCGGGGTGGCGGCGGTCACGCCGGCCTCGATGCCTGCCTCGAGCGCCTGGACCTCGGCGGCCACGGCCTCGGGACGTGCCTCGCGGCGGCCTTCGCGCTCACGGCGCTCGCCGCGGCCTTCGCGCACGCCTTCACGGCCTTCGCGCGCTTCGCCGCGGTTGCGTTCGCCGCGTCGGCCTTCGCCGCCGCGCTCACTGCGTTCACCACGCTCGGAGCGCTCGACCTGGGCCGGGCGCTCGCCGTTGCGGGTTTCGCCGGCACGTTCGCGGCCACCGCGGCCACCGCGGCCGCCGCGGCCCTCGCCACGGCCTTCAGGGCGGGTTTCGCGCGCAGCCGGTGCAGCGGGCGCGGCCACAGCCGCGACCGGCTCGGCAGCCGGCTTGGCCGGTGCCTGCGCGACGCCGAACAGGCGCTTGAGCCAGCCGAAGAAACCGGCTTCGGGAGCAGGAGCGGGAGCGGGTGCAGGAGCCACCGGTGCCGCGGCGACGGCCGCCACCGGCTCGGCCTTGGGCGCCGCGACCGGGGCGCGGCCGTCGGGCAGCACGCCCTTGATCACCGGCTCCTGCTTGTTGGTGCGTTCCTGGCTGCGGCGCGTGACGGTGGCAACGTCCTCGACCTCGTCGGCCAGCTTGTAGCTCGCGTCCAGGTTGTCCAGGCGCGGGTCGTCGTGCTTGAGGCGCTCGAGCTTGTAGTGCGGGGTGTCGAGCGACTTGTTGGGCACCAGCAGCACGCTGACGCGCTGCTTGAGCTCGATCTTGGTGATCTCGGTGCGCTTCTCGTTGAGCAGGAAGCTGGCGACCTCGACCGGCACCTGTGCCAGCACGGCGGCGGTGCTGTCCTTGAGCGACTCCTCCTGGATGATGCGCAGGATCTGCAGCGCCGAGCTTTCGGTGTCGCGGATATGGCCGGAGCCGCCGCAGCGCGGGCAAGGAATCGCTGCGCCCTCGTTGAGCGCGGGTCGCAGGCGCTGGCGGCTCATCTCGAGCAGGCCGAACTTGCTGATCGAGCCGAACTGCACGCGCGCGCGGTCCTGGCGCAGCGCATCGCGCAGGCGGTTCTCGACCTCGCGGCGGTTGCGGCTTTCCTCCATGTCGATGAAGTCGATCACGATCAGGCCGCCGAGGTCGCGCAGGCGGGCCTGGCGCGCCACCTCGTCGGCCGCCTCCAGGTTGGTGCGCAGCGCGGTCTCCTCGATGTCGCCGCCCTTGATCGAGCGCGCCGAGTTGACGTCGACCGCGACCAGCGCCTCGGTCTGGTCGATCACGATCGCGCCGCCGCTGGGCAGCGTGACGGTGCGGCTGTAGGCGGTCTCGATCTGGTGCTCGATCTGGAAGCGCGAGAACAGCGGCGCGTCGTCGCGGTAGCGCTTGACGCGGTGCTCCTGCTCCGGCATCACGTGCGCCATGAACTGGTGCGCCTGCTCGTAGATGTCGTCGGTGTCGATCAGAATCTCGCCGATGTCGCTGTTGAAGTAGTCGCGGATCGCACGGATCACCAGGCTCGACTCCTGGTAGATCAGGAAGGCGCCCTTGCCGGCCTTGGCGGCGCCGTCGATCGCGTGCCAGAGCTTGAGCAGGTAGTTCAGGTCCCACTGCAGCTCGCCGGCCTCGCGGCCGATGCCGGCGGTGCGCGCGATGATGCTCATGCCGTTGGGGTAGTCGAGCTGCTCCAGCGCGGCCTTGAGTTCGGCCCGGTCCTCGCCCTCGATGCGGCGGCTGACGCCACCGCCGCGCGGGTTGTTGGGCATCAGCACGACGTAGCGGCCAGCCAGGCTGATGAAGGTGGTCAGCGCCGCGCCCTTGTTGCCACGCTCCTCCTTCTCGACCTGGATCAGCAGTTCCTGGCCCTCGCGGATCACGTCCTGGATGCGCGCCTGCGAGGGCGATGCATTGCCCTGGAAGTATTGGCGCGAGATTTCCTTGAAAGGCAGGAAGCCGTGGCGGTCCTCGCCGTAGTCGACGAAGCAGGCCTCGAGCGAGGGCTCCACCCGGGTCACGACGGCCTTGTAGATGTTGCCCTTGCGCTGCTCGCGCCCTTCGATTTCGATCTCGTAGTCGAGCAGCTTCTGCCCGTCGACGATGGCCAGGCGGCGCTCTTCGGCCTGCGTGGCATTGATCAACATGCGCTTCATGTGTGCGTTCCTCTTGTCACTGACTAACAGAGCCCTGTCGGACTCGAGCCGTGAACCGCAGCAGATGGCGCGAACTTGGAGGAATTGCCGGAGAGCCCGGAGCGGGGAGGGGCGGCGCCGCGATGCATGCAGCAGGCCGCGCGCGCTCAACCCAGCTCAGGGCTAGGCGCGTGGAGTTGGGTGATCAAAGGGGGCAACGCGGTGCTGCACACGGCGGCTTGCCTCATGGTCTTTGCGTTCACTTCAGTCCTCGTCCAGCCTTGGCTATGCGGCCTGCCGGCTGGACGTCTGGGGTATTCCGTATCGGGTTCGCTCTCATCGACGGCGGTTCGCCTCCGGGTGTGCGCTGCGCTGGGAGCCGGAGCGGCCGATGCGGGCCGGTCGGGGCTGACGTGCTGCAGTGCTGCGGTGGCTGGCAACCATATCCGGTGCCGGCGGGGTGACAGCCGCCAGGCGCCTGTCTGCAGGCGGTCGCGGCGGTCTGCCTTAAACTCCGAGGCAAATCAAACACTTACCCCTCCCGGTTCCGGATCGACCCATTATAGTCTCCCGGCGCCCCGAAAATGCGCGAAGTGCTGGCGGGTTTTCCCTGCCTGGTGCCCGCCGAACCACAGGTATCCGATTTCCATGGCTTCTACGCCCCAGGTCCGACACTACACCGTCGACGCCGAGTCAGCCGGCCAAAGGCTGGACAACTTCTTGCTGCGCGAACTCAAGGGCGTGCCCAAGACGCATGTCTATCGAATCATCCGTTCCGGCGAGGTGCGGGTCAACAAGGGCCGGGCCCAGGCCGATACCCGGGTCCAGGCGGGCGATCTGGTGCGGGTCCCGCCGATACGCCTGTCGGAAAAGGTCGAGTCCAAGGCCGCCAATCCGGCCCCCGCGCGCGAATTTCCGGTGCTGTTCGAGGATGCGGCCTTTCTGGCGCTCAACAAGCCAGCCGGCGTTGCAGTGCACGGCGGCAGCGGCGTATCTTTCGGCGTGATCGAGCAATTGCGCCGGGCGCGTCCCGATGCCGCGCTGCTGGAACTGGTGCACCGGCTCGACCGCGAAACCAGCGGCATCCTGCTGGTGGCCAAGAAAAAGAGCGCACTCAAGGCACTGCAGGATCAGTTCCGGGAGAGGGAAACGGCCAAGACCTATTTGGCGCTGGTCAAGGGTTCCTGGCCGGCCAATAAGAAAGTGATAGACCTGCCGCTGCACAAGTATCTGCTGCCCGATGGCGAACGGCGCGTGCGCGTGACGACAGCGGACGATCCGGACGGAATGCGTTCAATCACGCTGGTCAAGGTATTGGGTTCGGTTCAGGCACCGGCCGGCTGGTCGGATGGCGAGTCGCCCCGGCTGACCCTGCTGGCGGTCACGATCAAGACCGGCCGCACGCACCAGATCCGGGTCCACCTGGCCAGTGCCGGCCACCCGATCGTGGGCGACGACAAGTACGGTGACTTCGAATTGAATCGTGCCATGCAAAAGAACGGGCTCAGGCGCATGTTCCTGCATGCCTGGCAATTGGGGATTGTCCATCCGGTCCAGCAGCAGCCGCTGCAATTGAAGGCCGATCTGCCGCCCGAATTGCTCAACTGGGGCAATGTTGCCGAATTCTTTGTATAATCGCTGCACCAAGCTTTATTAGAAAGGACGTCGACATGGCAACTTACTCCGAATTGGTCTCCCAGGCTCAAGCCCTGATGGCGCAAGCCGAGCAGGTGCGCAAGCAGGAACTGGCCAATGTGATCGCCGATATCAAGGCCAAGATGAAGGAGTACGGCATCTCCGTCGAGGATCTCGGTTCCGCTGCGGCCGGCCGCAACAAGGGCAGCAGCAAGTCCAAGGCCCCGGCCAAATACCGTGGTCCCAATGGCGAACTCTGGTCGGGCGGCCCGGGCCGCAAGCCTGAGTGGGTCAAGGCCGCGCTGGCAGCCGGCCAAAGCCTGGATCAATTCCTGATCTGATCAGGGGTAATTCCGCTTCCATAGAAAGGGCGCACAATGCGCCCTTTCCTTTTTCTGCTCGCAACCATGCGCCCACGCCGCTTCGATCTGATCGCCTTCGACTGGGATGGCACCCTGTTCGACTCCACCCGCCTGATCACGCGCTGCATACAGGCAGCGGTGCGCGACGTCGGCGGGCGCGAGCCCAGCGCGGCCGACGCCTCCTATGTGATCGGCATGGGGCTGATGCAGGCGCTCGCGCATGCGGCGCCCGACGTCTCGCCCGAGCTCTATCCGCGGCTGGCCGACCGCTACCGTCATCATTACCTCGCGCGCCAGGACGAGATCACCCTGTTCGAGGGCGTGCTGCCGCTGCTGGC
This sequence comes from Pseudomonadota bacterium, assembly GCA_041190985.1. Classification (GTDB taxonomy): domain Bacteria; phylum Pseudomonadota; class Gammaproteobacteria; order Burkholderiales; family Burkholderiaceae_C; genus Malikia. The sequence goes on from JBEEPT010000147.1 coordinate 13,050, forward strand.
CGAATTGCGCTCGCGCCACCACTGGCTGGCAGTCGCCACGGGCAAGAGCCGGCGCGGCCTGGACGAGGCATTGCGCAGCGTCGAGCTGCACGGCGTCTTCGACGGCTCGCGCACCGCCGACGAGACCTCCAGCAAGCCCAGCCCGCAGATGCTGCACGAACTGATGCGCGAATTCGGGGCCGAGCCCGAGCGCACGCTGATGATCGGCGACACCACGCACGACCTGCAGATGGCGCTCAATGCCGGTTGTCCAAGCGTGGCCGTCAGCTACGGCGCGCACGACCCGCTGGGCTTCGACGAACTGCAGCCGCTGCATGTGGCGCATTCGGTGCGAGAACTGCACGACTGGCTGGCTGACAAGGCCTGAACTGTTGCCGGCCCCGGCGGCGTGGCGATCCGTTCAGAGGCCGACGAAGCGCAGCCTGAGGTCGCTCGCCGGGCAGGCCACGCAGGGCAGCACCAGGCCTTCGGCCTTCTCCTCCGCGCTCAGGCCCGGCCAGGGGATGAGGTAGCGCACCGAGCCGGATTCGAGCCGGCCCAGGCAGCTGCGGCAGCTGCCGTTGCGGCACGAACTGCTCCAGGGCAGGCCGGCGGCGAGCAGGCTCTGCAGCAGGGTCCGGTCGGCCGCCGCCGCGATGGTCGTGCCCTGGTCCACCAGCTCGAGCCGGAAGTTGTCGCTGTCCATGGAGGCGATTGTCCACGGCAAGCCGCCCAGCGCCCAGCGCGCAGGCCGGGGCGGACGCAGGCACAATTCCGCCCATTCCACAGCAATCCCCGAGAGAGAACAAGATGGCGGTCCAATGGTTTCCCGGTCACATGCACGCGACCAAGAAGGCGATACTCGAGCGCGTCAAGGAACTCGACGTCGTGGTCGAGCTGCTCGACGCGCGCCTGCCGGGTTCCAGCGCCAACCCCATGCTGGCCGACCTGACTGCGGGCAAGCCCACGCTCAAGGTGCTCAACAAGCAGGACCTGGCCGACCCGCAGCGCACCGAGCAGTGGCTGGCCCACTACAACGCCCGTCCCGACACCCTGGCGATCGCGCTCGACGCGAGCGTGACGGCGCCGGCGCGCGCCATCATCGACGCCTGCCGCAAGCTCGCGCCGCAGCGCGGCGGCATGGCCAAGCCGCTGCGGGTGCTGATCGGCGGCATCCCCAACGTCGGCAAGTCGACCCTGGTCAATACCCTCAAGGGCAAGCGCGCGGCCAAGACCGGCGACGAGGCCGGCGTGACCAAGACCGAGCAGCGCATCGTGCTGGCCGACGACTTCTACCTCTACGACACGCCCGGCATGCTCTGGCCCAAGATCATCGTGCCCGAGAGCGGCTACCACCTTGCGGCCAGCGGCGCGGTCGGGCGCAACGCCTACGACGAGGAGGAGGTCGCGCTCGAGCTGCTCAAGACGGTGCAGGGGCCCTACGCGGCGCTGCTGGAGGCGCGCTACAAGCTGGGCCTGGGCGCGGAAGCGGTCGCCGCGCTGAAGGACGACGAGCTGCTGTTCGCGATCGGCAAGAAGCGCGGCGCGCTGCTGCCGGGCGGCAAGCTCAACGCGCAGAAGGCGGCCGAGATCGTGTTGACCGACTTCCGCAGCGGCGTGATCGGCCGCATCACGCTCGAGACGCCCGAGCAGTTCGAGCGCTGGCTCGCGGCCGGGCGCCAGCTCGAGGCCGAGCTCGCGGCCGGGCGCAAGAAGAAGCTGGCCGAGCGCCGCGGGGGGTCCCGCCGCGCCGGGTGAGCAGGACTTGTCCCCAGAAGATTTCCACAAGTGGATATCTTTCGACTTGTTCAGAGATTTTCTGGAAAAACTTGTGAACAAGCCTGGGGAAGTCCGGTATCGGCGTTGCAAGTCATTGATCTGAAATAAACCCACTTGATTTGCCTGTTTTTTGGGCAGTTTGCACCAAACCGGACGGATGGCGTCATGCTGCTGTTTTTTGATACAGTCTTTGCAAGATGCCAATCACCGAAGCCCGTTTGACGCAGCGCCAGCGCGAGATCCTGGAGCTCATCGTGCGCCAGGTGCGCGAGCAGGGGGCGCCGCCGACGCGCGCCGAGATCGCCGCGCATTTCGGCTTCAAGTCGGCCAATGCCGCCGAGGAACACCTGCGGGCGCTGGTGCGCAAGGGCGCGATCGAACTGCTGGGCGGAACCTCGCGCGGCATCCGGCTCAAGCTGACGCCCGCTGCAGCGCAGGAGCCGGCCGATGCGGCGGCGAACGAACAGCTGTTCCTGCCCCTGGTCGGTCGTGTCGCGGCCGGCTCTCCCATCCTGGCGCAGGAGCATGTGGAGACGAGCTACCCGGTCGATGCGCGCCTGTTCGGCGGACGGCCCGACTACCTGCTGCGGGTACGCGGCCTGTCGATGCGCGACGTCGGCATCCTCGACGGCGACCTGCTCGCGGTGCATGCCAGCCGCGTAGCGCGCAACGGCCAGCTGGTCGTTGCCAGGCTGGGTGACGAGGTGACGGTCAAGCGCCTGCAGTGCCGCGCTGGCGGCATCACGCTGCAGGCCGCCAACCCCGACTTTCCCGACATCGTGGTCACGCCGGGCGAGCCGTTCGAGATCGAGGGCGTGGTGGTCGGCCTGCTGCGCCAGGACGGCTGGGGCTGAGGCTTGCCGTTCAGCACATCTCCCCGCTGCTGCCGGGCTGGCCGGCGGCAGGCACCCGGCCCGTGTACCGGCGATTGCGGGTAAACTCCCGGCTCCGCCCCGGTGGTGAAATTGGTAGACACATCGGACTTAAAATCCGCCGCCCTTAACCGGGCGTACCGGTTCGATTCCGGTCCGGGGCACCAAATCGGCATATCACACCGCGTCACTACACCCCATAACCCGCTGATCCCACTAGGGCGGCGGGTTTTTTGTCGTCTCATGTCGTGTCACTTGATACCATCACATACCAACGTTTTGTTGGTACTTCTGTTGGTACCTGTGCTGGTACCAGCGCCAGCAGCGGGGCAAGTACCAACACCCAGATACCAACAGGGCGCACGACATGGCACTGAACGACACCTTCATCAAGAACAGCACCAAGTGGAGCGGCAAGCCTGCGGGCGACAAACACAGTGACGGCGGCGGGCTGTACCTGCACGTCAAGGAGTCGGGCAGGTACTGGCGCATGAACTACCGGCTGTCCGGCAAACAGAAGACGCTGGCGCTGGGCGTCTATCCCGCTGTCACGCTGGCCCAGGCGCGCAAGGGGCGCGACGCTGCCAAGGAGCTGATAGCCCAGGGCATAGACCCCAGCGCAGCCAAGCAGGACGCCCAGCACGCCGAGAAGGTGGCGGCGGCAAGCACGTATGAGGCAGTGGCGCGAGAGTTCCACCAGATCAAGGCCGGGGGGCGCGACGGCTGGAGCGAGGGCCACGCCAAGAAGTGGCTCCGGCTGAATGAGCTGTACCTGTTCCCGGCCATCGGTCGCACACCCATTGCAGAGATTCGGCCCAAGGCATTGATTGCGGCGCTGCGCAAGGTGGAAGCAAGGGGCATTCTGGCGACGGCGCACAGCCTGCGCGAAATGGCGGGGCAGGTCTTTCGCTACGCCGTGCAAACCGAGCGGATCGAACAGAACCCGGTGCCCGACCTGAAAGGCGTACTCACCCCGCACGTCGAGAAGCACCACCCGGCCATCCTAGACCCCGTGAAGGCCGGCGAGCTGCTGCGCGCCATTGATGCCTACACAGGCCAGCCGGCGACCGTGGCGGCGCTCAAGTTGTCGGCGCTGTTCTTCCAGCGGCCCGGCAACATCCGGAAGATGGAATGGGCATGGATCGACTTTGAGCGCGCCATGCTGACCATTCCGCCTGCCGACATGAAGAACACCAAGGCGCAGAAGATCAACGGCAAGCCGCACCTGATCCCGCTGGCGCGGCAGGCGGTCGAGATACTGCGGGCGATCCAGCCGCTGACCTGCGCCAGCCGCTACGTGTTCGCCGGTGCGCGCTCGCTGACCCGGCCCATGTCCGACAACACCATCAATGCGGCGCTGCGGCGCATGGACTTCAGCAGTGACGAGCATGTGGCGCACGGTTTCCGGGCGATGGCCCGCACCATGCTGGCCGAGCGCCTGCACGGCATCCCCGACGCCCTGGTGGAAGCCCAGCTTGGCCACGGCAAGAGCGGGCCGCTCGGGGCAGCCTACGACCGCGCCGAGTACATGGATCAGCGCCGCGAGGTGATGCAGACGTGGGCGGACTACCTGGACAAGCTGCGCACCGGGGCCGATGTGATCGCCTTGCACCGGGCGGCATGACCCAGCGCCAGCAGCACCAGCATCAGCCCGGCCAGAGCGCCGGGTTTTTTGTTCCCGCCAGCCCGTGAATTTCTCACGCGAATTTGTATTTGTATCCGTTCCATCCGTTCCATCCGTTCCACCCGTTCCATACATAGGCTTTCATAGGGAGAGCGGGGGAGAAAATGCCGGAACGGGTGGAAAGTGTGACCCGTTCCATCCGTTCCAGTGACGGCGCAATCCTGGCAGAGCTGGCGCATCAGGGCGTGATCATGGGGCGGGTTGTTGGCGGCGTGTGGTCCCCACTGGCTCCTAGTACAATACTCCTATGCATGTGGTCTGGAAGCGGGGTAGCTACCGCTTGTAAGGCAGGCGTCAAGCCCCTGCCTGAGTTTCTAGAGTGATTGGCGATCCTCACTGACTTTGCAATCGGGGTTTTGGGGTTCTCCCGGTTGATGGTCTACAAAATGCCCACTATTCCAGTGCAGAGGCTTGCGTATGGCGTTTCACGCCTGCGCGAGCTTTTTTTGCTTGGCAGGCGGCGCCCATTTCGGAGAAACGATGGCGCTTATACGACTGCCGGCAGTCAAGGCCCAATGCGGCTACCCCTCAGACACGAGCATCTACAACAACATCAGGGCAGGGCTTTTCCCTCGGCCCGTTCCCATTGGCGCGCGGGCTGTTGGCTGGCCTGACGACGAGGTGGATGCGATCAACTCGGCGCGCATCGCTGGCGCTGACGATGATGCACTACGCGCCCTGGTGGAGCGCCTGCACGCGAAACGCGCCGAACGGCTGGCGCTGTTGGCGGCGTGAAAGGGGGTGCAATGATCCCCGCCGCATCATTCGACGCATTGCCAGACAGCGCATTTCTGCGCGAGTCGCAACTGATCCAAAGCCCGAAGCGGCCCGGCGTGCTGGCACCCTTGCCTTTCAGCGCGCCCACGCTGTGGCGCAAGGTCAAGGCGGGCACGTTCCCGAAGCCGGTCAAGCTGGGCGAACGCATCACCGCCTGGAGGGTTTCCGAGGTCCGCGCCTGGATCGAGGCGCAGACCACGGCTGTGGGAGGTGTGCAATGACCGACACCCAGAAAAAGAAAAATCCCACCGGGGACACCACACCCCCGGCAGGCCAGAACGGAAAAACAACCGACATGGCGATTGTCCTACTGACAGGGCGAGGCGGCAAAGTGCCGAAGTTCTCACCCAGGCAGGCCCGCGCCGTAGACGCCATGAAGGGCGGCGAATGGGTCATCCGCGAGGCGTTGGACCGGATTGCCGGCGCTTCCAACAGTCCCGACCTGATCCAGCAGCTAATGCGCAAGTTCGGCCATGACGCCATCGACAGTGAGCGGTTCCACGCCATCGACCGGGATGGGCGAGCCTGCCGACCGGGCCGCTACCGATTCAACGCCATCGGCCTGGAGCGCCTGGCGAAGTTCGAGGCAGCCAACGACAGCGGGGAGGCGGCAGCGTGACCCTGATGCCCACCCGATCCCCCAGCCGGCCCGAGAGCGCGCGCCGAGTGCCGGGTATGGCTCGACGTATCCAGCGCCAGCCAAAGACCGCCAGCACATGCCATAATCACCGCAAGCCGAAAGGCCCGGTGTGTGATGACACCATTGGTATAGCGGTCGCAGCCCCCACCGACAAGCGGGGTTTTGTCATGTCCGAATTGGTCCGGCGCGCGCCTGCGCGTGCTGGCATGGTTGCGGGCAAGATGGGCCTACCCGTGAGGATGGCCGCACGGCTATACCCGTGTCATCAACATCTTGCCCACCCGTTGCGTGTGATGACGCGGCGGGTGGCTTCTGAGTCTCGTATAGGAGCCAAGACCATGACCCAGGCAATCGCCGCCCTGGCGCGCACTGCTGCGCCCATCATCTCCATCGCCAGCCGTCGCGCTGCACCCACCCCGTCCGCCCTGGACACCACCGACCGCGACACCATCGCTTTGCACGTTCAGGCCGAGAATGCGCTCGCCATTGCGCTGGGCTTGCTGCGCAACCCGACCGGCACCGCTGCCGACCTGGAGCGCGCCACCGCCCGGGCCTGCCGAGCCGCTACCCTGCTCAAGCGCGCCTGCGCTGCCCAGGTGGAAGGGGGTGCGGCATGAGAGAGGAAACCGCAAGCATCAAGGAGCTGGCGCGCACCGCCGCCGCCATGCGCTCCATGTCCGGCCCCGAGCTGCTGGAGCAGGCCCACCGCGTCGTGGACGGAGCCGCCCGAGGTATGGCACCCGCCTACTGGCGCGAGTGCTTCCAGCAGGCGATGGAGAACGTATCCGTAGCCCGCAGCATGGGCGAGAGCGAGACTGTCTCCGCTGTTGCCGGCATGTCGGCCATCGTCTGCGCTGCCTGCCTGATCCGGACCGAGGAAGGGGGCGAGCAATGAGCGCACCCACCGAAAAGAGCATCACCCACCACGACGCGTTTGGCTGGTACGAGGGGGACTCCGCCACCTTCCTTGACCACCGCGCCATCGCTCGCGTTTCCGTCGCCTGCGAAGCCATCCAGACGCTGACCGCCGTGCTGATGCAGCGCGAAATAGACGGCAGCGATGAATTCACCGTGATGCCGCTCAAGCTGGACCATCGGGTTGCAATGGGGATGCTGAACGCTGTGGCCTGCTGTGCCGAGCTGGTCAAGACGTACGCCACGGGGATCGACGCGGAATCCGTAGGGGCCACCAGCTATCCCGCCAGCAGCCCCGGCGCGGAACTGATGCGCGAGACGGCACGCAAGGCCGCCACGATGCGCCGCGCGCGTGACAGGGGGAACGCATGAACGCCCCGCACCGCCACATCGGCGAGGCTGCAACCCTGGCCGCCTTCGCTGACGCCATCCGGGGCGCTGGCCTGACGCCGCCCGAGCGGATCGAGGCAGACGGCGCGATCCACCGATTCAGCAGCAGCGGCCGGCGCGGCGACGATGCGGGCCGCTACTGCCTGCATCTGGACGGCGTGCCTGCGGGCTGGTTCCAGTGCTGGCGCACGATGGACCACGCCGAGAGCTGGTCCGCCAAGGACGCCACCGAGATGACGCCTGCCGAGCAGGCAGCGCACCGGCAGCGGGTCGAGGCCATGCAGGCCGCACGCAAGGCCGACCAGGAGCAGCGCCAGCAGCGAGCCAAAGCCGAGGCTGCACGGCGCTGGGAGGCGGCAGCACCGGCCCAGAATCACCCCTACCTGGGCCGCAAGGGCATCCAGGCTCACGGCGCAAGGGTCGAGGGTTACCTGCTGCTGATCCCCATGCACTTGACCGAAGGCGGCACCCTGCAAAGCCTGCAAGTGATCGATCCGACCGGCGGCAAGCGCTTCCTGCCGGGTGGACGGGTCAAGGGCTGTTTCTGCCTGCTGGGGGAGCGCGAGGAAATCGAGGACGGGGCCGAGCTGGTGATCTGCGAGGGCTACGCCACCGGCGCCAGCATCCGGGAGGCGACGGGCTACCCCGTGGCGGTCGCCTTCAACGCGGGCAACCTGGAGGCGGTCGCACTGGCGCTGCGGGCCAAGTACCCCGGCGCGCGCCTGATCCTGGCCGCTGACGACGACCACCGCACCGAGGGCAACCCCGGCATCACCAAGGCGACCGAGGCGGCGCAAGCGGTCGGCGCGCGGCTGGCCGTGCCCAGGTTCCCCGAGGACTGCCGACCGGATGATGCAACCGACTTCAACGACCTGCACGCCCTGGCCGGGCTGGATGCCGTGCGCGATGGCTTCGCGGACGCCGAGCAGGGCGCACCCGTGGCACCTCCTGCGCCAGCAATCCGCATCCCCGGCGAGGACGACCGTCCGGCCTTCCTGGTGCTGGACGACTGGCACGACGACGACGGCACCCGGTACGCGCCCGGCGTGTGGCATTTCGGCATCAAGCATGGACGCGGCGACGCACCGCCCAGCCTGACCCAGCAGCGCGTTTGTGGGCCGCTGCACATCGAGGCCGTGACCACCGACCCCCAGGATCGCAACTATGGGCGGCTGCTGCGCTTCCGGACCACCACGGGCCGCTGGAAGTCGTGGGCGATGCCGATGGCGATGCTCAAGGGCGATGGGTCCGACCTGCGCGGCGAGCTGCTGGGCATGGGCCTGGACATTGCCCACCGAGGCCGGGACCAACTCACGGCCTACCTGCAACATCGGGCACCGGACCGTGTGATCCAGTGCGCGACACAGACCGGCTGGGCTGGGCCCGGCCGTGATGCTTTCGTGTTGCCGGATGCGGTCATCGGTCCCCAGGCGGACGGCGTGACCTACCAGAGCGACCACGCGGGCGGCGACGAGTACACCACGCGCGGCACCCTGGCGGGCTGGCAGGCCGGCACGGCGGCGCTGGCCGTGGGCAATCCCATGTTGGCCCTGGCGCTGTGCACCGCGTTTGCCGGCCCCGTGCTGGCAATCGTCGGCGCTGACAGCGGCGGCATCAACACCATCGGCGCGAGCAGCAAGGGCAAGAGTTCCATGTTGGCGGCGGCGTGTTCGGTATGGGGCAGCCCGAGCTACCGGCGCAACTGGCGCGCCACGTCCAACGGGCTGGAATCGGTCGCGGCGCTGTTCAATGATTCGCTGCTGGCCCTGGATGAAATCAGCCAGTGCGACCCCCGCGAGGTGGGCGAGACGGTCTACATGCTGGGCAATGGCCAAGGCAAGACCCGAGCAGCCCGGACGGGCGGCGCAAGAGCCGTGGCGCGCTGGCGGGTTTCGATCCTGTCCAACGGCGAGCGGTCCATCGTCGCCACGATGGAAGAAGGCGGGTTCAGGACCAAGGCCGGGCAGGCGGTGCGCATCATCGACCTGCCGGTCACGGATCAGGCGCATGGAGCCTGGGACACCCTGCACCACTACCCGACCGGCGCGGCGCTGTCTGACGCCCTGCGGCGCGAGGCCGAGGCGCACTACGGGCACGCGGGCCGGGCCTTCCTGGAACGGCTGACGCGGGACGACCACGACGCCGTGCGCGAGCTGCTGACCAGCATCAAGGCACTGCCCGAGTTCAACGCCGAAGCCGGGGAAGGCCAGTTTCAGCGAGTCGCGGCACGGTTCGCTGTGCTGGCGCTGGCTGGCGAGCTGGCGACTGCCTACGATGTGACCGGCTGGCCCAAGGGCGAGGCAATCCGCGCGGCGGCAGTGGCCCTGCGGCTGTGGCTGGGGATGCGCGACGGCAAGACCACGGACGCCGAGGGACCGCAAGTGGTCGAGCAGGTCACGGAGTTCATCGAGCGCCACGGCGACAGCCGTTTCAGCGATGCCGACGCCGAACATGCCCAGCCGGTACGGGAACGCGCGGGATGGTGGAGACGGCGGGATGATGAGCGGGTCTACCTGTTCACGGCGGTCGGGATGCGCGAGGCGCTGCGAGGGTTCGACTACCGGCGCGCGCTGATGCACCTGGAGCAAGCCGGGATGGTTCGCAAGGCCAACGCACGCGGCGACCGGCAGGACTCGCTGCGGATTGCGGGGCAACGGGTGCGCGTGTTCCAGGTCACGCCGATGCCGGAGGGCAACCCATGAGCGCGGCAGCCCTTACGCAATGGCTGCGCAGCGGTCCCGTTCCTGGAACGGATGGGGCCGCCTGGAACGGGTGGAACGGGCGCGCAACACCCGTTCCGTTCCTGCCAAAACAGGCCGCTCCAGAGGGAGAAACGCCCGATGGAACGGATGGAACGGGTGGAACGGGTGTTTTGGCAGGAGTAGGCAAGCAAAGCACCGAATCGAGGCCGGATCAGGCAGCGAACGACCCGCAAGCCCTGCCCGACTGGCGGCAGGCCGACGCCGACTACCTGCGGCATCACTTTGCCTGCCCGGCCTGCTGCGCGGCAGGACATGGACGCGGCGCGCGATGTGGCACCGGGTCCGAGCTATGGGCAACCTATGAGGCCGCTATGAGTGCCGAACCGATGTTCAAGACCACCAGGAGGAACGCGCAATGATTGACGCACTGATAGCCGGCAAGCTGCACGGCGCACCCACCCAGCGCACCGGCAAGAACGGCGGCACCTTCACGACGGCGAAGGTTCGTGTGCCGACCGGGGAGGATGCGACCTTCTGCAACGTGATTGCCTTTGACCAGGACACACAGGCCGCACTGCTGGCGCTGGGCTCTGGTGAAGCGGTCGCGCTGGCCGGGTCGCTGAAGGTCGGCACCTGGACGGACAAGAGCGGCGCGACGCGCCCTAGCCTTGATCTGGTCGCATCCAAGGCGCTGACGCAGTACAGCATCACCAAGCGGCGCAACGGTATGGTTACGGTAAGGGATGAGGCGCCAGCAAGGCCGAGTCATGATGCCTGGAAGGCCAGGGCACCAGCCGAGCGGCAGCCGTACCGGCGCGGCGACTACGCTGCCGACCCTGGAGAACTGGACGACGACGGCGACCTACCAATCTGACCCAGCGCCAGCACCTACCAGACCCGGCCACCGTGCCGGGTTTGTCGTTCCTGGTCGAGCGACGGGAGCGGCGGCTGGACTGGCTGCGAGGGCTGGCGCTGGAGCGGTCAGGCAGGCCGAAATGGGGGGTATCCAGGCCGTCACCGGGGAACAAATCGGGGAACAAAACGCGGTTTTCGGCCCATTCTCATAGGAGAACTCGAATCCGACAACCACAGAGGGATAGGGCTTGCAGGATCGTACAGGGTCTTGCATTGACAGCCACGAGCAAGAGGGGGAACATCCGGGGGAACAAATTACCGCGTTCCCCCAAAAGCGAGGGAACAAGCCAAAACTACCCCGTTCCCCCATGCTGACCGAAGCCCACTGCAAGAACGCCACCTGTCCACCAGAGAAAGCCCGCGCACGACTGGCGGACTCCGGCGGCTGTACCTGGAAGTCTCCCGCACCAACCATTCAAAGAAAGCCCGTCAAGGTGATCCACCTGACGGGCTTTCTTATTGCTGCATAGTGCAGTCACGCTCCTCGCATGCTCACTGGCCTTCACTGCCGGAATGGCTGCAGTTCCCAGGCAAGGAGTTCACGGACGAAAAAAAACCGCAGGGATGTGAACCCCGCGGTTTTTGCTGCTGCGCAGCGCTGCGGATGGCCGCAGCAGGCAGGCCGCTTAAGCCACCTGCGCGCGGTTCCGGTCGTACTCGGCACGCTCGATCGGTACCGCGTCCGCATGGCCCAGGTCGTTCATGTGGACGCGATAGGTTTCGCGTGCGCTCCAGGCCGCCAGTGCGGCGATCACGGTCACCGCGAAGGTGATCGAGCCGATCATCAGCGGGATGTCGGTCGCGCCCGGGGGCGATACGGTGGCGAACAGGGCCGGCAGCATCGCGGTGAAGAAGGTGCCCAGGTTCTGCGAGATGGCCATGGCCGAAACGCGGGTGCGGGTCTTGAAGAGCTCGGGAAAGAAGCTCGGGAAGACCGCGTTGTAGCCCTGGTAGACCACGCCCCACATCAGCAGCGACATCGCGATTGCCAGCGGAATGTTCTTGATGCTGATCGCGTACAGGTAGGCGAAGGACAGCAGGCCGGAGGCCAGGGCGCCAAAGATGATCGGCGGGCGGCGGCCGATCCGGTCGGTCAGGTTGCCGACCAGCGGGATCACGACCACCGCGACGATGTTGCCCAGCACCGGAATCCACAGATAGACGTCCTTGCTGAAGCCGATGCCGTAGCCGGGCTGCACCGCGTAGGCGGCGCCGAACACGGAGGTCACGACCGGGATGACGTTCATGAGCGACATGCAGACCACGCGCAGCATGTCCTTCCAGCTGGTGCGGATGGCCTCGATGACCGGCGCCTTGGGCATGTCCTCATTCTGGCCTTCCTCGGCGAACGCCGGGGTTTCGTCGACCTCGCGCCGGATGATGTAGCCGGCCACGATGACGAGGAAGCTCAGCAGGAAGGGGATGCGCCAGCCCCAGCTGTTGAACTGCTCGGAGGGCATGTAGGCTGCCAGCGGCAGGAACACGGCGGCCGCCAGGATCTGGCCGGCCTGCACGCCTTGCAGCGTGAAGCTCGAGAAGTAGCCGCGTCGGCCGAAAGGCGCGTGCTCGAGGATCATCGAACTGGCGCCCGAGATTTCACCGGCGACAGCGAAGCCCTGGATCAGGCGCAGGATCACGAGCAGGATCGGAGCCAGGATGCCGACCTGGTCATAGGTCGGCAGCAGGCCGACCGCGACCGTCGAGAAGCCCATCAGGAACATGCACAGGATCAGCACCTGCTTGCGGCCATGGGTGTCGCCCCAGTGACCGAGCACGAAGGCGCCGATCGGGCGTGCCACGTAGCCGACCCCGTAGGTCGCCAGCGAGGCCACGATGGCCACCGTGGGATTGCCCGAAGGGAAGAACAGCTGCGGGAAGATCAGCGACGCGGCGGTCGCGTAGATGAAGAAGTCGTAATACTCCAGCGCCGAACCGATCCAGCCGCTGGCGGCGGCCTTCTTGGTCTGGTGCTTGCCTTTCGGCTCGTGGTGGTTTGGGTTTGCCATCTCGGATTCCACGGTTGAATCGGTACAGGGGTCTCACATGGGGTCCGTCGCAAGCCCTCCAGGAAGAAAGCGGCGGCACGACGGCAAGCTCATGATGAGTGGACGGAATGTAGGGGCAAACCTCCAGCGGTTTCTGCAGTCAAGCCGTTGTTGTTGATCGATAGTCGCTCACCTATGTGCGATGATCGATCCAAATTAGGGATAACCCTAGTATTGGGTGGGCTCCAGAGGTTTCTGGCTTTCGGCCGGAATGGCGGCACGGACGACACCTGCCGCGATGGCACCGGCGGGTCGAGGTCAGTTCATGGAAACGGTCTCGTGGCCATGGCTGGACCGGCGCGCAGCTTCACTGCCGCTGGGCCTGCATCATGCAGGTTTCCCTAGGGAAAACCCTTTATTCGATCGTTTGTTGAACAAAATAGATCGATGATCGATCATGACATGTGTCGGCGATGCCTGGCGACGGGGCATGGATTCCCTATAGTGCCGCCCTTCTGACATCGATCGAGCACACCATGATCAACGGCAACACCGAAATCATCGCCCACATCGGCTACCCGACCTTCAGCTTCAAGTCGCCGATGATCTACAACCCCTACTTCGAGCAGGCCGGCATCGACTGCGTGGTGGTTCC
>JBEEPT010000148.1:0-14746 GCA_041190985.1 Pseudomonadota bacterium
AACGGGGCCCTCTTGCAACCACCGCCGAGCTGGCCCAGCTCGTGGCTGGCGCGGTCAAAACCCGCGAGCCGGGCCAGGACCCTGCAACGCGCACATTTCAGGCTCTTCGGATTTTCATCAACGCCGAGCTTGAGGAACTGCAGCAAGCGCTGAGCGCCAGCCTGCGCGTGCTGCGTCCCGGCGGGCGTCTGGTCGTGATCAGCTTCCATTCGCTCGAGGACCGCATCGTCAAGCAGTTCATCGCCCAGCACTCCAAGGAGGTCTACGACCGCCGTGCGCCCTTCGCGCCGCCCAAGCCGATGGCGCTGCGCAGCATCGGCCGCATCATGCCGGGCGATGTGGAGGTGGCGGCCAACCCGCGCGCGCGCAGCGCCGTGATGCGCGTCGCCGAGCGCACCGAGGCGGAGGCCGCCGCATGACGCGGCTGAACCTGGCGCTGCTGCTGGCGCTGCTGGTCAGCGCCTTTTACCTGGTGAACGTGCAGTACGAGTCGCGTCGGCTCTACATGGCGCTGAGCAAGGCCAGGTCGCAGGCGCTGCGCCTGGAGGCCGACCACGATCAGCTGGTGGCGCAAAAGCGCGCCCAGGCCTCGCCGGCGCGGGTGCAGCAGATCGCCGCCGCCCAGTTGCAGATGCGGCCGGCGAACCCGGCCGTCACCGAATATGTCCAGCTGCCCGGCGCCGCCCGCGCGCCCGCACCGGCCAGGGTCCAGCAGTGAGCCGCAGCATCTCCTATGGCGCCAGCCCGCTGCTGACCAGCAAGACGCCGATCGGACGCAGCCGTTTCGTCATTGCCGGACTGGCGCTGGCTTTCGTCGCTCTGGCCGGGCGTGCCGTCTACGTCCAGGTGCTGGGCAACGACTTCTTCCGGCGCCAGGGCGAGGTGCGCTACGCGCGCACGCTCGAGCTGCCGGCCAGCCGCGGCCGCGTGCTCGACCGCAACGGCGTGATCCTGGCGACCAGCGTGGTGGCGCAGAGCGTCTGGGCCGAGCCCGATGAGCTGGACCGCGACGACCCCAGGCTGGCGCAGATGGCGCAGCTGCTCGACATGCCGCTGGCCGAGCTCAGGCACCGCTTCGACCAGGGCGGCAAGAGTTTCGTCTGGATCAAGCGCCAGGTCGACGAGCCCCTCGCGCTCAAGGTCAAGGCGCTCGGCATCAAGGGCGTGCACCTGCGCGAGGAATACAAACGCCTCTACCCCGAGGGCGAGTCGGCCGCCCACGTCGTCGGCTTCACCAACGTCGAGGACGCCGGCCAGGAAGGCATCGAGCTGGCCTTCAACGACAGGCTGTCGGGCAAGGTGGGATCGCGCCGTGTCATCAAGGACCGCCTGGGCCGCGTGATCGAGGACACGCGCGAGGAGATCCCGCCGGTCGACGGCGAGGACCTGCAGCTGTCGATCGACAGCAAGATCCAGCACTTCGCCTACAGCAAGCTGCGCGACCAGGTCATCGAGCACAAGGCCAAGGCCGGCAGCGTGGTGGTGCTGGACGCCAACACGGGCGAGCTGCTGGCGCTGGCCAACTATCCGAGCTACAACCCCAACCAGCGCCAGAACCTGACCGGGGAGCAGCTGCGCAACCGCGCCCTGACCGACACCTTCGAGCCCGGCTCGACCATGAAGCCGTTCACGATCGGGCTGGCGCTCGAGACCGGCCGGGTCAAGCCGGAGAGCATCATCGAGACTTCGCCGGGCCGCATCACGATCACGGGCTCGACGATCTCGGACACGCACAACTACGGCACGCTCACGGTCGAGGGCGTGATCCAGAAGTCGTCCAACGTCGGCACGACCAAGATCGCGATGCAGATGCCGGCGCGCGAGATGTGGGAAACCTTCACCGCGGCCGGCTTCGGCCAGAAGCCCCAGATCGAGTTTCCGGGCGCGGTCAGCGGCCGGGTGCGGCCCTACAAGACCTGGCGCCCGATCGAGCAGGCCACCATGTCCTACGGCTACGGCCTGTCGGCCAGCCTGTTCCAGATGGCGCGCTCCTACACGGTGTTCGCGCACGACGGTCGCATCATCCCGGCCACCATCCTCAGGAAGCCCGAGCCCGGCGTCGGCGTGCCGGTGTTCTCGCCGCGCACCGCCGGCCAGGTCCGCAAGATGCTGGCGCTCGCGACCGGGCCGGGCGGGACCGGCCAGCGCGCCCAGACCGTCGGCTACTCGGTCGGCGGCAAGTCGGGCACCGCGCGCAAGCAGGCGGGCAAGGGCTACGCCTCCGGCAAGTACCGCTCCTGGTTCACCGGCATGGCGCCGATCGACAACCCGCGCATCATCGTCGCGGTGATGCTCGACGAGCCGGGCGCCGGCCAGGTCTATGGCGGCCTGGTGGCGGCGCCGGTGTTCAGCGAGACCGTGCAGCAGGCGCTGCGCATCATGGGCGTGCCGCCCGACATGAGCGTCAAGCCCACCATCGTGGCCGAGACGCTAGAGGGGGTGCTGTGATCACCGGGCTGGAACATTCACTCGACGTCGTGCGCTGGCTGCGCGCGCAGGGCGTGCACGAACTGCGCTGCGACAGCCGGCGCGTGCGGCCAGGCGACGCCTTCGTCGCCTGGCCCGGCGCGGCGCAGGACGGCCGGCGCTACGTCGCAGCGGCGCTGCAGGCCGGCGCGGCCGCCTGCCTGGTCGAGCGCGATGGCTGCGAGCCTTTCGGCTTCGCCGACCCGCGCATCGCGGCGGTGGCCGGCCTCAAGGCCGCCACCGGCACGATCGCCAGCCAGTTCTACGGCCAGCCCAGCCAGGCGCTGGACGTGGTCGCGATCACCGGCACCAACGGCAAGACCTCGACCGGCTGGTGGACGGCGCAATGGCTGTCCGCGCTGGGCCAGCCGGCCGCGCTCGCCGGCACCCTGGGAATGGGCATGCCGGGGCAGGCCTTCGAGCCGACCGGCTTGACCACGCCCGATCCGGTGACCTGGCAGGCCGGCCTGAGGCGCTGGGCCGACGCGGGCATCCAGGCCTGCGTGGTGGAGGCCTCGTCCATCGGCCTGGAGGAGGGGCGGCTCGACGCCACCCGCATCCGCAGCGCGGTGTTCAGCAACCTGACGCAGGACCACCTGGACTATCACGGCTGCATGGAAGCCTACTGGCGGGCCAAGCGCGCGCTGTTCGACTGGCCGGGCCTGCAGGTCGCGGTGGTCAATGTCGACGACCCCTACGGTGCCGCGCTGGCCGCCGAGTTGCGGCCGCGCGCCGAGGCAGGCGCGCTCGACCTGTGGACCCTGTCCGCGACCGGCCGGCCGGCGCGCCTGTGGGCGCAGGGCTGGGCGCTGACCGACACCGGGCTGCGCTTCGAGGTGGTCGAGCGCCGCGACGACGGGGGCGCCGGTGCGCCGCAGCCGCTGCGGCTGCCGCTGGTCGGCGAGTACAACCTCTACAACCTGCTGAGCGCGCTGGCCGTGGTGCGCGCCCAAGGCCACGCCCTGGCCGACGCGCTGCGCGCCGCCGGCGCGCTGACGCCGGTGCCGGGCCGCATGCAGTCGGCCTGGGGCAGCGAAGAGGCCGGCCAGCCGCTGGTGCTGGTCGACTACTGCCACACCCCCGACGCCGTCGAGAAGGCGCTGCAGGCGCTGCAGCCGCTGGCGGCCAGGCGCGGCGGCCGGCTCTGGTGCGTGGTCGGCTGCGGTGGCGACCGCGATGCCGGCAAGCGTCCGCTGATGGCCGCCGCCGCCGAGCGCGAGGCCGACCGGCTGGTGCTGACCAGCGACAATCCGCGCACGGAAGACCCGCTGCACATCCTGGCCCAGATGCGGGCCGGGCTGCAGCGGCCGGAGCCGGTGGAGGTCGAGCCCGACCGCGCGGTCGCGATCGCCGCGACGATCGCGCAGGCCGGGCCGCGTGACGTCGTGCTGCTGGCGGGCAAGGGACATGAGGATTATCAGGAGATCGCAGGCGTGAAACAGCCTTTTTCCGATCTGGAACAGGGCCGGCGCGCGCTGCTGGCCTGGCGCGAATGCGCGGCACAGGGGCAGGCATGAAGACCCTGGCCCAACTCATGCCGCGGCTCAGCGGCGCGCGCGTCGTCGGCGCGCTGGCCGAGGCGCGGATCGCGCGCGTGCACAGCGACACCCGCAGCCTGCAGCCGGGCGACCTGTTCGTCGCGCTGCGCGGCGAGCGCTTCGACGCCAACGACTACCTCGCGCAGGCGCGCGCCAGCGGCGCGGTCGCCGCGCTGGCCGAGCGCGGCCTGGCCGAGGCTGGCCTGCCCGGGGTCGAGGTGCCCGACAGCCGCAGCGCGCTGGGCGAGCTCGCGCGCCTGTGGCGCGCGCAGTTCGCGCTGCCGCTGGTGGCCGTGACCGGCAGCAACGGCAAGACCACGGTGACGCAGATGGTCGCGTCCATCCTGCGCGCCGCCGCGGGCGACGCGGCGCTGGCGACCCAGGGCAACCTGAACAACGAGATCGGCGTGCCGCTGACCGTGCTGCGGCTGGACGCTTCGCACCGGCTCGCGGTGGTCGAGCTCGGCATGAACCATCCGGGCGAGATCGCCGGTCTCGCCGCGATTGCGCAGCCGACCGTCGCGCTGGTCAACAACGCCCAGCGCGAGCACCAGGAGTTCATGGCGACGGTCGAGGCGGTCGCGCGCGAGAACGCGGCCTGCTTCGCCAGCCTGCCGGCCGCCGGCACGGCGGTGTTCCCGGCCGACGACGACTACACGCCGCTGTGGCGCGAGCTGGCCGCCGGCCGGCGCGTGCTGACCTTCGGTGGCGCGGGCGCCGACGTCGGCGGCGAGGCGGAGTGGGACGGCAGCGCCTGGCAGCTGCGGGCCAGTACCCCGGCGGGCGCCTTCTCGGCCGGGCTGCGCATCGCGGGCCGCCACAACGTGCGCAACGCGCTGGCGGCCGCCGCCTGCGCGCTGGCCGCCGGCGTGCCGCTGGACGCGATCGCGCGCGGGCTCGCCGCCTTCGAGCCGGTCCAGGGCCGCTCGCGCGCGCTGCGGCTCGAGCTCGGCGGCCACCCGCTGACGCTGGTCGACGACAGCTACAACGCCAACCCGGATTCGGTGCGAGCCGCGATCGAGGTGCTGGCCGAGCTGCCGGGGCCGCGCCTGCTGGCGCTGGGCGACATGGGCGAGGTCGGCGAGCAGGGCCTGGTTTTCCACGACGAGGTCCTGCGCCATGCGCTGGCGCGCGGGATCGACCGGGTGCTGGTGACGGGCGACTGGATGGAGCAGGCCGCCGCGCCGCTGCTGGCGCTCGCGCCGGGGCGGCTGCAGTTTTTCAAGGATTTCGACGCGCTGCAGTCCACGGCGCTGGCGCTGGCGCCCGGCATGGGCGCCGCGCTGGTCAAGGGCTCGCGCTTCATGCGCATGGAGCGGCTGGTGCAGTCGCTGCAGGCGCTGGCACAGAATGAAGGAGTGAGCCATGCTGCCTAGCCTGGCATCTTGGTTGCAGGGGCTGGGCCCCGAGTTCGGCTTCCTGCGGGTGTTCCAGTACCTGACCTTCCGCGCCGTCATGGCCGCGATGACGGCGCTGGTGATGGGCATCACGGCCGGGCCCTGGTTCATCCGCCGCCTGACCGAGCTCAAGATCGGCCAGCCGGTGCGCGAGTACGCGATGCAGTCGCACCTGAGCAAGAGCGGCACGCCCACGATGGGCGGCGTGCTGATCCTGTTCGCGATCGCGCTGTCCACGCTGCTGTGGTTCGACTGGAGCAACCGCTTCGTCTGGGTGGTGCTGGTCGTCACGCTGGGCTTCGGCGCCATCGGCTGGGTCGACGACTGGCGCAAGGTCGTCAACAAGGACCCCGAGGGCATGCGCTCGCGCGAGAAATACGCCTGGCAGACGCTGATTGGCCTGCTGGCGGCCTGCTATCTGCTGTTCGCGATCTCGGGCAGCAGCGGCACGCGCATGGTCGAGTTCTTCGTGCAGTGGGCGAGCTCGGGCTTCGCGCTCGCCTTCCCGACCCAGACCGGCCTGATGGTGCCCTTCTTCAAGGAGGTGGCGTACCCGCTGGGCATGCTCGGCTTCATCGTCATGACCTACCTCGTGATCGTCGGCTCCAGCAACGCGGTCAACCTGACCGACGGTCTCGACGGCCTGGCCACCATGCCGGTGGTGATGGTCGGCGCGGTGCTGGGCGTGTTCGCCTACCTGAGCGGCAACTCGGTGTTCGCGAAATACCTGTTCCTGCCCTACATCCCGGGCGCGGGCGAATTGCTGATCTTCTGCGCCGCGCTGGGCGGCGCGGGACTCGCCTTCCTCTGGTTCAACGCCTATCCGGCCCAGGTCTTCATGGGCGACGTCGGCGCGCTCGCGCTCGGCGGCGCGCTCGGCACCATCGCCGTGATCGTGCGCCAGGAGATCGTGTTCGCGATCATGGGCGGGGTCTTCGTCGCCGAGGCGCTGTCGGTGATGCTGCAGGTCAGCTGGTTCAAGTACACCAAGAGGAAGTACGGCGAGGGCCGGCGCATCCTCAAGATGGCGCCGCTGCACCACCATTTCGAGAAGTCGGGCTGGCGCGAGACCCAGGTCGTGGTGCGCTTCTGGATCATCACCATGCTGCTGTGCCTGGTGGGCCTGTCGACCCTGAAGCTGCGTTGAGGTGAGGAACATGATGACTTTCCTGCCCCTGCTGCAAGGCCGCGAGGTGCTGGTGCTCGGACTCGGCGCGTCCGGACTGGCGATGGCGCGCTGGTGCGTCGCCGCCGGGGCCCGGGTCACCGTGGCCGACAGCCGGGCCGCGCCCCCCCAGGCGGCCGTGCTGGCGGCCGAACTGCCCGGCGCCGTCCTGCTCCATTCGCCATTCGACGCCGACCTGTTCGGACGCCAGTCCTGGGCCATGGTCTGCCGCAGCCCCGGCATCGCGCCGACGCAGCTGGCCGGGCTGGCCGAGGCGGCGCAGGCCGTCGGCGTGCCGGTGGTCGGCGAGCTCGGCCTGTTCGCGCAGGCGCTCAAGGTCCTGGCCGAGCCCGCCGCCGCAGATAGCTCCGCCGGGGACGAATCCGGCGCGGAGCATGCCGCCATTCCGCTGCCCTACCGGCCCAAGGTGCTCGCGATCACCGGCACCAACGGCAAGACCACGACCACGGCGCTGACCGCGCACCTGCTTGAATGGGCGGGCGTCAAGGCGGTGGTGGCCGGCAACATCGGCCCGACGCTGCTCGACACGCTGCAGGCCCGCCTGGCCGCCGGCGACCTGCCGCAAGCCTGGGTGCTGGAGCTGTCGAGCTTCCAGCTCGATGGCGTGCAGGGCTTCGAGCCGACCGCCGCCACCGTGCTCAACGTCACCCAGGACCACCTCGACTGGCACGGCAGCATGGAGGCCTACGCGGCGGCCAAGGCGCGCATCTTCGGCCGGCAGGCGCTGATGGTGCTCAATCGCGACGATGCCACCGTGATCGGCTGGAAGCCGCAGCCGCTCACGGGGCGCGAAGGCAGCCGCAGCAAGACCGTGCCCGGGCGCGACTACGTGACTTTCGGCACCGAGCTGCCGCGCCGCGCCGGCGACTGGGGGCTGGAGACCGTCAATGGCATGACCTGGCTGGTGCGCGCGCTGCCCGCTGACGACACCCGGCGCAAGGGCCGTGCTGCCGAGGACGAGGAGGTCTACCTCCAGCGCCTGATGCCGGCCGAGGCGCTGCGCATACGCGGCCGCCACAACGCGAGCAATGCGCTCGCGGCGCTGGCGCTGGCCAGCGCCGCCGGCGCGCCGCTGGCGCCGATGCTGCACGGCCTGCGCGAATACCGCGGCGAGCCGCACCGGGTCGAGCCGGTCGCGATCGTGGGCGAGGTCGAGTACTTCGACGACAGCAAGGGCACCAACGTCGGCGCGACCCTGGCTGCGATCAAGGGCCTGGGGCCCGAGCGCCGGCTGGTGCTGATCCTGGGTGGCGACGGCAAGGGCCAGGACTTCGGTCCGCTGGCCGAGGCAGTGGCGCGCTACGTGCGCGCGGTGGCGCTGATCGGCCGCGACGCGCCCGCGATCCGCGCGGCGCTGCGCGGCGCCGGGGTACCGCTGCACGATTGCCCGACGCTGCCCGACGCCGTGCACTGGTGCGCCGAGCGCGCCCAGCCCGGCGACGCGGTGCTGCTGTCGCCCGCCTGTGCCAGCCTGGACATGTTCAAGGACTATGCGCACCGGGCCCGGGTCTTCGTCGAGACCGTGCAGGCGCTGCAGCAGGACGAGGGGACGCCGGCATGAGCCGCCTCGGCGACGGCATCGCCAGCCTGCTGGGCCGCCTGGGCGGGCGCGGCAGCCGCGCGGCCGCGCCCGGCATCGCGACCGACCTGCCGGTGCGCCTGTCCAGCCGCGACTACGCCAGCGGCAAGACCAGCCGGGTGGTGCGCGAGCTCGGCTTCGACCAGCAGCTGCTTTGGGTCATCGTGGCGCTGCTGTGCTTCGGCCTGGTGATGGTCTATTCGGCCTCGATCGCGATGCCCGACAACCCGCGCTTCGGCAACTCGACGCCGACCGCCTTCCTGACGCGCCACCTGATCTCGATCGGGTTCGGCGCGGTGGCGGCGCAGATCGCCTTCCAGATCCCGATGAGTTCTTGGGAGAAGTGGTCGCCGCGCCTGTTCCTGCTCGCGCTGCTGCTGCTGTTCCTGGTGCTGCTGCCCTTCATCGGCAAGGGCGTCAACGGCGCGAGGCGCTGGATCTCGCTCGGCGTGATGAACTTCCAGCCGTCCGAGCTCGCCAAGTTCGCCACCGTGCTCTACGCCGCCGGCTACATGGTGCGCAAGATGGCGGTCAAGCAGAGCTTCGTGCGCGCCATCCTGCCGATGGGGCTGGCGGTGGGCGTGATCGGCGGCCTGCTGATGCGCGAGCCCGACATGGGCGCCTTCCTGGTGATCGCGGTGATCGCGATGGGCATCCTGTTCCTGGGCGGAGTCAACCTCAAGGTGATGTCGATCATCTCGGCCTGCATGGTGGCGGGCTTCGCGGGCGGCATCGCGCTGTCGCCCTGGCGGCGCGCGCGCGTGTTCGCCTACCTCGATCCCTTCAGCGAGGACCATGCGCTCGGCAAGGGCTACCAGCTCTCGCACTCGCTGATCGCGATCGGCCGCGGCGAGGTGTTCGGCGTCGGCCTCGGCAACAGCGTCGAGAAGCTGCACTGGCTGCCGGAGGCGCACACCGACTTCCTGCTCGCGGTGATCGGCGAGGAGTTCGGCCTGGTCGGCCTGCTGCTGCTGATCGCCACCTTTTTCTGGCTCACGCGCCGCATCATGGTCATCGGTCGCCAGGCGATCGCGCTCGACCAGCTGTTCTCCGGCCTGGTCGCGCAGGGCGTGGCGCTGTGGGTCGGTTTCCAGGCCGTCATCAACATCGGCGTCTGCCTCGGCGCGCTGCCGACCAAGGGCCTGACGCTGCCGCTGCTGAGCTACGGCGGCTCGGCCATCATGATGAACCTGGTCGCGTTCGCGGTCGTGCTGCGGGTGGACCACGAGAACAGGCAGCTCATGCACGGAGGCCGGGTATGAGAGCGCCCTGCGCGCTCGTGATGGCCGGCGGCACCGGCGGCCACATCTTTCCCGGCCTCGCGGTGGCCGAGGCGCTGCGCGAGCGCGGCTGGCGCGTGCACTGGCTGGGCGCGCCCGCCAGCATGGAGTCGCGCCTGGTGCCGCCGCGCGGCTTCGCCTTCGAGAGCGTCGACTTCGGTGGCGTGCGCGGCAAGGGCTTCAAGACGCTGGCACTGCTGCCGCTGCGGCTGGCGCGCGCGCTCGGCCAGGCCAGGCGGGTACTGAGGCGCGTGCAGCCCGACGTCGTGCTGGGACTGGGCGGCTACATCACGGTGCCGGGCGGCCTGGCGGCGCGGCTGGCCGGTGTGCCCATCCTGCTGCACGAGCAGAACTCGATTGCCGGCATGTCGAATCGCTGGCTGGCCAGGCTGGCCGAGCGTTCCTTCAGCGCCTACCCCGATGCGCTGCCCGGCGGCGAGTGGGCCGGCAATCCGCTGCGCGCCGAGTTCCTGTCCCAGCCCGAGCCGGCCGCGCGCTTCGCCGGCCGCGGCGGCCCGCTGCGCCTGCTGGTGGTGGGTGGCAGCCTGGGCGCGCAGGCGCTCAACAACGTCGTGCCGCGCGCGCTCGGCCTGATCCCCTTCGAGCAGCGTCCGATCGTCACGCACCAGGGCGGCGAGAAGCAGATCGACGCCTTGCGCGCGGCCTACGCCGAGGCCGGCGTGCAGGCCACGCTCACGCCCTTCATCCGCGACACCGCGCAGGCTTTCGCCGACGCCGATCTCGTGATCGCGCGCGCGGGCGCCAGCACCGTGACCGAGCTGGCGGCCGTCGGCGCCGCGGCGGTGTTCGTCCCCTTCCCGTACGCGGTCGACGACCACCAGACGCACAACGCGCGCTTCCTGGTCGATGCGGGCGCGGCCTGGCTGCTGCCGCAGGCCGAGCTCAGTGCCGAGCGGCTGGCGCAGCTGCTGCAGGGCGTGGGGCGCGATGAACTGCTGCGCCGTGCCGAGCAGGCCCGCGCGCAGCGCAAGACCGGCGCGGTCGAGGCGATGGTGCAGGCCTGCGAGCAGTTGGTCAAGAAAGCGAGAACTAGAACATGAAACACGCCATCCGGCATATCCATTTCGTAGGCATAGGCGGCGCCGGCATGAGCGGCATCGCCGAGGTGCTGCTCAACCTGGGCTACGTCATCTCGGGCAGCGACCTGGGCGACAACGTGGTCACGCGCCGCCTGGCGCAGCTCGGCGCGCGCGTGCACCAGGGCCACGACGCCGCCCACATCGAGGGCGCGGACTGCATCGTGACCTCGACCGCGGTCAAGGCCGACAACCCCGAGGTGCTGGCGGCGCGCGCGCGGCTGATCCCGGTGGTGCCGCGCGCCGTCATGCTGGCCGAGCTGATGCGCATGAAGAAGGGCATCGCGATCGCCGGCACGCATGGCAAGACCACGACGACCAGCCTGGTCGCGAGCGTGCTGGCCGCCGCCCGGCTGGATCCGACCTTCGTGATCGGCGGCAGG
The DNA here is from genome assembly GCA_041190985.1 of Pseudomonadota bacterium. Lineage (GTDB taxonomy): Bacteria > Pseudomonadota > Gammaproteobacteria > Burkholderiales > Burkholderiaceae_C > Malikia. The sequence continues at coordinate 10,927 of JBEEPT010000148.1, forward strand.
CTCAACAGCGCCGGCGCCAACGCCAAGCTCGGCAGCGGCGAATACATCGTGGTCGAGGCCGACGAGTCCGACGCCTCCTTCCTGAACCTGCTGCCCGTGCTGGCGGTCGTCACCAACATCGACGCCGACCACATGGACACCTACGGCCACGACTTCGGCCGGCTCAAGCAGGCATTCGTCGACTTCCTGCACCACATGCCCTTCTACGGCGCGGCCATCGTCTGCGTCGACGATCCCAACATCCGCGAGCTGCTGCCGCGCATCGAGCGCCCGATCACGAGCTACGGCGTGAGCGAGGACGCCCAGGTGCGCGCGCTCGACATCCGCGCGGTCGACGGCCAGATGCGTTTCCGCGTCCAGCGCCGCAACGGCATCGAGCTGCCCGACCTGGAAGTCGTGCTGAACCTGCCGGGCCACCACAACGTGCTCAACGCGCTGGCGGCGATCGCGCTGGCGGTCGAGCTCGGCGTGCCCGACGCCGCGGTGCTCGAGGCGCTGGCGCTGTTCAAGGGCGTGGGCCGGCGCTTCCAGCGCTACGGCGACATCGTGCTGCCCACGGGCGGCAAGGCGACCGTGGTCGACGACTACGGCCACCATCCGGTCGAGATGGCCGCGACGCTGGCGGCCGCGCGCGGCGCCTTCCCGGGCCGGCGCCTGGTGCTGGCCTTCCAGCCGCACCGCTACAGCCGCACGCGCGACTGCTTCGAGGATTTCGTCAAGGTCATGGGCCAGGCCGATGCCGTGCTGCTGGCCGAGGTCTACGCCGCCGGCGAGGCGCCGGTCGTCGCGGCCGACGGCCGCGCACTGGCGCGCGCGTTGCGCGTGGCGGGCAAGGTCGAGCCGGTGTTCGTCGACGAGATCGGCGCCATGCCGCAGGCGGTGTTGGACAACGCGCGCGACGGCGACGTCGTGCTTTGCATGGGCGCGGGCTCGATCGGAGCCGTGCCGGCACAGGTGGTGGCGCTGGCCGCCGCCAGGACAGGAGAGAAAGAGGTGGGCGCATGAGCGCGACAGCGGTGATCGATCCCCGGGCGCTCGGCAAGGTCGCCGTGCTGATGGGCGGCTATTCGGGCGAGCGCGAGGTCTCGCTGATGTCGGGCGGCGGCGTGCTGCAGGCGCTGCTGAGCCAGGGCGTGGACGCGCATGCCTTCGACCCGGCCGAGCGCGACCTCGGCGAGCTCAGGCGCGAGGGCTTCGACCGCGTCTTCATCAACCTGCACGGCCGCTTCGGCGAGGACGGCACGGTGCAGGGCGCGCTCGAGCTCATGGGCATTCCCTACACCGGCTCGGGCGTGCTGGCCTCCAGCGTCGCGATGGACAAGATCATGACCAAGCGCATCTGGCTGGCCGAGGGGCTCTCGACCCCGGCCTGGCGCCAGGTCGCCAGCGTCGAGGAGACGGTCGCCGCGCTGGCCGAGCTCGGCGCGCCCATGATCGTCAAGCCGGCGCGCGAGGGCTCCAGCCTCGGCCTGACCAAGGTCACCGACGCCAGCCAGTGCGCCCAGGCCTACGAACTGGCGTCGCGGCACGATCCCGAGGTGCTGTGCGAGCAGTTCATCGCCGGCGAGGAGCTCACCTGCCCGGTGCTGGGCACGGGCGCGGCCGCGCGCGCGCTGCCCGTGATCCACATCGTCGCCCCAGGCGGCAACTACGACTACGAGAACAAGTACTTCTCCGACGACACGCAGTACATCGTGCCCTGCGACCTGCCGCCCGGCGAGGAGGCCGCGATCCAGGAACTGGTGCTGAAGGCCTTCCGCACCCTGGGCTGCCGCGGCTGGGCGCGCGCCGACGTGATGGTCGACGCCAGGACGCGCAAGCCCTGCCTGCTCGAGATCAACACCTCGCCCGGCATGACCAGCCACTCGCTGGTGCCGATGTCGGCGCGCGCGACCGGCATGAGCTACGAGCAGCTCTGCCTCGAGGTGCTGGCGTCCGCCAGCCTGGACAACCGCCTGCCGCAGCGAGCCGGAGCCTGAGATGTCGCCCCGCAACGCCCTGCCGCTGGACATCAGGTTCATGAACTGGGTCGCCAACGCCCTGTTCCTGATCCTGGTCCTGCTCGCGCTCGGCAGCGTCGCACTCTGGGCGGCGCGTCATCCGGCCTGGACGCTGGGCCGCATCGTGGTGGACGGCGAGGTCGCGCACCAGAACGCCGTCACCTTCCGCGCCCAGCTGCTGCCGCGCCTCGCCGGCAGCTACCTCACGCTCGACCTGCAGGAAGTCCGGCGCCAGTTCGAGGCAGTGCCCTGGGTGCGCCAGGCCGTGGTGCGGCGCGAATTCCCGAACCGCCTGCACGTGACGCTGCAGGAGCACGAGGCGGCTGCCTGGTGGGGCGAGGCCGGTGGCGGCAAGCTGGTCAACCGCCAGGGCGCCGTGTTCGAGGCCAATCCCGACGACGCGCAGTCCGACGGCTGGGCCGAACTCGTCGGTCCCGAGGGCCAGGCGGGCCAGGTCTACGCGCTCTACCGCCAGTTGCAGTTGGTGCTGGCTCCGCTCGAGCAGGACATCGCGCGGCTCGAGCTGGGTGCGAGCGGCGACTGGAAGACCTGGCTCGACGGCGGCACCGTGATCGAGCTCGGCCGCGGCCAGCCCGAGGAGTTGCTGGCGCGCGCCCGGCTGTTCAGCGCCACCGTGCCGCAGCTGAACGAGCGCTACGGCAGGCGACGCCTGGAAACAGTCGACCTGCGCTATCCGAGCGGGTACGCTGTACGCATGCGCGGCGTCAAGACCGTGACAGACGACAAGGCGGCGCGAGTCGCCCGCAAGAAGTAATCGAGACACAACATGGCCAAGGAATTCAAAGACATCGTGGTCGGCCTCGACATCGGTACCGCCAAGATCATGGTGGTCGTCGCCGAGGTGCTGCCGGGCGGCCAGCTCAAGCTCGCCGGCCTGGGCTTGGCGCCGAGCAACGGCCTCAAGCGCGGCGTGGTGGTCAACATCGACGCCACCGTCCAGAGCATCCAGCAGGCGCTCAAGGAGGCCGAGCTGATGGCCGACTGCCGCATCGCGCGGGTCTACACCGGCATCACGGGCAGCCACATCCGCGGCATCAATTCCAGCGGCATGGTCGCGGTCAAGGACCGCGAGGTCACGCCGGCCGACGTCGCGCGCGTGATCGAGACCGCCAAGGCGATCAACATCTCGACCGACCAGCGCCTGCTGCTGACCGAGCCCCAGGAGTTCGTGATCGACGGCCACGAGGTCAAGGAGCCGATCGGCATGAGCGGCATCCGGCTCGAGGCCAAGGTGCACATCGTCACCGGCGCCCAGAGCGCGGCCGAGAACATCATCAAGTGCGTGCGGCGCTGCGGGCTGGAGGTGGACCAGCTGATGCTCAATCCGCTCGCGTCCAGCCAGGCCGTGCTGACCGATGACGAGAAGGAGCTCGGCGTGGCGCTGGTCGACATCGGCGCGGGCACCACCGACGTCGCGATCTATTCGGGCGGCGCGATCCGCCACACCGCGGTGATCCCGATCGCGGGCGACCTGATCACGAGCGATATCGCGATGGCGTTGCGCACGCCGACCAAGGACGCCGAGGAGATCAAGGTCGCGCACGGCTGCGCCAAGCAGCTGCTGGCCGATCCCGAGCAGCGGGTCGAGGTTCCTGGCCTGGGTGACCGCGCGCCGCGCATGCTGACCCGCCAGGCGCTGTCAGGCGTGATCGAGCCGCGGGTCGAGGAAATCTTCGCTCTGGTGCAGCAGGTGATCCGCGAGTCGGGCCACCAGGAGCTGCTGTCGTCCGGCATCGTGCTGACCGGCGGCAGCTCGGTCATGCCCGGCATGGTCGAGCTCGGCGAGGACATCTTCCTCA
>JBEEPT010000149.1:0-4251 GCA_041190985.1 Pseudomonadota bacterium
CGGCGAGCTGATCGTGGCGGGCACCTGCACGAACTGCGGCGAGCGCTGTGCGCCGGCCGCTGTGTACTGCGACACGGAGTGCCGCGCCGACCACGAGCGGCGGCTGGCGGCGCATGTGCGCATGGGCAAACCACCAGGGCAGGGGACTTGGCCAAAGACCTGAACGACGTGATCCAGCAGATGGCAGCCCAAGGTGTGAACCTCCCCGCGCGGGAGGATTTGGGCCGGGCCTTCAGCAGGATCCTGCGGTTTCGCTCCGATGGCGACCGCGGTGCGAAGAAGCGGGCCTGGGTGCGGCTGTTCGAGTACCGCGCGCAGTCGGGCACGACGTATATCTCCGGCGTGTTCGGCCACAAGGGCGAGCAGTGGAAGGTGGAGGCGGCGGCCAGCGACTGGACGCCTGCCGATCGTGCTCGCTGGCTCGAGCACAAGCGCGAGGCCGAGGCTGCCGCGGCGCGTGAGCGCCAGGCTGACGTGGAGAGCGCGGCCGAGAAGGCAGCCAAGATGTGGCAGCGGGCGGCCGAGCTGGGCCCGCAGGATGCGCCGCACCCGTACCTGGAGCGAAAGCAGGTGGGCGCCTTCGGGCTGCGCCGCGGGTTCAACAATCGATGCCTGGTGCCGCTGCGCGACGTGCGTGGCCAGCTGCGCGGCCTGCAGTACATCTCGGCCGAGGGCGAGAAGCTGTTCGGCACGGGCACGGGTGTGGATGGCCACTCGCATCTGCTGGGCGAGCTGCGCGAGGGGGTGCCGCTGCTGGCCTTCGGCGAAGGCTATGCAACCTGCGCGACGGTGCACATGGCCACGGGGTGGCCTGTGGTGACGTGCTTCCACGCGGGCAACCTGCTGCCGGTGATGCTGGAGTGGCGCAAGCTGTACCCCGAGCTGCCGTTCGTGGTGGTGGCCGACGACGATCGGCACCTGCGGCGCCGGCTGAGCGAGCGGCTGGCGCGGCTGGGCATTGCCATGGCCGAGGATGACCTGGTGGCGCCGTTCGATCACGAGTGGCGCATCCCTGACGGCCCGCGCGTGACGTTGAAGGCCGGCTGGAAGAACGACGCCAACGGGGTGATGCGCCTGGAGGGCGAGATCTCGGTGAACGGCAAGGCCAGCCCACTGCTGCTGGAGAACGCCGGCCAGGCGAAGGCCCACGCGGCTGCCAGGCGTTGCAAGGCGCGGGTCTTCACGCCGTTCTTCGCAGACCGCACGGCACCGCACACGGACTGGAACGATCTGCACTGCAGCGCGGGCCTGGCCAGCGTGCGCGAGCAGCTGCTGGCCGCGCTGGAGGCCCCGCCTGAAAAACCTGCGGCGAAGGCTCGCGCCCAGCGCGGGGAGGAGGGCGGCGCGCGCCGTGCCACCCGAGGCGGTGGCGGGGCGGGCCGCGACGACGGCAATTGGGGGGACGAGGACGGCGAGATGCCGTTCCTCGAGCGCTTCACGTTGATCTACGGCACCACGACGGTGTGGGATGCGCTGCATCGCAAGATCATCCGCCTGGAGAGCATGAAGGCCGCCTTCGGCAAGCAGGTCGACCGCTGGCTGACGCATGGCGAGCGGCGTCTGGTGACCGAGGATCATGTGGTGTTCGACCCGTCTGCACGGTGCCAGCCGCCGCAGTGGGTGAATCTGTTCGATCGCCTGCCGCTGGAGCCAGACCCCGACGCGAGCAAGTGCCAGCTGATCGTGCGCCATGTGCACAACCTCTGCCAGGAGGATGAGCAGCTGATGCACTGGGTGCTGGCCTGGCTGGCTTACCCGTTGCAACACCCGGGCGCGAAGATGCGCACGGCGCTGGTGCTGCACGGCCGCACGGAGGGCACCGGCAAGAGCATGCTGGGGCAGATCATGCGGCGCCTTTACGGCCGATATGCCACGAGCGTCGGCCAGGCCGAGCTGCAGCGCGACTTCAACGACTGGCTGTCGGCCAAGCTGCTGGTGGTGTGCGAGGAGGTGGTGAGCCGGCAGGACCGCGCCCATCACCAGGGCATGCTGCAGGCGCTGATCACGCAGCCGACGGTGCAGATCAACACGAAGAACATGCCCATTCGCGAGGAAGCGAACCTGGCGCAGTTCATCTTCTTCAGCAACCAGCAGACGCCGCTGATCCTGAACCCGCGCGATCGGCGCTACACGGTGATTCGGGTGGAGCAGGAGCATCCGCCGGAGTACTTCCAGGCGCTGCAGGCCGAGCTGGACAACGGCGGCGCCGAGGCGTTCCTGGGCTATCTGCAGGCCTATCCGCTGGACGGCTTCAACGAGTTCACGCGGCCCTTCGAGAACCGCGATCGGCTGCACCTGATCACCCTGGGCATGGCGGTGGACCAGCGCTTCTTCGCGTACTGGTCGGGGGGCCTGGCGGGTGTGCCGTTCTGCTGCTGCCCGGCTGCCGACCTGTACACGGCCTTCAAGGCCTGGGCGCGTGTGCACGGCGAGCGCTTCGTGCCGAATCAAACCATGTTCGGCCGCACGATGACCGAGGAGCTCGAGCGCCTGGGTGCGCCACCGAAGCGCACGGTGCGCTATCTGGCTTATTCCGACAAGGCGGTGAGCGAGGGCGATTTCAGTGGCGAGACCACGGCCAGGCAGGGGGTCATGTACTTCATCCCCGCGGCGCATGAGCTGCTGCGGCCGCCTGTGGCCGGAGAGGAACGCAAGCCACCCGAGGATCCACCGCCGGATGTGACCCGCAGCGAGTACTTCAATGCCAAGGTGAAGATGTTCCAGCCGCAGCTGCACGACCTGCTGGCCAGTGCGCGGAGGTTCATGTGATGGCCCGCCGGCTCGGTCGCCTGCCTGCTTGCGCCCTGGCGCGCCCTCAGTGGGAAGGGTTGTTAGCCGAATCTGGACCAACCCTTCCCACGGAAACCCGCATGGATGCTGGCTCTGCCGCGTTTGGGAAGAGTGTGAAGGGTTTTGCGCAACCCATACGCGCGCGAGCACATGCACCGGGCGACATCTGCGGGGGTGTGGGCGTGCGGGCCCGCATGGGCCAATGGATGGATGGGTGTGTGTTTGGGGGAGAACCTTCCTCAAAAACTATTCACACCCTTCACAACAGCCGGAGAGCCAGCATCCATGCGGGTTCTGGCGGGAAGGGTTGCGCAGAAAAACACCTTCAACTGTTCCCAGGGGGTGGCCAGGTGGCCAAAGAGTCGTTGCGCGAGCTGATGCCGGTGACGGCCGAGTGGATCGACCAGCTGCGGGCTGAGCTGGGCCGCGATGCAGTCGACGCCATCGTGCGCGCTGGCGTGCAGGGCAAAGGCAAGTTCTGGGCGCGCGAGTGCGGGCCCGATGGTCAATGGCGCGAGGTGGGCAGCCGGCCTGCTGCGCGGCCCGTTTGCAGGGAGGCGATGCGATGAAGCTGAGCTTGACATCCACGGGGCTGGCGCAGATCGAGGCCGAGCTGGCCGGCTTCAGCCAGCGCCGGCTGAATGCGGCGCTGGCCACTGCGCTGACGCGTGTGGCCGTGGCCGCCAAGGCGGCTGAGGTGCGGGAGATGGTCGATAGCTTCGACCGGCCCACGCCATACACGCTCGATGCCGTCTACACCAAGCCGGCCACGGCGCAGCGACTGGAGAGCGAGGTCGGCATCAAGGACCAGGGCGCCAGGCCGCAGAGCCGCTACCTGCGCTGGCAGATCGAGGGCGGGCCGCGGCGGTGGACGGGGTTCGAGCGGTCGCTCATTCGTGGCGGCGCGATGCCTGACTCCATGCGCGCGGTGCCTGGCCGCTTCGCCAGGCTCGATGCCTACGGTAACGTGAGCCGCGGCCAGATGACGCAGATCCTCAGCCAGCTGCGCATCGACACCGGCCGCGCTGGCAGCACGCGTGCACTGCCCACGGTGCTCAGCACCGACTCGGCGAAGGACAAGGCACGCAAGCTGAAGACCATCCGCGGGGCACAGCGCCGTGCGGGTGGTCAGTTCGTGGCCTTTCCCAACGGCCGGGGCAAGCTGCCGGCGGGCATCTACCTGGTGCGCGACACAGCGTGGGGGCGGGCTGCGCCGAAGCCGATCTTCATCTTCGTCAGCTCGGCGGTGTACGAGCAGCGCCTGGACTTCGCCTTCGTGGCCGAGCTGCAAGGCAAGCGCCTGGGCCAGGAGCTCGAGCTGGCGCTGCAGCAGTCGGTGGCTCGGTCGGTCGCGCGTCTGGCAGCTCGGTCGTGATGTTCCGGCGCCTCTCCCTCGCTGTTGCAAGCCCACCACGCCTCTCGGGTCCTTCCCAGGGGGTCCGGCATGCGGGTAATTCCAAC
>JBEEPT010000150.1:0-5791 GCA_041190985.1 Pseudomonadota bacterium
GCAGGCCGTCGGCGTTGAGCACCCGGGTGTCGTCGAGCACGATCGCGTTGTCGAGGCCGCCGCCGAGCGCCAGGCCGCTGGCGCGCATGTTCTCGACGTCGCGCGTGAAGCCGAAGGTGCGCGCGCGCGCGATCTCGCGCGCGTACTGGCCGCTGCCGAGGTCGAACTCGACCGCCTGGCCGGTCGCGCTGACCGCTGGGTGGTCGAACTCGATCTGGAAACTGAGCTTGTAGCCGTGGAAAGGGTCGAGCCGCGCCCACTTCAGGTGTCGCCCCTCGCCCTCGCGCACCTCGACGGTTTTCAGCACGCGGATGAAGCGCCGCGGCGCGTTCTGCGCCACGCTGCCGGCGCTTTGCAGCAAATAGACAAACGAAGCGGCCGAGCCGTCAAGGATCGGAACTTCCTCGGCCGTGATGTCGATCACCAGGTTGTCGATGCCGAGGCCGGCGCAGGCGCTCATGATGTGCTCGATCGTGAACACTTTGGCGCTGCCGCGCGAAATCGTCGAGGCCATCCGGGTATCGGACACCGACAGCGCGTTGACCGCAATCTCGACCGGATCGGCCAGATCGACGCGGCGAAACACGATGCCGGTATCGGGGGGGGCCGGGCGCAACGTCAGCTCGACGCGCTGGCCGCTGTGCAAGCCGACGCCAACGGCCTTGGTCAGGGTCTTGAGGGTACGTTGCGCGATCATGGGACAGGATTATCCCGGATCACGCATGGCCGCGCTGCCGCCAGGGGCGCGCCTAGCCTACCCCCTGTTCCCCCTGACGATCAAGAGCTGATCGTGAGGTTACCGCCCGCGAGGTCGATGGTGTTGATGACGTTCACGCCCATCAGCTGCACGACCATGTCTTTGGCGCTCACGCCCGCCACGCCGTCCGAGATGAACAGGTAGTAGTCTCCGGCGCCATTGACCTTGAAGAAGGCAAACTCGCCAGCCACATCCTTGGCCGCACCCTTGACCCCATCCAGTGACAGGCTCTTGGCCACATCGGCCAGCGCATCGTCCAGCGTCGCTCCAGAGCCAGCCGCGAAGGCAGCGACACCGGTAGTGGCGTTGATCGACGCCCGTGAGCTGGTGGCAGCCGCTGCCACTCCGCCCGTGACCAGGTCGACTCCGAAGTCGATCAGGTCGCCCATGCCGATGGTTCCCTTGGCATAGTCGGTGATCCGGTCGATTGAACTGGCGACCTGGCCGCTGTCGCCAGCCGCGAACACGAAGGTATCCTTGCCCGCGCCCCCAGTCACGACATCAGCCCCCTTGCCCCCGTTGAGGATGTCGGCACCTGCATTGCCAACCAGCATGTTGGCCTGGGCGTCTCCACTGAGCCTGTCATCTGAAGAACCACCTATCAGGTTCTCGATGCTCCTGATGCTGTCCTCGACCACGCCACCGACGCTGACGTTGACTGCAGTTCCACCATTGAGCGTCACGCTGACGCCAGCCGTCTTGTCCGAATAGTCGGCCGTGTCGATGCCGTCGCCACCATCGAGCGTGTCCTTGCCCAGGCCGCCCTGGAGCGTGTCATTGCCCAGGTCGCCACTGAGAATGTCGTCACCTGCATTGCCCACCAGCATGTTGGCCCGGCTGTCGCCAGTGAGCCGATCGGCCGCGGAGCCACCGATCAGGTTCTCGATGTCCTTGAGGCTGTCCTCCTCCACGCCACCGACCTTGAGCTTGACGGCAATTGCACCATTGAGCGTCACGCTGACGCCAGCCGTCTTGTCCGAATAGTCGGCCGTGTCGCTGCCGGCGCCACCATCGAGCGTATCGTTGCCCAGGCCGCCTTTGAGTGTGTCATTGCCGGCACCGCCATCAAGGACATTGTCCACATCATTGCCAGTGATGGTGTCGTTGAAGAAGGAGCCACGCACGGCCTCGATATTCGATAGCCAGTCGATCGTATAGGTGTCACTGGCCATGCCGGTCGCAAGGTTGACAGTGACGGTCCACGGGCTCGTCAGGTAATCGACGTAATCAAAGCCGCCGCCACCGTCGATCTGGTCGCTGACTCCCGCTCCCCCTGTCAGGGTATCCTTGCCGAAGGTGCCGTTGATGGTGCTCATGTATGTTGTCTTGCGTCTAATCTGTAGAGCCAAAATGGCTGAAAAACAGCAGCACGCAAGACCCCGCTGGCCATGGCAACTCAGTGGACAGCGCCAGCATCAGTCGACACAAGGTTACAGAGGCAACCCGGCTGCCCTTGCCATCGACGACAAGGGCCCGTGGCTTTGCGTCCGGAGGTCTCCCTCCGTTTGCCGTTCACTCTGATTAGATTTTATGCGAAGAGATTTTGATATGAAAACTATCACGCCTCCTCGCCCAGGAAGCCCCCGCTCTGGCGCGCCCACAGCCGCGCGTAGAGGCCGCCCTGCGCCAGCAGCTCGGCGTGCGTGCCCTGCTCGACGACGCGGCCCTGGTCGAGCACGATCAGTCGGTCCATGGCCGCGATGGTGGACAGCCGGTGCGCGATCGCGACCACGGTCTTGCCCTCCATGAGCTGGTAAAGGCTGGCCTGGATCGCGGCCTCGACCTCGGAGTCGAGCGCGCTGGTGGCCTCGTCGAGCAGCAAAATCGGCGCGTCCTTCAGCATGACGCGCGCGATCGCGATGCGCTGGCGCTGGCCGCCCGAGAGCTTGACGCCGCGCTCGCCGACATGCGCGTCGTAGCCGCTGCGCCCCGCCGGGTCGCTCAGGGTCTGGACGAACTCGTGCGCCTCGGCGCGCCGGGCCGCCTCGACCATCGCGTCGTCCCCGGCGTCGGGCCGGCCGTAGAGGATGTTGTCGCGCACCGAGCGGTGCAGCAGCGAGGTGTCCTGCGTCACCATGCCGATGCGCTCGCGCAGGCTGTCCTGCCGCACGGCGGCGATGTCCTGGCCGTCGATCAGGATGCGGCCGCGCTCGAGGTCGTAGAAGCGCAGCAGCAGGTTGACGATGGTCGACTTGCCGGCGCCGGAGCGGCCGACCAGGCCGATCTTCTCGCCCGGCCGGATGGTCAGGTCGAGGTCGCTGATCACCCAGCGCGGCTCGCCTCCCGCAGCGCCTGCTGACTGCTGGCCGTAGGCGAAGCTGACGTGCTCGAAGCGGATCTCGCCGCGCGGCACCTGCAGCGGCGGCGCGCCGGGCCGGTCGAGCACGCGCTGCGGCTGCGCCAGCGTGTTGATGCCGTCCTGCACCGTGCCGACGTTCTCGAACAGCGAGGACATCTCCCACATCACCCAGTGCGACATGCCGTTGAGCCGCAGCGCCATCGCGCTGGCCGCGGCGACCGCGCCGACGCCGACCTGGCCCCGGCTCCACAGCCACAGCGCGACGCCGGCGGTCGACACGATCAGGCCCATGCTGAGCAGGTGGTTGATGATCTCGATGCCGCTGACCAGGCGCATCTGGCCGTGCACGGTGTGCATGAATTCCTGCATCGCCGAGCGGGCGTAGCCGGCCTCGCGCCCGGCGTGCGAGAACAGCTTGACGGTCGCGATATTGGTGTAGGCGTCGGTGATGCGCCCGGTCATCAGCGCGCGCGCGTCGGCCTGGGCGCGCGAGACACGCGACAGCCGCGGCACGAACCAGCGCAGGCTCAGCGCGTAGAGTCCGACCCAGCCCAGGAAGGGCAGCAGCATCCAGGCGTCGAAGCCGCCGAGCACCGCCACCATGGTCACGAAGTAGATCGTGACGAAGACCAGGATGTCGCCCAGCGTCATGCAGGTGTCGCGCACCGCGAGCGCGGTCTGCATCACCTTGGCCGCGACGCGGCCGGCGAACTCGTCCTGGTAGAAGGCCATGCTCTGGCCCAGCATCAGGCGGTGGAAGTTCCAGCGCAGCCGCATCGGGAAGTTGCCCGCCAGCGTCTGGTGCTTGAGCAGGGTCTGCAGCGCCACCAGCGCCACGCTGCCGAGCACCAGCGCGCCGAGCAGCAGCAGGCGCGGCCCCTGCTCGGCCCAGAGCCGCTCGGCTGGCGTCTGCCCCAGCCAGTCGACCACGCGGCCGAGCAGCGCGAACAGCAGGGCCTCGAAGGCGCCGATCGCCGCCGTCAGCAGCGTCATGCCGAGGATGTAGGGCCGCAGGCCCCGGGTCCCGGCCCAGAGGAAGGCGCGAAAGCCGCGCGGGGGCGTGGGCGGGAGCTCGTCCGGGTAGGGGTCGACCCGCTGCTCGAACCAGCGCCACAGGGCGCCGCCCCTCCCCTCGCCGCGCGCAGCCAAGGCCTCAGTCGGCCTGCTTGCGCAGGAAGGCCGGGATCTCGAAGTCGTCCATGCCGCCCGAGGCCAGCGCGTCGACCTTGGCAGCGGCCGTGGCGCGGTCACGCCCGCGCACCCAGGGGTTGGCGGACTCGGCGCCGGGGACGGCGCTCGCGCCGCCCAGGCCGCCGGCCGGCCGGCTGAGCTCGGGCAGGATGAAGCCGTTGTCGGTGCCGTTGCGCAGTCCGGGCTGGGTCTGCACCACGGTCAGCGGCTGGCGCGCGGCCTGGCGGTTCAGGCCGGTGGCGACCACGGTGACGCGGATCGCGTCGCCCAGCGACTCGTCGTAGGCGGTGCCGTAGATCACGTGCGCATCGGGCGCGGCGAAGGCGCGGATGGTGTTCATCGCGACCTTGGACTCGCTCAGCTTCAGCGAGCCCTTGGCGGCGCTGATCAGCACCAGCACGCCCTTGGCGCCGCGCATGTCCACGCCTTCCAGCAGCGGACAGGCCACGGCCTGCTCGGCCGCGATGCGGGCGCGGTCCGGGCCGCTGGCGATCGCGGTGCCCATCATGGCCTTGCCCTGCTCGCCCATCACGGTGCGCACGTCCTCGAAGTCGACGTTGACCATGGCCTCGACGTTGATGATCTCGGCGATGCCGCCGACGGCGTTCCTGAGCACGTCGTTGGCCTCGGCGAAGGCCTCGTCCTGGGTCACGTCGTCGCCCATGACCTCGAGCAGCTTGTCGTTGAGCACGACGATCAGCGAGTCGACGTTGGCCTCGAGCTCGGCCAAGCCGGTCTCGGCGTTGTTCATGCGGCGCCCGCCTTCCCACTCGAAGGGCTTGGTCACCACGCCCACGGTCAGGATGCCCATTTCCTTGGCCAGCCTGGCGATCAGCGGCGCGGCGCCGGTGCCGGTGCCGCCGCCCATGCCGGCGGTGATGAAGATCATGTGGGCGCCGTCGATCGCGGCGCGGATGTCCGACTCGGCCATCTCGGCGGCGATGCGGCCCTTCTCGGGCTTGCTGCCCGCGCCCAGGCCGGACTGGCCGAGCTGGATCAGGCGGTGCGCGCTCGACTTGTTGAGCGCCTGCGCATCGGTGTTGGCGCAGATGAACTCCACGCCCTGCACCTGGCTCTGGATCATGTGCTCGACGGCATTGCTGCCGCCACCGCCGACACCGATCACCTTGATCTGGGTGCCGCGGTTGAACTCCTCGACTTCGATCATCTCGATGCTCATTTCCCTTCTCCTTGAATGCCCTGATGGCCTGAACCTGAAACCGAATCCTGCAAAGAAAAAACTGTCTGCCGCTCATCCCGGCGGCGCGGTATGGTGATCAGAAATTGCCTACGAACCAGTCCTTGATGCGCCCCAGCGTGCTCTGCACCGAGCCCACCTTCTGCGCGACCTTCTGGCCGCGCAGCCGGGCCAGCCTGGCCTCCTCGAGCAGGCCCATCACGGTGGCGGCGCGCGGCTGCGCCACCATGTCGCTCAGGGCGCTGGCGTACTTCGGCACGCCGCGGCGCACCGGCTTGAGGAAGATGTCCTCGCCGAGCTCGACCATGCCGGGCATGACCGAGCTGCCGCCGGTCAGCACGATGCC
>JBEEPT010000151.1:0-45034 GCA_041190985.1 Pseudomonadota bacterium
TGAAGCGGTGCAGCGCGAAGCGGTCCTCGTGCGAGTACACCGCCACCGTGCGCAGCCCCATCTCGGTGGCCGCGCGCATCACCCGGATCGCGATCTCGCCCCGGTTGGCGACGAGCAGGGAACGGACGGATCGATTTTTCATGTGACTCATCAAGGGTTGCAGTGGAATCTGCCCGGCCGGCTCCCTTGTGGGGAACAGACCTGAAGGGCAAGTTGGTACAGATTGGGACTGCGCAATTGAACCAGTCCGAGCCCTGCCCCGGAAGCTGCGGGACACCGCAATCAGGGTAAACCCGCACTGAAACCTTTTGCCCGTACCTTCAATAAATGTTGTTTGCCATCCGGTTGGCTATCGCCGAGGATTCACCACCCTGACGCCCACCGGCGGGATCTCCGCCTCCCTGATTCCAGCTACCAACTATTGGCCTGCAAGCGGCTTCTCGCGAGCCGAACGGCCAGACACCAAGGAGAAATGAATGACTTGGCAACAGGTCTACGACCCCTTCAACAACATGTTCATCTCCACGCTGCTTGGCGCGATCCCCGTGGTCGTCATGCTGGCAGCGCTGGGTTTCTTCCACATCAAGGCGCATATCGCCGCCGGCATGGGCCTGGTGGCGGCCTTTGTCATCGCGGTCTTCGCCTACGGCATGCCGGCCGACATGGCTGGCCGCGCCGCCATGCTGGGCGGCTTTGTCGGCCTGCTGCCGATCGGCTGGATCGTGCTCAACATCATCTTTCTGCACCAGCTGACCGAGCAGAACGGCAGCTTCAAGGTGCTGCAGGACTCGCTGTCGAGCATCACCGAGGACCGCCGCATCCAGTTGCTGCTGATCGCGTTCTGCTTCGGTGCCTTCTTCGAAGGTGCGGCCGGCTTCGGCACGCCAGTGGCGGTAACGGCGGCCATCCTGATCGGCCTGGGATTTTCGCCGCTGGCTGCCTCGGGCCTGTCGCTGATCGCCAACACGGCTCCGGTGGCTTTTGGCGCGCTGGGCACGCCGGTCATCACGCTGGCCCAGGTGCACGGCTACGACCTGATGGCGGTCACGGGCATGATCGGTCGCCAGCTGCCCTTCTTCTCGCTGCTGGTGCCGTTCTGGCTGATTTGGGCCTTCGCCGGCCGCAAGGCGATGTGGGAGATCTGGCCCGCACTCCTGGTCACCGGCCTGTCGTTCGCAATCCCGCAGTACCTGGTGTCCAACTACATGGGGCCGGAACTGGTGGACATCATCGCCGCCATCGTCTCAATGCTGTCGCTGGTGGCCTTCCTGCGCGTCTGGCAGCCGAAGAAGGTCTGGACCTCGCCGGCCATGCGCGGCCGCGACCCCAGCGCCTCGGATGCCAAGCCGCCGCAGCCCGTCGTGCGCCACGGCCGCGAGGCCCTGGTGGCCGCCTGGACGCCCTGGGTCATCCTGTCGGTGTTCGTGTTCATCTGGGGCCTGCCACCCGTCAAGGCCTGGTTCAACGGCATCTTCGCGCCGAAGTTCCCGATCGAGGGCCTGCACAACCTGGTCCTGAAGATGCCGCCCGTGGTGCCCAAGCCGCACCCCGAAGCCGCCGTCTACACGCTGAACCTGCTGTCAGCGACCGGCACCGGCATCCTGCTCGCGGCCATCATCAGCGCGCTGATCATGAAGTACAAGCCGCTCAACATCGTGCGCACCTTCTTCAGCACGGTGTGGCTGGTCAGGTACTCGCTGCTGACCATCGTGCTGATGCTGGCGCTCGGCACGCTGACCCGCTTCTCGGGCACCGACACCACCCTGGGCCTGGCCTTTGCCAACACCGGCTGGCTCTACCCCTTCTTCGGCACCATGATGGGCTGGATTGGCGTGGCGCTGACCGGCTCCGACACCGCATCGAACGTGCTGTTCGGCGGCATGCAGAAGGTCGCAGCCGAGCACCTGGGCCTGAGCCCCAACCTGATGGGCGCGGCCAACAGCTCGGGCGGCGTGATGGGCAAGATGATCGACGCCCAGTCGATCGTCGTGGCCTCCACCGCCACGCGCTGGTTCAACAAGGAGGGCGAGATCCTGCGCTACGTGTTCTTCCACTCGATCGCACTGGCCGGCCTGGTCGGCCTGTTCGTGACGCTGCAGGCCTATGTCTTCCCGTTCACCCGGATGGTGATTTAAAACTTGACCCTCCAGCCAACAGAAAGTGCAGAGAAGATGAGCCCCACCCCTGTCAAAACCAACAGGCCCCCATCCCCCCGGGTGGCGCTGTTCGTGACTTGCCTGGTCGACACGATCCGGCCCAACATCGGGTTCTCGACCCTGCAGTTGCTGGAAGAAGCCGGCTGCCGGGTCGAGGTGCCCGGCGCGCAGACCTGCTGCGGCCAGCCCGCCTTCAACAGCGGCGATACCCGGGACACGGCCAAGCTGGCGCGGCGCTTCATCGAGATCTTCGAGCCCTACGACTATGTCGTGGCGCCCTCGGGCTCCTGCATCGGCATGGTGAAGGCCCATTATCCCGAGGCACTGGCCGATGATCCCGCCTGGGCCGAGCGCGCCAAACGCCTGGCCGAGCGCTGCTTCGAGCTGACCAGCTTCCTGGTCGACGTGAGGGACTTTCGGCCCGCCGGTCGCGCCTTCCCGGCCACGGTCACCTACCACGACAGCTGCTCCGGCCTGCGCGAGCTCGGCGTCTTTGCCCAGCCGCGCAAGCTGCTGTCGGCTGTCGACCAGCTGGACATGGTGCCGCTGGAAGGCAACGATGTCTGCTGCGGCTTCGGTGGTACCTTCTGCGTCAAGTACCCGGCGATCTCCAACGCGGTGGTCGGCGAGAAGGCGACCGCGATCGAGCGCAGCGGGGCCCAGGTCCTGCTCGGCGGCGACCTCGGCTGCCTGATGAACATGGCCGGCAAGCTGCAGCGCCAGGGTTCGCAGGTGCGCGTCTACCACACCGCCGAGGTGCTGGCCGGCAAGGCCGAAGTCCCTCCCATCGCCCCCAGAAAGTGAGGACCCGATGCAGACTTCGGTGATTTCCTTCCATGACCGGGCGCAGGCGGCGCTGGACGATCCGACGCTGAAGCTGGCGATCGACCGCACCACCGGCAACGCCGAGAAGAAGCGCGCCGCGGCGGTGGCGGCCTTCCCGCAGTTCGAGACCGCGCGTGACCTGGGCCAGCGCATCAAGGACCATGTGGTGGCCAACCTGGACCACTACCTGCTGGAGTTCGAGCGCAATGCCACCGCCTCGGGCGCCAAGGTGCACTGGGCCGCGACGGCCGAGGAAGCCTCGCGCATCGTGGTCGAGCTGTGCCAGCAGGCCAAGGCCAAGCGGGTGACGCGGGTCAAGTCGATGCTGGGCGAGGAAATCGGCCTGCCGCATGCGCTCGACGAGGCCGGCTTCGAGCGCTACGAGACCGACCTGGCCGAGCACATCGTGCAACTGGCCGGCGACCGGCCCTCGCACATCATCTGGCCGTCGATGCACCGCACCCGCGAGCAGGTGTCGGCGCTGTTCAAGCAGTCGCACCGCGAGCCGCACCATGAGGAGACCATCGAGGCGATGGTCGAGAGCGCGCGCCGCGAGCTGCGCGACAAGTTCCTGAGCGCCGACGTGGCGATCTCGGGGGCCAACTTCCTGCTGGCCGACACCGGTGCCACCTGCACGGTCACCAACGAAGGCAACGCCGAACTGACCACCTCGCCGCCGCGCGTGCACATCGTCACCGCCGGCATCGAGAAGCTGGTGCCCAGCCTGTCGCACGCCTTTGCCATGCTGCGCCTGCTGGTGCGCTCGGCCACCGGCGCCGAAGTCACCCAGTACACCACCTTCCACTGCGGCCCCAGGCGCCCCGGCGACCTGGACGGACCAGAGGAATTCCACATCGTGCTGGTCGACAACGGGCGCACCAAGATGCTGGCCGATGCGAGCCTGCGCGAGATGCTGCGCTGCATCCGCTGCGGCGCCTGCATGAACCACTGCGTGGTGTTCCGCCAGCTCGGCGGCCATGCCTACGGCGGCACCTACCCCGGCCCGATGGGCGCCGTGCTGACCCCGGTCTTCGACGGCCTGGAGCAATCGCGCGACCTGGCCCATGCCTGCACGCTGAACGGCAAATGCCAGGAAGTCTGCCCGGTGAAGATTCCGTTGCCGACCTTGCTGCGCGGCTGGCGCGACCGCTCCTGGCGCGACGGGCTGGAGCCGACCTCGACCCGGATCGGGCTCGGCCTCTACACCTTCGTCGCGTCCCGACCCTGGCTGTACCGGCTCGGCCAGGGCCTGGCAGTGCGCGCCATGCGCCTGTTCGGCCGCAATGGCTGGATCAGCAGCATGCCCGGCCTGGGCGCCTGGACCCGGCACCGCGACTTCCCGGTCCCCGAGGCGAGCAGCTTCATGGCCCAGTACCAGCGCCGCCAAGGACAATCATCATGAGCAATACCCGCGAAGCCATTCTGAACAAGGTCCGCGCTGCACTGGGCAATCGCGGCATCGATGCAGCCAGCGTGCGCAGCGCCGCGCAGACCTTGCTGGCAGAACCGAACGCCACCCGCCCCGCGCCCGGCGCGGGCAGCCTGGCCGACCGCTTCATCGAGAAAGTCACCTCGCCGCGGGTGGCGGCCACGGTGAGCCGGCTGTCATCGATGGCGGCAGTGCCGGCGGCGGTGAGCGACTACCTGACCGCCAAGGGCCTGCCCTTGTCGATCGCCCTGCAGCCGAATGCCGTGCTGCGGATGCTGAACTGGTCGGCCTTCGAGGTGCACGAGACGGTCGCGGCCAAGGAGCCGGTCGCCGTCGGCATCGCGCGCTGGGGCATCGCCGAGACCGGCTCGCTGGTGTTCCATTCGGGACCGGACCTGGCCGTGCTGGGCAACTTCCTGCCGCTGCACCACCTGGTCGTGCTGCCGGGCGACAAGCTGCTGCCCTATCTGGATGACTACGCCGCCCTGGTGGCGGGCCAGCCCATGCCGCGCAACCTGAACCTGATCACCGGCGCCAGCGGCACGACCGACATCGAGGGCAGCCTGGTGCTGGGCGCGCATGGGCCCCGCTATCTGCATGTGATCGTGGTCGAGGCCGGCTGGATTCCGCCGGCCTGAATCCCCACCTGAGCAGACGCTCAGGCAAACGTGGTCCGCAGCCAGTCCAGGAAAGCCCCGACTTCAGGACGCTGCGCCACCTCGCGGTCGGCCAAAGCGTAGTAAGTGCTTTCCGAATGAACTGCGACGTCAAAAAGCGCGACGAGTTGCCCAGTTTCCTGCCAGTGCTGTGCCAGACGGCTTGGGCAGATTGCCACCCCCAGGCCGCTCGCAGCGGCTTCAAGCAGGAAGCCCAGCTCGGTGAACATCGGGCCCCGCACGGGCTCGCGCGCCTCGAGCCCGGCTGCCGTCAGCCAAGGCAGCCATGGCACGAGCGGCGAGCGCAGCAGTTCGGCCTGCGCGAGGTCAGCCGGGCGGTTCAATGGCCGCCGTGCCAAATAGCCCGGGGCGGCCAATATCAGCAGCTGGTCATCGAAAAGCTTGATCGCAAGTCGACCGTCAAAAGGCGGCTTGCCAAAGCGGATGTCGACGTCATGGCGTTCGTGCTGGTCCTGCATGGGCGCGGCCACTGCCAGCTGGATATCGATGTCAGGCCATTCCTGATAGAACTCGGGCAGGTGCGGGATCAGCAGATTGCGCGCGAAAGTCGGTGGCGAGCCGACTGTCAGCCGCATGCCCTGGGGTTCAGTGTTGAACAGCAGCGACAGCTTGTCGAAGGATTCACGCACACCCTGCAGCGTGCGCTGCCCGGTCGGACTCAGGCGCACGCCGTTCGGTGATCGGTCGAACAATTGCTCGCCCAGCAATCCCTCCAGTTGCCGGATGCGGTGGCTGACCGCGCTGGGCGTGATGCACAGCTCGGCAGCTGCCTGGGCAAAACCACCGAGTCGGGCCGCACTCTCGAAGGCTGCAAGGGCGTGAATGGGGGGGAGGCGATTCAAGCGGGCCATGGCAGTTTTTGTATTCGATCTATGGAGTGAGAGAGCCAGATGAACACGCCGACGCGTCGGCTCCAGCCGTGCCAAGTGTATGGGTTATCGACCAGCGTCGACGAAGACGGTCTTGTGGTCTCGCTATATCCGACGCGCGCTTATTGCTACAGCCGTAATTTCAAGAGGGGGGAACGAAGCCGCCTGCGGCGGCAGTGGCACTGGCGGGCGCGGTACTGATTCCGGCGTCTCCAACTCGCCTCGTGCAGTGCGTGTTTCATGCCATGATGACCCGGCCACACCAAGTGCGTCAGCCATCTTGCGCAGGACCGCCAAGCTGCGCTGCCAGCAGGGCTCCGAGCGCCTGAACAGGCCACCCAGACGCCCGAGCACCAACTCCAACTCCCGCGGCCAATCCTCGACCGTCAACCGCATCCGCCTGCCCCCGCTTCCATCAAGGGCAGCCTCATCATCTACGGCTGTATTACCCACACGGACGCAGATCCCGGAAGCTTGCCGCGGCTCGGTCGGCCCCCAAACTGGGCATTTATGCAACGCAGCCGATGGACGACAAAGTTCGGCATGTTCGTTTTTCCTCAGAGCGTGTTCAAAGTCTCCGCGCTGTGCGAAGCTCGGGTCAGTTCATTTCAGCTCAGTTCGGCCATATACTACCCCCCAGTACTAACACAAGCCGCTGCCATGCCCCATTCCCCACAGGAAAAGAAACGCGTCATTACCAGGCTGCGCCGTATCCGTGGACAGGCAGAGGCCCTGGAACGCGCCGTGGAGGCCGGCACTGACTGCGGATCGCTGCTGCAGCAGCTCGCGGCCCTGCGGGGCGCGGCCAACGGGCTGATGGCCGAGGTGCTCGACAGCCACCTGCGCGAGACCTTTGGCACAGCCCAGGACGCCAAACCCGGCATGGAGGCCGAAATCGAGCAACTCATGCGCCTGGTGCGCTCCTACCTGAAGTGAGCCGCACCGACGGGCCTGGCATCCATGGCCCGGTCCATTTCACATTTCGCCACTTACCTCTTTTCGGAGACCGTTCATGAAATCCCGAGCCGCCGTGGCCTTCAAGGCCGGAGAACCCCTGCAGATCGTCGAGATCGACGTGGCACCGCCCAAAAAGGGCGAAGTGCTGGTCAGGATCACGCACACCGGCGTCTGTCACACCGACGCCTTCACGCTCTCGGGCGACGACCCCGAAGGCATCTTCCCGGCCGTGCTGGGACATGAAGGCGCGGGCATCGTGGTCGAAGTGGGCGAAGGCGTCACCAGCGTCAAGCCGGGCGACCATGTGATCCCGCTCTACACCGCCGAGTGCGGCGAGTGCCTGTTCTGCAAGAGCGGCAAGACCAACCTGTGCGTGGCCGTGCGCGCCACGCAAGGCAAGGGCGTGATGCCCGACGGCACCACGCGCTTCTCGTACAACGGCCAGCCGATCTACCACTACATGGGCTGCTCGACCTTCAGCGAATACACCGTGGTGGCCGAGGTGTCGCTGGCCAAGGTCCACCCCGACGCCAATCCGGAGCAGGTCTGCCTGCTGGGCTGCGGCGTGACCACCGGCCTGGGTGCGGTCAAGAACACCGCCAAGGTGCAGGAGGGCGACACGGTCGCCGTGTTCGGCCTCGGCGGCATCGGCCTGGCCGTGATCCAGGGCGCCCAGCTGGCCAAGGCCGGTCGCATCATCGCCATCGACACCAACCCGGCCAAGTTCGACCTGGCGCGCACCTTCGGCGCCACCGATTGCGTCAATCCCAAGGACCATGACAAGCCGATCCAGCAGGTCATCGTCGAGATGACGGGCTGGGGCGTGGACCACAGCTTCGAATGCATCGGCAACGTCAACGTGATGCGCGCGGCGCTGGAATGCGCGCACCGCGGCTGGGGCCAGTCGGTCATCATCGGCGTGGCGGGCGCAGGGCAGGAAATCTCCACCCGTCCGTTCCAGCTCGTGACCGGCCGCAAATGGATGGGCACCGCCTTTGGCGGCGTCAAGGGCCGCACGCAACTGCCCGGCATGGTGGAGGACGCGATGGCTGGCCGCATCCAGCTCGCGCCCTTCGTCACCCATACCATGCCGCTGACCGAGATCAACGAGGCCTTCGACCTGATGCACGAGGGCAAGTCGATCCGCTCCGTGGTCCGCTACGGTTGAACGCCGCCATGGAACGCATCGAACACCACGCCAGCTTCGGCGGGCGCCAGGAGGTGTGGAAACACGCCTCCAGCACCCTGGGCTGCGAGATGCGCCTGGCGGTCTACCTGCCGCCCGCCGCGCTCGCAGGCCAGCCCTGCCCGGTGCTGTACTGGCTCTCGGGCCTGACCTGCACCGAGCAGAACTTCATCACCAAGGCCGGCGCGCAGCAGCATGCCGCGCGCCACCAGCTGATCGTGGTCGCCCCCGACACCAGCCCGCGCGGCGAAGCCGTCGCCAACGACCCGGCCTACGACCTGGGCCAGGGCGCGGGCTTCTACGTCAATGCCACCCAGGCCCCCTGGGCGCCGCATTACCGGATGCAGGACTATGTGGCCGACGAGCTGCCCGCGCTGGTCGAGTCGCACTTTCCCGCCACCGCTGCACGCGGCATTCTGGGCCACTCCATGGGCGGGCATGGCGCCATGGTGACGGCGCTGCGCCATCCGGGGCGCTACCGCAGCGTCTCGGCCTTCTCGCCGATCGTCGCGCCCAGCCTGGTGCCCTGGGGCCAGAAGGCGCTGGCCGCCTACCTGGGCGAAGACCGCAGCGGCTGGCAGGACTGGGACACGGTGGCACTGATCGCCAACGCGCCGCAGCGCCTGCCCCTGCTCGTGGATCAGGGCGAGGACGACGAGTTCCTGGCCACCCAGCTGCGCCCCGAACTGCTGGAAGCCGCCTGCCAGCAGGCCGGCCATCCGCTGACGCTGCGCCGCCATCCAGGCTACGACCACAGCTACTACTTCATCGCCAGCTTCCTGGCCGACCACTTCAGCCACCACGCGAGCGCGCTGTACGCCTGAGCAGAAAGTGCGGGGGCCTGGCATGGCTTGGTGAAGGGCGCGCTTCAGGGGGTCTTCACGACCACCTGCAAAATAGCACGCTGTCGCCCACCTGCCCGACAAGCGGATCAGCAACCGCTAAAGGTTGATGCGATCTGGAGGATGGCCGGAAGTGCCTGGCTGGACAAGAACAGGCGGCTGTGGAAGAACTGCGAGCGGCGGCTCAACACCAGCCTGCAGTTCGTCCATCTGGCCTTCTTGGCGCTCTTGCTCAGAAGACTTTGAACACGCTCTCAGTGCCGCACCGGCCCGCTTACTGCCGGCGCCTTCATCGGCCAGGCCAGCAGCAGCCAGAGCGCGCTCAGGCCGGCGCAGGCCGCGAACACGCCGGTACTGCCCTGGGTCTTGGACAGCCAGCCACCGACCGCGCCGCCGGCGAAGAAACCCAGCGACTGCAGCGTGTTGTAGACGCCCAGCGCCGTGCCGCGATGCGCCGGCGGTGCCAGGCGCGAGGCCAGGCTGGGCTGGCTGGCCTCCAGCGCGTTGAAGCCGGTGAAGAACAGACACAGCAGCGTCGCCGCCAGCCACAGCGAGGGCGACTGCCCCAGCGCCAGGAAGCCCAGCTGCACCGCCAGGATCAGGCCGATGGCAAACAGGAACACGGCTCGCAGGTAGCCCTTGCGCTCGAGCCGGAACAGCGCGCCGCCCATGAGCAGGAAGGACACCAGCACCGCGGGCAGGTAGACCTTCCAGTGCTCGGCCGCGGCCAGGCCGGCCTGCACCAGCACCGCCGGCACCGCCATCCACATCGAGAGCTGGACCGCGTGCAGCGCGAAGACGCCGAAGTCCAGCCGCAGCAGGCCGGCATGACGCAGCACCTCGCGCAGGCCGCCGCGGGCGGGATCCTTGTGCTGGGCCGGCTCGGGCGGCACCACCCAGGCCACGATGGCCATGCCGGCCAGCGCCAGCGCGGTGGTCAGCGCGAACAGGCCGCGCAGCCCTATCCCTGCCGCCAGCAGCGGCGCCAGCACCAGCGAGAGCGCGAACATCAGCGCGATGCTCATGCCCACCAGCGCCATCGCCTTGGTGCGCACGCTGTCGCGCGTGACGTCGGCCAGGAAGGCCGTGACCGCGGCCGAGATCGCACCCGCGCCCTGCAGCGCGCGCCCGGCCACCAGCCAGTGCACGCTGGGCGCCCAGGCCGCGACCGCGCTGCCGAGCGCGAACAGGCCCAGCCCGGCCAGGATCACGGGCTTGCGGCCCCAGCGGTCGGACGCCATGCCAAGCGGGATCTGCAGCAGGGCCTGGGTCAGGCCGTAGACGCCCATGGCCAGGCCGACCAGCGCGGGATCGTCGCCGCCGGGGTAGCGGCGGGCCTCGAGCGCGAACACCGGCAGCACCAGGAACAGGCCCAGCATGCGCAGGGCAAAGATGGAGGCGAGCGAGAGACTGGCGCGGCGTTCGCCGCCAGTCATGCGGGAGGGATCGGTCGGGGTATCGGGCACGGCGGATGCGGCCGGCAGCGGCAGGGCCGCGCGCCAGGCCATGTCAGTGACAGGCGAAACCGCCATTTTCACTCAAGCGGCGCGGCCGGCTGGCTCCGCCATCGCGCGTAGGGGCATTCAGGCCGCGCGGCGACGCCAGGCTCAGGCCAGCGCGGCGCGCATCTGGTCGATGACGGCGCGGTAGTCGGGCTTGCCGAAGATCGCGCTGCCGGCCACGAAGGTGTCGGCTCCCGCGTCGGCGACGCGGCGGATGTTGTCGGCCTTGATGCCGCCGTCGACCTCGAGGCGGATGTCGCGGCCGCTGGCCTCGATGCGCCGGCGAGCGGCCTCGATCTTGCGCAGCGCGCTGTCGATGAAGCCCTGGCCGCCGAAGCCCGGGTTGACGCTCATGATCAGGATCAGGTCGATGTCGTCGATCACCCAGTCCAGCACGTCCAGCGGCTCGGCCGGGTTGAACACCAGGCCGGCCTGCACGCCGCGCGCCTTGATCGCCTGCACGCTGCGGTGCACATGGGTCGATGCGTCGGGGTGGAAGCTGATCAGGTCGGCGCCCGCATCGGCAAAGGCGGCGGCCAGCGCATCGACCGGCTGCACCATCAGGTGCACGTCGATCGGCGCCGGCGTGCCGTCAGGCCTGACGGCATGCGGCTTCAGCGCCTGGCAGATCATGGGGCCGAAGGTCAGGTTGGGAACGTAGTGATTGTCCATCACGTCGAAGTGGATCCAGTCGGCGCCGGCGGCCAGCACATGGCGGACCTCCTCGCCCAGGCGGGCAAAGTCGGCCGAGAGGATGGAGGGGGCGATGCGATAGGTGCTCATGCGCGCGATTGTGGCAGCTTTGCCCGCCTGCGACACGGTCCCGGATTCGGCCCCTGGCACGCCAAGGCAAGCCCAAGCTGGTTAGGATGCGCATATGGCCAAATACCAGTTCGACGTCCAGGTCAGGCCCGAATACCTGCCCGACCAGTCCTCGCCACAGCGCGACAGCTATGTCTTCGCCTACACCATCACCATCGCCAACACCGGTTCGGTCGCGGCGCAGCTGGTCTCGCGCCACTGGGAAATCGAGGATTCCTGCGGCGAGACCCAGGTCGTCGACGGCCTGGGCGTGGTCGGACGCCAGCCCTTGCTCGAGCCTGGCGAGGCCTTCCAGTACAGCAGCAGCGCGCGCCTGCGCACGCCCATGGGTATCATGAGCGGACACTACTTCTGCGTCGGCGTCGACGGCCACCGCTTCGAGGTGCCGATCGCCACCTTCGTGCTGCGCGCCGACGGCGAGGACAGCAAGCCGCCGCTGCACTGATTGCTCCATGGGTGAATTCGAACTGATCGCGCGCTACTTCCAGCGCCCGGGCCCCAATCCGCCCGGCGTGGTGCTGGGCATAGGCGACGACTGCGCGCTGCTGCAGCCGGACGCCGGCCAGCGCCTCGCCATTTCCTGCGACATGCTGGTCGAGGGCCGGCATTTCTTCCCCGACGTCGAGCCGGCGGCGCTCGGCCACAAGGCGCTGGCGGTCAACCTGAGCGACCTTGCCGCCATGGGCGCGCAGCCGCTGGGCTTCACGCTGGCGCTGGCGCTGCCCCGCGCCGACGAGGCCTGGCTGGCCGGCTTCACGGCGGGCCTGTTCGCGCTCGCCGACGCGTCGGCCTGCCCGCTGGTCGGCGGCGACACGACCCAGGGCCCGCTCAACCTCTGCATCACGGTGTTCGGCCAGGTGCCGCCGGGCCGGGAACTGCGCCGCAGCGGCGCGCGCGCCGGCGACGAGGTCTGGGTCAGCGGCACGCTGGGCGACGCCCGGCTGGCGCTCGAGGCGCTGCTCGGCGTGCAGCCGCTCGCGCCCGAGGTGCTGCAGCGCGCGCGCGCGCGCCTGGAGCGCCCGACGCCGCGCCTGGCGCTCGGCCTGGCGCTGCGCGGCATCGCGAGCGCCGCGGCCGACGTCAGCGATGGTCTGGGCGGCGACCTCGGCCACATCCTGGACAGCTCGGGCGGCCTCGGCGCCGAGATCGAGCTCGACCGGCTGCTCCCGTCCGCCGCCGTGAGTGCCGACCTGCGCGCGCGTCCGCGCGAGCAGCTGCTGCGCTGCGTGCTGGCCGGCGGCGACGACTACGAGCTCGTCTTCACCGCGCCGCCCGCCGCGCGCGCGGCGGTGGAGCAGGCTGCAGCCAGCACCGGCACGCCGGTGACGCGCATCGGCCGCGTCAGCGCCACGCCCGGCCTGCGCTGGCTCGATGGCGGCAGGCCGGCGGCGCTGCAGCTGGCCAGCTTCGACCATTTCGCCTGACTCCCGCATGAGCACCACACCGAACGCCAGCCCGGCGCGCGACTCCGCCTCCCTGGTCCTGCTGCGCGACGACGCGGCCGGCCTGGAGGTGCTGCTGCTGCGCCGCCATGCCGACACCCGAGTGCTGGGCGGCGTCTACGTCTTCCCCGGCGGCAAGCTGGATGCGGCCGACTGCAGTCCCGATGCCATCGCAGCGCTCGACCTCGACAGCGAGACGCTGCGCGCCCGCCTGCACGAGCCCGGCCTGGCCCCGGACACCGCCGCCGGCCTGCACATGGCCGCGCTGCGCGAGACGCTGGAGGAATGCGGCCTGCTGCTCGCCGCCGGCGCCGACGCCCAGGCACGCCAGGCGCTGGCGGACCGGCAGGCCGCGGGCGAGCCGCTGGCCGACGCCATGGCGACGCTCGGCCTGCGCTGGCAGAGCAGCGCCATCCTGCCCTGGTCGCGCTGGATCACGCCCGACCACCCGGACTCCGGCGCGCGCTTCGACACCCGCTTCTTCCTGGGCCGGCTGCCCGCCGGCCAGCAGGCGCGCCACGACGGCTTCGAGGCCACCGAGGCGCTCTGGATCCGGCCGCGCCGGGCGCTCGAACGGCACGCGGCAGGCGAACTCAACCTGGTGCCGCCCCAGCTCATGAGCCTGGTCCAGCTCTGCCGCCATGCCGACGTCGACAGCGCCTGGGCCGCGGCGCAAGCCAGCCGCCCGCCCGTGATCCAGCCCGAGGCCCACGAACGCGAGGACGGCCGCATACTCTGCTACCCCGGCGACCCACTGCACAGCGTGCGCGAACGCGCCCTGCTTGGGCCCACCCGGCTGCGCTGGGCCAGCCGCCGCTTCGAGCCGCTCGGCGGTTTCGACGCCTGGTTCGAGTGAACCCTCCCCCTTCATCATGGACACCTCCTTCAAGCCCTTTCGCAGCGCGCCGCTGGCGCGCCCCGACACACGCTTCCTGTGCTCGCGCCTGTCGCACCTGATCGCGCTCGGCTTCGGCTCCGGCCTGTCGCCCAAGGCGCCCGGCACCGTGGGCACGCTCTGGGCCTGGGCGGCCTTCCTGCTGATCGAGCGCCTGGCCGCGCCAGGCGACCTCGGCTGGGCCTTAACCATCGCCGCCACCCTGCTGGCCGGCTGGTGGGCCAGCGTCGCCACGGTGCGGCGCACCGGCGTGGCCGACCCCGGCTACATCGTGATCGACGAGGTCGTCGCCTTCTGGCTGGTGCTCTGGCTGGCCATGCCCACCGGCTTCTGGGGCCAGGCCTGGGCCTTCGCGCTGTTCCGCTACTTCGACGCCGCCAAGCCCGGGCCGGTGGCCTGGGCCGACCGGGCCTTCAAGGGCTGGGGCTGGCGCGGCGGCTGGGGCATCATGTTCGACGACCTGGTCGCGGCCGCCTGCACCCTGCTCGTGATCGCGCTCTGGCGCTGGTTCTGAGCGCTGCCACGCCATGCAGACCACCGCCGCCGAACTGCTGCAGCTGTGCGAACGCCTGGCGCAGGCGCTCAAGGCCAGGGGCTGGATGATGGCCACGGCCGAGAGCTGCACCGGCGGCCTGATCGCCGCCACCTGCACCGGCTTGAGCGGATCGAGCGACTGGCTCGAGCGCGGCTTCGTCACCTACTCCAACGCCGCCAAGTCCGAGATGCTGGGCGTGCCGGCAACGCTGATCGACAGTCACGGCGCGGTCAGCGAGGAGGTTGCGCGCGCGATGGCGCTCGGCGCGCTGGCGCATTCGCAGGCCCAGGCATCGGTGGCCGTCACCGGCATCGCCGGGCCGAGCGGCGGCTGCGCCGCCAAGCCGGTCGGCACGGTCTGCTTCGGCTGGGCGCTGGGCGACCGGGCCTGGACCGAACAGCAGTGCTTCGACGGCGACCGCGACGCGGTGCGCGCGGCCACCGTTCGCCATGCCCTGCACGGACTGCTGGCCGCCCTGTCGGCGGCCTGAACAGCCAGCTGCCCACGCCGCTGGCGCCGCGCCCCAGCGATCAGGGCAGCGGCCGCAGCGGCTCGGCGGCGTGGTGGCACGGATGCTCCAGCAGCCGGATCACTTCCTTGACGATGCCGACCATCAGCGCCCGCTCGCAACTGGGGTGGTCGGCAAAGCGGATCCGGGTCGCGCCAATGTCGACATGATCGGGCTCGTCCGCCCCCTCGGGCGTCACGAAGACCAGCGACAGCGCATGCTGCGCCAGCAGCGGCCCGCAGGCGGCCCAGTCGCGCGTCCAGGCCGGCAGCTTCTGCGCGCCGTCCCAGAGCGTGCCCACGCTCTCGTAGCATTCCTCGATCTGGCGGTGGCCCAGCAGCTGCGCCAGGTGCCGCTCCTTGGCGATGCAGCTGCGGAAATAGTCCTGGTCGCTGATGCGCATCTCGATCTCCCCGCTCTAGGCTAATGGAGAGATTGGATGCGCTGGCAGCCCGTGCGTCAAGCCTCGGACGCGGGCTGCGCCAGGCGGCGGCGCGGCGGCCGCCTCAGTTGGGCGCGCTCAGGCGCCGTGGCACTTCTTGTACTTCTTGCCGCTGCCGCACCAGCAGGGATCGTTGCGGCCGGGCTCGGGGCGCTTGACCACCTGCTCGACGCGCGGGCCTATGCTCTTCCAGAGGTCGCGCAGGTCGTAGACGGCCCAGATCGCGTCGCCGTAGGCGTTCAGGCGCTGCTGGCTCACGCTCGGCGGGCTGTCCTCGCCGAACATGCTGATCGCAGGCTCGCCCTCGTCGTCCTCGGTCAGCACGACGATGCGCTCGAGCGCGTCCTCCAGCCACTCGCGCGCTTCCTTGTCGCGCGGCGCCACCCATTCCTCGGGCCAGGTCTCGACCACGAACATGAAGCCCAGCGCCCAGACCTGGGCGAAAGAGGGCAGCTCCTCGTTGGCCAGCTCCTCGGCCATGGCGGCGCGCTCTTCCTCGCTCATGGCCAGCACGGCGCCGCGCACGTCCATGATCTCAGGCGCGTAGGCGCGCTCGTCCTCGAGGTTGTCGACCTTGGCGTCGAGCGCGGCCGCGACCTCGTTCCAGCGCCGGTTCCACAGCGTCAGGAACTGCTCGTACTGCTGGTCGTTAGCGAACAGCTGCGGGCCGAACTGACCGCTTTCCTCGTCGCCCATCAGCGCGCCGAAGTACTCGTCGGCCGGGATCTCGCGGCGACAGCAGATCAGCGCGGCGATCACGCCTTCGCAGAACTCCCACTGCGGCACCTCGTCGAGGCGGCTGCGCAGGTCGTCCAGGATGGCGTCGAGGGCGTCGAAGTCCTGGTCGTCCATGGCTTCGGGGGGGGTGGCTGGGTTGCTCGTGTTCATGCCTGGCAGTGTAGCCGCCCGCCGCCGCGGCATCCATGGCGCCGCCGGCAGCGGCTGGCGGCGGGCCGCGTTCGGCGCTAGACTGGGCTTGCGATGCCGCCCCGCCGGCCTGGCCGGCCCCCAAGGAGAGTCATGCCCGCCACCCGCCTGAACCCCGCCGAGCTGCGCCTGCGAGTGGACCCTGGGGCGCTGGGCTTCGCCGACACGAGCGAACTGGCCCAGGAGCCGCTGCCCTGGATCGGCCAGGAACGCGCGCAGACGGCAGCGCGCTTCGGCCTCGGGCTCGACCACCCGGACTACCACCTGTTCGTGCTCGGCGACGTCGGCACCGGACGCTCGACGCTGCTGCAGCAGGAGATGCACGCCGCCGCCAGCCTGCGCCCGGAGCCGCCCGACCTGTGCTATCTGCACAACTTCGACGCGCCCGAGCGCCCGCGCGCGCTGCGCCTGCCAGCCGGCGAAGGCCGCCAGCTGCGCCAGCTGATGGCGCAGCTGGTCAAGACGCTGCAGGCCGACATCCCCAAGCGCTTCGCCGCGCCCGACTTCAAGGCCGCGCAGGACCAGCTGGAGCACGACTACGCCGAGCGCGAGGCCGAGGCCTATCAGGCGCTGTCGGCCTACGCCGCCGAGCGCCACTTCGCGCTGCGGCGCGAGGGCGGCCAGCTGATCCTGACGCTGATCGGCCCCAAGGGCCAGGGCCTGACCGAGTCCGAGCTGGCCGCGCTGCCGCAGCAGGAGCGCGAGCGCTACGACCAGGGCGAGCGCGAGCTGCGCGCCGAGATCCTGCGCTTCCTCGAGTTCACGCGCCCGCTCGAGCGCGCGCTCGACGAGGGCGTGATCGCGCTGCGGCTGCAGGCCGTCAAGCCGCTGCTGGAGCGCGAACTCCAGGCGATCCGCCAGCAGCTGCGCAAGAACATCAAGGACACGCGCAAGCTCGGCAGCTACCTCGAGCAGGTGTCGGTCAACCTGCTCGAGCACCTGCACCTGTTCGAGAGCGGCGCGGCCGAGGACGAGCCCGAGCGCAAGGAGGCGCTCGCGCAGGTGCTGGCGCGCTACCGCGTCAACCTGGTGGTCGACAACGCGGGCGCGCGCGGCGCGCCGGTGATCGTCGAGAACAACCCGCTGTTCCGCCCGCTGTTCGGCAGCATCGAGTACCAGTCCGAGAACGACGTGCTGGTGACCGACTTCTCGCGCATCCGCGCCGGCAGCCTGCTCAAGGCGCACGGCGGCTTCCTGATGCTGCACATGCGCGACCTGCTGGCCGACGAGCTGGTGTGGGAGAAGCTGCGCCGCTTCCTGCGCAATGGCCGGCTGCAGATCGAGGAACCCGCGGTCGTCTACTCGGCGCAGGCCTCGACCTCGCTCGAGCCCGAGGCGGTCGACGTCGACGTCAAGCTGGTGCTGATCGGCTCGGACGAGCACTACTACGCGCTGCAGGAAGGCGACCCCGAGTTCGCGCGCCATTTCCGCGTCAAGGTCGACTTCGCCGACAGCTTCCTGGCCAGCGACGCGACGCGGCGCGCCAGCGGCGTGTTCGTCGCCCATGTCTGCGAGCGCCTGGGGCTGCCGCATTTCTCGGCCAAAGCGGTCGCACGCCTGATCGAGGACAGCCACCGCCAGGCCGAGGACCAGGTGCGCCAGTGCGCGGCCTTCTCGCGCACCGAGGCGCTGGTGGTCGAGAGCGCGGGCGTGGCGCAGGCGCGCGGCGCGCGCCAGGTCGAGGCCGAGGACGTCGCGGCCGCGCTGCAGGCGCAGCGGCACCGCCACGACTACATCGAGCAGCGCCTGCGCGAGACCATCGCCGACGGCGAGCGCATCATCGCGCTCGATGGCGAGCGCATCGGCCAGCTCAACGGCCTGACCGTGATCGACCTCGGCGACTACCGCTTCGGCCAGCCGATGAAGGTCACGGTGCGCACCGTCGCCGGCACCGAGGGCCTGCTCAACATCGAGCGCGAGGTGCAGCTGTCCGGCCCGATCCACGACAAGGCGGTGCTGATCCTGGAGAGCTACCTGTCGGCGCTGTTCGGCCACATCGCCCCGCTGGCGCTGAGCGCGTCGATCGTGTTCGAGCAGGAGTACTACGGCGTCGAGGGCGACTCGGCCTCCTGCGCCGAGCTCTACGCGCTGCTGTCCTCGCTGTCGGGCCTGCCGCTGCGCCAGGGCATCGCGGTGACGGGCGCGATCAGCCCCTACGGCGAGGTGCTGCCGATCGGCGGCCTGAACGAGAAGATCGAGGGCTTCTTCGGCGTCTGCCAGAACGCGGGCCTGAGCGGCAGCCAGGGCGTGCTGATCCCGGCGCGCAACCGCCGCCACCTGATGCTGTCGCGCGAGGTCTGCGCGGCGGTCGAGCGCGGCCTGTTCCACATCCACACCGCCGAGCATGTCAGCGAAGGCGCCGAGCTGCTGATGGGGCGGCCCTTCGGCGCCGATCCGGCACAGCCCTGCCCGGTCGCGCTGCCCGGCGCGGCCTGCGCAGGCGCCGGCCCGACCGGCTATCCCGCAGACAGCATACTCGGCCGCGCCGAAGCCACGCTGCAGGCCTTCCGCCGCGCCTGCCTGCGCGCAGCCCACCCCAAGGCCTGGCGCCGGCGCTGAGGCGCCTGCGCGGCGCGCACCACCAGGCCATCAGCCGGGCCGGACGGGCGCCGAGCTGGGTCATACTTGCAGGATTTGCCGGACCCGCGCATCCGCCCCGGCCACTCATCCCATCCTGCACCACCTTGACATGAGCACCGAACACCCGACGCCGGAACCTCTTCACTGGAACGACCAGTACCTGCTGGGCTACACCCCGATCGACGACGTGCACGAGGAGTTCGTCGGCCTGGTCGGCCGCATGCAGAGCGCCGCGGACGCCGAACTGCCGGCCCTGCTCGACGAATTCGCCGCCCACCTCGAGCAGCATTTCGGGATGGAGAACACCTGGATGGTCGAGACCGACTTCCCGCCGCGCGACTGCCACATCGACGAGCACGCTGCCGTGCTGGCCTCGGTGCGCGAGGTGCAGGCCCTGCCGCCGGAGGAGAAGCCGGAGGTCATCCGCAACCTGGTCGAGGCCCTGGCCGACTGGTTCCCCAAGCACGCCGACCAGCTCGACTCGGCGCTGGCGCACTGGATGGCCAAGAAGCGCCTGGGCGGCAAGCCCGTGGTGCTGCGCCGCGGCCTCACGCTGCGCTGAAAGGCATCAGCGCCGCCGCCTCGGGCCGGTCAGCGCGGCGGCCTCGGCTGCCGCGGCCGCCATGCGATCGGCCTCGAGCTTCTCGGCCGCCTGCAGGCGGTAGACCTCGTCGATCAGCTCGCGCAGCAACACGATGTCCTCGGACTGGTCGTTGAGCCGCGTGCTCATGATGATGGCCGAAGTCGCGTTGGGCTCCAGCAAGGGACGGAAGACGACCTCCTCCCGGCGCAGCTTCTGCGCGCTCTCGGGCACCACGCACAGCCCCATGCCCGAGGCCACCAGGCCGAGCGCGGTCTGCATCTCCTGGATCTCATGCACCTCGACCGGCTCCAGGCCCAGGTCGCGGAACAGCGACAGCACGTGGTCGGCATAGCTCGGGCGCGGCTTGCGCGGATAGACCAGCAGCGGATAGGCGGCGGCCTGCGCCAGGCTGACCGGTCCCGCCCCTGAAGCCAGCGGATGCTCGCTGGGCATGGCCAGCACCAGGCGCTCCTCGCGCAGCACCTCGCGCTTGAGCGCCGGGTCATCGAAGCGCACGCGACCGAAGCCGACGTCGATCTGTCCGCCCTTGAGCGCCTCGACCTGCTCGACCGAGGTCTTCTCGACCAGCACCAGCGGCGTCTGCGGCTTGCGCGCACGGAACAGGCGCGCGATGCGCGGCAAGGCACCGTACATGGTCGACGGCACGAAGCCGATGACCAGACGCCGATCGACCTGCGACAGCCGGCGCGTCATCGCGATGGATTCGTCGAGTTGCTCGAGCATGCGCAGCGCGCGCGCGTAGAAGAAGCGTCCGGCCTCGGTCAGCGCCAGCGGCCTGGCGTCGCGGTCGAACAGCTGCAGGCCGAGCTCGTCCTCGAGCTGCTGGATCTGCCGGCTCAGCGGCGGCTGCGAGATGTAGAGCCGCTCGGCCGCGCGGGTGAAACTGCGCTCCTGCGCGACCGCGACGAAGTACCTGAGGTGCCGGAATTCCATCTCATACTTTCTAAGTATCGCTCGATTCTAAAACAGTCTTTGATCAGAGCCCGCCTTTCTCCATAAGATTCCCCCCGGAAAACAAGCAATCCCCGCGAGGCATGACGGCCGGAATGGACCGGCAACGGCGGCGGGGGTGCAGACGGTGCCACGCCAATGGCCACCGCAGGAGACCAGACCGGGCAGGCGCCGCGACAACAGCGGCCACGCCATACCCGACCCGCTCCTGCATGCCACGAAGCCCGGCCTTCTGCGTGATCCGGATCGGGACTTTCCCCTCCTGTCCCGGATCTGCCTGTCGCCCTAAGCCCATAAGCACCACAGGAGATCCAACATGAGCAAGCAAACCCTGCGCGAGCGCCTGGACGGCATGCTGGTCGATGACCACGACAAAGGCCTGCACCGCATCAAGCGTTCCGCCTTCAACGATCCGGAACTGTTCGAGCTCGAGATGAAGCACATCTTCGAGGGCAACTGGATCTACCTGGCGCACGAGAGCCAGATCCCGAACAACGGCGACTACCTCACCACCTACATCGGCCGCCAGCCGGTGATGATCACCCGCAACCGCAACGGCGAGCTGAACTGCTTCATCAACGCCTGTGCCCACCGCGGCGCCCAGCTGGCCCGTTTCAAGACCGGCAACAAGGGCACTTTTACCTGCCCGTTCCACGGCTGGACCTTCAACAACTCCGGCAAGCTGCTCAAGATCAAGGATCCCGAGAACACTGGCTACCCCGAGTCCTTCAACAAGGACGGCAGCCACGACCTGACCAAGGTCGCCAAGTTCCAGTCCTACCGCGGCTTCCTGTTCGGCTCGCTGAACGCCGACGTCAAGCCGCTGGAAGAGCACCTGGGTGAGTCGCGCAAGATCATCGACATGATCGTCGACCAGTCGCCCGAGGGCCTGGAAGTGCTGCGCGGCGCCTCGACCTACTGGTACGAAGGCAACTGGAAGGTGCAGGCCGAGAACGGCGCCGACGGCTACCACGTGACCGCCGTGCACTGGAACTATGCCGCCACCCAGGCTGCGCGCAAGGAGCGCGAAGCCGGCAACGACCAGATCAAGGCCATGAGCGCCGGCGGCTGGGCCAAGAAGGGGGGCGGCTCCTACTCGTTCGAGAACGGCCACCTGCTGCTGTGGACCCGCTGGGACAACCCGGAAGACCGTCCGCTCTACCCGGTGCGCGAGCAGCTCGCCGAGCGCGTGGGCGCCAACACCGCCGAGTGGATGATCAACAACTCGCGCAACCTCTGCCTGTACCCGAACGTCTACCTGATGGACCAGTTCAGCTCGCAGATCCGCGTGCTGCGCCCGATCTCGGTCGACAAGACCGAAGTCACCATCTACTGCATCGCGCCCAAGGGCGAAAGCGCCGAGGCCCGCGCCCGCCGCATCCGCCAGTACGAGGACTTCTTCAACGCCACCGGCATGGCCACCCCGGACGACCTGGAAGAGTTCCGCTCCTGCCAGCAGGGCTACCAGGGTGCCGCTGCCGAGTGGAACGACATGTCGCGCGGCGCCGAGCACTGGGTGCGCGGCCCCGACGCCGAAGCCGACAAGATCGGCCTCAAGCCCATCCTGTCGGGCGTCAAGACCGAGGACGAAGGCCTCTACGTCGCCCAGCACACCTACTGGGCCGAGCAGATGCGCAAGGCCGTCGACGCCGAAGAAGCCAACGCCAAGTAATCACCGAAGAGCAACAGCATGACCACCTCCTACGAAAACGTCTGCGCATTCCTCTACCAGGAAGCCCGCCTGCTCGACGACCGCGAATGGGACGCATGGCTCGAGATGTACGATCCCAAGGCCGAGTTCTGGATGCCCGCCTGGGCCGACGACGGCGAGCTGACGACCGATCCGCAGTCCGAGATCTCGCTGATCTACTACCCGAGCCGTGGCGGCCTGGAAGACCGCGTCTTCCGCATCCGCACCGAGCGTTCGAGCGCGACCATCCCCGACACCCGGACCTCGCACAACATCAGCAACGTCGAGATCGTCGAGCGCAACGGTGACGTCGTGAAGGTCCGCCACAACTGGTTCACGCTGAGCGTGCGCTACAACCACACCGACACCTTCGCGGGCACCAGCTTCCTGACGCTCGACTTCTCGGGCGCCAAGCCGCTGATCAAGTCGAAGAAGGTCGTGTTGAAGAACGACTACATCCGCCACGTCCTCGACGTTTATCATCTCTGATCCAGGACCGGCCCCATGGGGCCGCACTGGATCTGGCGACCACGGCGCCGGCCTCGCAAGGGCTGGCGCCGGTCTTTTTCCTCCCGGACAGCCCCGGCTTGCTCCGCCCAGCCACCGAAAGACCATCATGTCGACTTACAAAATCGCCCTTAATTTCGAGGATGGGGTCACGCGCTTCATCGACTGCAAAGACAGCGAGACCGTGGCCGATGCCGCCTATCGCCAGAAGATCAACGTGCCGATCGACTGCCGCGACGGTGCCTGCGGCGCCTGCAAGTCCAGCTGCGAATCGGGCGAGTTCGACATGGGCAGCAACTACATCGACGACGCGCTGACCGAGGAAGAGCTCCAGCAGGGCTTCGTGCTGACCTGCCAGATGCGCCCGAAGAGCGACTGCGTGGTGCGCATTCCCGCCTCCTCCGCCGTCTGCAAGACCGGCGAAACCAGCCTGACCACGACCATCAAGGACGTGTGCCTGGTTTCCGACAGCACGATCTCGCTGACCGTGGCCGGCGACGACATCGCCAAGCTGTCCTTCCTGCCGGGCCAGTACGCCAACCTGCAGGTCCCGGGCACCAGCGCGCACCGCGCCTACTCCTTCAGCTCCATGCCGAAGGACAACGCCGTGTCCTTCCTGATCCGCAACGTGCCGGGCGGCCTGATGAGCGGCTTCCTGACCGGCCAGGCCAAGGTTGGCGACACCCTCGTCATGAACGGCCCCAAGGGCAGCTTCTACCTGCGCGACATCGCCCGCCCGGTGCTGATGCTGGCAGGCGGCACCGGCCTGGCGCCCTTCACCGCCATGCTCGACAAGATCGCGGCCGCCGGCGGCAGCCCCTTCCCGGTGCACCTGATCTACGGCGTCAACAACGACACCGACCTGGTCGACATCGACAAGCTGGAAGCCTTCGCCAAGGCGCTGCCCAACTTCAGCTACGCGCTGGTCGTGGTCGACCCCAACAGCGCGCAGCCGAAGAAGGGCTATGTCACCAACCACCTCGAGGACGGCCAGCTCTACGACGGCGAAGTCGACATCTACCTGTGCGGCCCGCCGCCCATGGTCGAGGCGGTCAACCACTACCTGCGTGACAAGGGCGTCAAGCCCGCCAGCTTCCACTACGAGAAGTTCGCCGCCAGCGCCTGAGCGCTGCCCTCAGCCAACAGCCCGTGCCAACGGGCTTTTTTTCGTACCATCATGAGCAAACGATTCAAGAACAAGGTCTGCGTCATCACCGGCGCAGCACAAGGCATAGGCCAGGGCGTCGCGCTGCGCATGGCCAAGGAAGGCGCCAAGCTGGTGCTGGTCGACCGCTCCGAAATCCTGTTCGAACTCAGCGAGCAGCTCGAGAAGAAGGGCGTCGAAGTGCTGGCGCTGACCGCCGACATGGAAAAGGCCGGCGACTGCAGCAAGGTCATGAAGCAGGCCGCGGCCAAGTTCGGCCGCATCGACGTGCTGGTCAACAACGTCGGCGGCACGATCTGGGCCAAGCCCTTCGAGCATTACAAGGAAAAGGAGATCGAGGCCGAGGTGCGCCGCTCCCTGTTCCCGACCCTGTGGTGCTGCCACGCCGTGCTGCCCTACATGCTGGAGCAGAAGAGCGGCGCGATCGTCAACGTCTCGTCGATCGCCACCCGCGGCGTCAACCGCGTGCCCTACGGCGCGGCCAAGGGCGGCGTCAACGCGCTGACCGCCTGCCTGGCGTTCGAGACCGCCGAGCGCGGCGTCCGTGTCAACGCGATCGCCACCGGCGGCACCGAGGCGCCGCCGCGCCGCGTGCCGCGCAACCCCAAGGAACAGACCGCGCAGGAAAAGGTCTGGTACCAGATGATCGTCGACCAGACCATCAGCTCCAGCCTGATGAAGCGCTACGGCACCATCGACGAGCAGGTCGGCGCGATCTGCTTCCTGGCTTCCGACGAGGCCTCCTACATCACCGGCGTGACCCTGCCGGTCGGCGGCGGCGACCAGGGCTGAGGCAGACATGACCCGACTCCACTCCGTCAAGCAAGGCCAGGGCCCCCTGGTCGTCCTGAGCCACGCGCTGGGCTGCGACCTGAGCATGTGGGACGGCGTCGCCGCCGCCCTGCAGGACCGCTACACCGTGCTGCGCTACGACCACCGCGGCCATGGCCAGACGCCCGCCACCGAGGGCGCCTACAGCATGGACGACCTGGCCGACGACGCCGCCGAGCTGATCCGCGCCCAGGGCGCCGGCCCGGTGCATTTCGTCGGCCTGTCGATGGGCGGCATGACCGCGCAATCGCTGGCCGCGCGCCACCCCGGGCTGGTGCGCAGCATCGTGATCGCCAACTCGGCCGCGAGCTACGACGCGGCCGCGCGCGCGATGTGGCAGGCCCGCATCGACACCGTGCTGGCGCAAGGCGTGCCGCCGATCGCCGACGGCGCGATGCAGCGCTGGTTCACGCCCGAGTTCCGCGCTGACCATGTCAACGGCGGCGCCGAGCGCGTCGCCCGGCTGCGCGCCGTGCTCGAGGCGACCCCGGCCGTGCCCTACGCCGCCGCCTGCGCGGCCGTGGCCGGCATCGCACTGGACGAAGGCAACGCCCGCATCGGCTGCCCGACGCTGGTGATCGCCGGCAGCCGCGACGAGGCCACCCCGCCCGCGATGTCGCAAGCCATCGTGGACCGCATCCCAGGCGCCCAGCTGGCCAGCCTGGACGCCGCCCACCTGAGCGCGGTCGAGCAGCCCGAAGCCTTCGCGGCCCTGCTGACCGGCTTCTGGGCCGGGCTGTAAGCCGACTCAGGCAGAAACGACGAGTTTCGTAACCGGAACAGCCTCGACAGCCGCAGACCGCACGGCTAAATTGGAGCCATCGATCGGCGCACAGAACTCATTGATGGCTGCGAAGATCGAACCGACAAGCCTGCCCCGTGCGGGCTTTGTCTTTTCTGGGCGATAGGGGGTGATTGGCCGGTGCAAGGTCAGCCTGCCCTGCCACCTGGTCGCCAAGCTTGCCTGCCAGCTGGAGGATTGACCGGAACTCCTGCTGACCCGCAGGCCGTCACCCACACGCGGCTCAACCCAGCGGCGTCGCGCGCAGCAGCGCCGCGAACTCGCGCGCCGCCGCGCTGCGCGAGGCGCCACGCCGCCACAGGATGCCGGCGCGGCGCACGATCTCGGGCTCGCACAGCGCGATCGCGTTCAGGTCGGGCGCCTGGCGCGCGGCGCGCTCGGGCACGATGCTGGCCAGGTCGCCGTAGCGGCACACCCCCAGCAAGGCCTCGACCGAATCCAGTTCCACCCGCACCACGGGCGCCACGTCGGCCTGGCCCAGGCTGTCGTCGATCAGCCGGCGGGTCGCAAAGCTCCTGGGCAGCAGCGCCAGCGGCACGCTGGCGAGCTGCCTGATCCTCACGCTCTGGCGCTCCGCCAGCGGATGGCGCGGCCCGACCACCAGCAGCAGGCGCTCGTCGAACAGCACCTCGGCCTCGATCTCCTCGTGCTGCGCCGGGTGAAAGGCGATGCCGAGGTCGAGCTCGCCGTCGAGCAGCATCTCCTCGATCGCGCCGGCGCGCAGGTCCTGCACCTCGACCTTGACCTGGGGATAGGCCAGGCTGAAGGCTGCGACCGTGGCCGGCACCACAGTGTTGAGGAAGGTCGGGAAGGCGCCGACCTTGAGCCGACCCGACTTCAGGCCGCTCAGGTCGGCCAGCGCCATGCGGCCGGCCTCGATTTCCTGCAGCGCACGGCGCGCGTAGACGCGGAATTCGGCACCGGCCTGCGACAGCTTGAGCCCGCGGCCCAGGCGGTCGAACAGCGCAACGCCGAGCTCCTGCTCGAGCTGGCGCAGCCCGTGCGACAGCGTCGACTGCGTCACGAACAGGTTCTGCGCCGACTGCGTCAGGTGTTCGGTCTCGGCGATGTCGAGAAAGTAGCGCAGCTGCCGTATTTCCATGCCAGGAAAATCTCCATCCAAAAACCGTTCGATGATAACGAATGATTCTATGGAAATAATTCACTTGTCCGCGACAGTCGGCGGGCTTACGCTTGAACGGTTTCAGGAACCCACCAACCCATACCCCCGACATGACCGCACGCTACCTCATCGAGCGCATCGAAGCGCGCATCCTCGACATCCCCACCATCCGCCCGCACAAGCTGTCGTTCGGCGCCATCAGTCGCCAGAGCCCGGTGATCGTCCAGCTCTGGCTGGCCAACGGCGCCACCGGCTTCGGCGAGGCCGCCACCATCGGCGGCCCGTCGTGGAACGAGGAGTCGCCCGAGTCGATCAAGCACGCGATCGACAACTACCTGGCGCCGGCGCTGATCGGCCAGGACGGCGGCAGCTTCGGCACCGCGCTGGCGCGCATGGACGCCTTCTGCAAGGGCAACCACTTCGCCAAGAGCGCGGTCGAGATGGCGCTGATCGACGCCTACTCGCGCACGCTCGACCTGCCGGCCTACCAGCTGCTGGGCGGCAAGCGCATCAAGAGCCTGCCGCTGGCCTGGACGCTCGCCAGCGGCGACGTCAACAAGGACCTGGAGGAAGCCCAGCTGCGCCTGGAGCAGAAGCGCCACCGCATCTTCAAGATGAAGATCGGCGCCCGCACGCCCGAGCAGGACGTCGCGCACGTGTCGCAGATCGCGCGCGGCCTCGAAGGCAAGGCGACGCTGACGGTCGACGTCAACCAGGCCTGGGACGGCAGCACCGCGCGCCGCTTCCTGCCGCAGATGATCGAAGCCGGCGTCACGCTGATCGAGCAGCCGGTGGCCAAGTGGAACGTCGAGGCGCTCAAGACCCTGAGCGCGACCCTGGGCGAGCGCGCCTGCATCATGGCCGACGAGACCGTCTGCAGCCCGCAGGACGCGGTGATGCTGGCACGCGGCCAGGCCAGCCATGTGTTCTCGCTCAAGGTCGCCAAGCACGGTGGCCTGCTGCGCACCAAGGAGGTCGCTGCCGTCGCCGAGGCGGCCGACATCGCCTGGTACGGCGGCACCATGCTCGAGACCTCGGTCGGCAGCGCGGCTTCCGCGCATGTGTTCTCGACGCTGGGTCCGCGCCACCACGGCTGCGAACTGTTCGGCCCGCAGCTGCTGGTCGACGACATCGTGACCGAGCTGATGCCCATCGTAGACTTCGAGCTGCAGCTGCCCGACGGCCCCGGCATCGGCGTCGAGATCGACCCGGCCAAGCTCGAGCGCTTCGACCGCGCCCGCGCCGGCCTGACCGCCACCCACATCGACCTCGGCCAGAAGGCCACGGTCTGATTCCCGTTTCACACCAGGAGAAAAACATGCTGTTCATGGTCCGCATGGATGTCAACATCCCGCACGACATGCCCGCCGCCGTCGCTGACGAGATCAAGGCGCGCGAGAAGGCCTATTCGCAGGAGCTGCAGCGCGACGGCCGCTGGGTCAGCCTGTGGCGCGTGGTCGGCGAATACGCCAACTACAGCCTGTTCGACGTCGCGAGCAACGACGAGCTGCACACCCTGCTGTCGCA
Organism: Pseudomonadota bacterium; assembly: GCA_041190985.1. GTDB lineage: Bacteria > Pseudomonadota > Gammaproteobacteria > Burkholderiales > Burkholderiaceae_C > Malikia. The sequence goes on from JBEEPT010000151.1 coordinate 27,795, forward strand.
GCTGCCGCTGTTCCCCTACATGAAGATCCACGTCACGCCGCTGGCCAAGCACCCGTCGGCGATCGCCTGATAGCGCGCCAACCGAAGCACAAGGATTGAAAGATGAAAGTCACCGGGCTCCTGCTGGCTCTCGGACTGGGCTGGAGCGGTGCCGCCACGGCGCAGGCCCCGGCCACCGACTGGCCGGCCAAGCCGATCCGCTGGGTCGTGCCCTTCCCGCCCGGCGGCGCGATGGACGCGATCGCGCGCACGCTCGGCGACAAGGCCGGCAAGGCGCTGGGCCAGTCCTTCGTGATCGAGAACCGGGCCGGCGCCGGCGGCAACATCGGCGCCGACCTGGTAGCCCGGGCGCCGGCCGACGGCCACACCATCATGATCACGTCGATCGGCATGGCGACCAACAAGCCGCTCTACGGCAAGCTGAGCTACGACCCGGTCAAGGACTTCGCGCCGGTGAGCCTGCTGGCCATCGTGCCCAATGTGCTGGTCACCAACGCCACCCAGCCGAACGTCAAGAGCGTGGCCGACCTGGTCGACGCGGCGCGCAAGGCGCCGGGCCGGCTGAGCTACGCCTCGGCCGGCAACGGCACCTCGATCCACCTGGCGGGAGAGATGTTCACCGCGCTGACCGGCACCGACATGCTGCACATCCCCTACAAGGGCAGCGGCCCGGCGGTGGCCGACCTGCTCGGGGGCCAGGTCAACTACATGTTCGACAGCGTCACCTCGGCACGGCCGCACCTGCAGTCGGGCAAGCTGCGCGCGCTCGCCGTGACGACGGCCAGACGTTCCAGCGCCCTGCCCGACGTGCCGACGCTGGCCGAAGCGGGCGTGAAAGGCTACGAGGTCTCGCCCTGGTTCGCAGTGTTTGCGCCCGCCGGAACGCCCAAGCCGGTCATCGACAAGCTCAACCGGACGCTGCGCGAGGCGATGAAGCAGCCCGACGTGGTGGCTCGCTTCGAGAGCATAGGCGCCGAAGCCGTGGGTTCCAGCCCCGAGGAGCTCGCCAGCCACCTGGCGCGCGAGTCTGCGCGCTGGAGCAAGCTGATCGCGGAGCGCGGCATCAGGCCCGACTGATCCACCGGACCTGTTCGCACAACGGCAAAGCCAGGCGATACGCCGGCCCGGAGCAATCCCGGCCGGCGTATCGCTTCTTGCGCTTGCAGCACCAGGCCCATGCCCACGCCATCTTTATGCCTGGAAGATCTTGATCCCGGCCCAGCCACAGAAGGCCTGATTTCAGAGTTTTCCCTTAGGGGTTAACCCTTGATTCGGACTTTTATCCCGCGCCGGAATGTCCGATTTTCATACCTTTTAGGTATGAATCGAGTCTGAAACAGTCTTTGATTTCACTGCCGAGCTGCCCCAAAATTATCGACACAGATCAATCGAAGGACGCAAAAGTCGAAGCGATTGCCTGAAGCCCCTCGTCATCCGACACCCACCACCCTAGGAGATAGCCGTGAAGAACGAATTCACCAAAGAGAGCCTGCTGGAGCGCGTCAACACCGTCAAGATCGCCGAAGGCAACGAACGCGTGCGCGCCCTGGTCGGCCGCATCACCGCCGACCTGTTCAAGACCATCGACGAATTCAAGGTCACCCCGGACGAGTTCTGGGCTGCCTGCGACTGGCTGACCCGCCTGGGCGCCACCGGCCAGATCGGCCTGATCACCGCCGGCCTGGGCTTCGACCGCCTGCTCGACATCATGATGGACGAGGCTGACGAAGCCGCTGGCATCGCCGCCGGCACCCCGCGCGCCATCGAAGGCCCGCTGTTCGTTCCGGGCGCTCCGCAGTCCAACTACGAAGCCCAGCTGGACGACGACTCCACCCTGCGCGGCCAGGGCAAGGTGCTGGTCATGGAAGGCACCGTCTACGACCACGAAGGCAAGCCGGTCGCTGGCGCCGTGATCGACGCCTGGCACTGCAACGAGAAGGGTGGCTACTCGCACTTCTTCCCGGGCATGAAGGACCACGAGCTGCGCCGCAAGATCATCAGCGACGCCAACGGCAAGTACCGCTTCCGCACCACCATCGCTCCGGGCTACGAAATCCCCCCGAGCGGCCCGACCCGCGAGCTGTTCACCGCCCTGGGCCGCCACGGCAACCGCCCGGCCCACATCCACTTCCACGTGGTTGCTGAAGGCAAGCGCACGCTGACCACCCAGATCAACATCCCGGGTGACACCTACATCGACGACGACTTCGCCTTCGCCACCCGCGACGGCCTGGTGCTGAACCTCGAGCACGACGTCGCACCGGCTGGCTACGAGTCGCTGGGCATCACCGCTCCGCTCGAGCGTGCCAAGTTCGACTTCCACATGCAGAAGGCCGTCAGCGCCGACGACACCGATCCGCGCACCCGCGTCGCCAAGGCCCTGAACCAGTAATTGGCCACCGGACTGCGGTCCGGTCTCCTGCGCAGGCAAGCAACGCCGGCTCCCGTACAGGGAGCCGGCGTTTTGTCATTCCGGCGTCGGCCTAGCGGGAGGCGGCCAGCAGCCGATTGAGCACGCGCGCCTGCGCCCGCGTATCGGCACCCACCAGCTCCTGCAGGCTCTGGCGCGCATCCGCGACCTCGAGGCCCTGCTGCCGCAGCCGGAGCTGCAGCTCGTCCGTGCTCACGCCAGCGACCTGCGCCAGGGTCGGCAGGGGCAGGCGCGCCAAGGCCTTGACCGAGCCGCTGAACGGATGCTCCTTCTTGCCGACCGCCGGCACGAAGCTCAGCGCCAGCAGCGCGAGGAACCCCAGCACGACCCCGCGCCCGACGGCGCTGCCTAGGTGGCGCTTGAACGGCGCGACATGCAGCAGCGCGTGCAGGCCCACCGCCCCCAGCAGGGCCCAGCTCAGCCATTCGTGCGCGGCCTTGTTCAGGCCGCTGTCGAGATGGAAGAACATCAGCACGCCGGTGGCGGCGGACAGGGCGAAGGCGCCGATGACGGCGGGCGTGATCCAGGAGCGGTGGGGGTTGAGGTTCATGCGCATCATTGCGGGTCGGTGGGCATCCGCTGCCAGCACCGACAAAGTGGTCCGGAAAAAGCAGTCAGCGCCGGGCCTGCCACCGCACAAGCATGCCGGCCCGCACGGGATCAGGGATGTGGACGTCGGCCCGGCCCCATGTGCTCACCGTGCGGCGGCTCGGCGCCGCGCTCGTCCAGCCGCTTCAATTGCTCGGGCGTGAGCAGCGCGCGCAGCTGCGCGGTCATCTGTGCATGCTGGAAGATCTGCTGCGCCATCAGGCGTCCCTGCTCGTCCGCCAGCGCGCGCGCCTTGCCGGCGTCGAAGGCGGGCGCGCGCTCCAGCGCGCGCAACTCGGCCATGTTCTTGCGGCTGGCCTTCATCATGTCATGGTGCTGCCTGGCCTGGCCTTGCATCAGCTCGAACACCTTGTCGTGCTGGGCCTCGCTCAGGTCGAGCCGGTGCAGCGCCATCGGCCCCATGCCCCCCATCGGATGATGGGCGAAGCCATGCATCCGCCCCATGTCGCATTCCCCGTCACCGGGATGTGGCGCGGCAACGGCCACGAGGCTGAGGGCGGACAGGATGGCGGCGGCGGCGAACCGGACGGACTTGATCGGCTTCATGGCTAACTCCTTGATGAGGAAAGACAGGGAAATTTTCCGGGCGCTCACCGTTAAACGGCGTTAAGTCCGGGTAAATCCGCGTAAAGCCAGGCCGGGCCGCGCCGGCGCTGGCCTAAGATGCGCCTCCATGGCTACGGATGGGCTGACGAGATGAATGCGAAGGTGCTGCTGGTCGACGACGACAGGGAGCTGGCAGAGCTGCTGCGCGACTACCTCGCGCGCGACGGCTTCCTGGTCGAGTGCGCGCACGACGGGGGATCAGGCGTGGACGCCGCGCTCTCGGGCCGCCACGACATCGTCGTGCTCGACGTCACGATGCCGGTGCTCAACGGCATCCAGGTGCTGGGCCGCATACGCGCGGCCAGCCAGGTTCCGGTGCTGATGCTGACCGCCCGCGGTGACGACGCCGACCGCATCGTCGGGCTCGAGCTGGGCGCGGACGACTATGTCGCCAAGCCCTGCACGCCGCGCGAGCTGGCAGCGCGCCTGCGCGCCATCCTCAAGCGCGTTCAGGGCAGCCAGGCGAGCCCGCCCGAAGGCAGCCAGGAGCTCGCGGTCGGGCCGCTGCGCCTGTGGCCGGGCCGGCGGCAGGCCGAATGGCAAGGCATCCCGCTGCCACTGACCAGCACCGAGTTCAGCCTGCTCGAGGTACTGGCCCGCCATGCGGGGACTCCGGTCAGCAAGGACGAGCTGTCGCAGCAGGCCCTGGGCCGGCCGCTGGCGCGCTTCGACCGCAGCATCGACGTCCACATCAGCGGCATCCGGCACAAGCTGGGTCTGCTGCCGAGCGGCCAGTCGCCGATCGAGACGGTGATCCGCAAGGGCTACATGCTGCTGCGGCCATGAGGAAGTGGCACATGGGGCGGCTGTTCTGGAAGTTCTTCTTCGCCTTCTGGTGCGCACAGCTGCTGACCTCGGTCGGGGTCGGAGTGGCAATCTGGGCGCTGCGGCCCGAGCGGCCGCCCCAGGTCCAGGCACCGGCAGCCACCGGCGCGGCATCACCGTGGCGCTCGCCGTCCGCCGAGCGCACGGCGACGCAGCCCGCCCCGCCCCACCCCCGCCACCGGCACGGCTTGCCGCCATGGATCCGCCACCCCGTGCTGCCGCTGGTCGCGGGCAGCATCGTCAGCCTGATCTTCGCCGCCGCGCTGGCCTGGTATTTCTCGCGCCCGATCCGCAGCCTGCGCCAGGCCTTCGACCAGGTCGCGGGCGGCCAACTCGATGTACGGGTCGGGCAGGCGCTGCAGGGCCGCCGCGACGAGCTGGCCGACCTGGGCCAGGACTTCGACCGCATGGCCGAGCGGCTGCAGGCGCTGCTCGAGGGCCAGCGGCGCCTGCTGCACGATGTCTCGCACGAGCTGCGCTCGCCGCTGGCGCGCCTGCAGGCCGCGATCGACCTGCTGGGTCAGCAGCCCGAGCGCGCGCCCGAGTTCATCGCGCGCATCGAGCGCGAGGCCGGCCGCATGGACCAGCTGGTCGGCGAGCTGCTCACGCTGGCGCGGCTGGACGCCGGCATCCAGCCGCGCCAGGACGAGCAGGTCGACCTCGCGGAGGTGGTGGCCAACGTGGTGGAGGACGCCGAATTCGAGGGGCGGCTACGGCACTGCCGGATCGCGACGCAGGGGCTGACGTCGGCGCTCCTGCACGCCAACCGCGAGCTGCTGCACCGCGCGGTCGAGAACGTGGTGCGCAATGCGCTGCGGCACTCGCCCGATGGCGGAGAGGTCGTGGTCGCGCTCGAAACGGATCCTGTCGCGGGCCAGCTGACGATCCGGGTCGACGACGAAGGCCCCGGCGTGCCGGAAGCGAAGCTCGAGACCATCTTCCAGCCCTTCATGCGCGGTCCGGGCGCCAACGCCTTTGCCGGCTACGGGCTCGGGCTGGCGATCACCCGCCGGGTGCTGGACCTCTACGGCGGCCAGGCCCGCGCGCTCAACCGGCCCGGCGGCGGGCTGTCGGTGCGCCTGACCCTGCCCCTTCGCTGAGCGGCCTGGCCGACGCTCAGCGCCGCCCGCTGGTCCGCAGCAGCCGGGTGATGGTCTTCGCCGCCTCCAGCAGGACGGGCAGCATCTCGCGCTGCATCTGCTGCGGATCGGTGCGGTTGGCCTGGCCCGAGATGTTGAGCGCCGCGACGATCTCGCCGGCCTTGTCGTACACCGGCGCCGCCATCGAGATCAGGCCCTCCTCGAGTTCCTGGTCGACCAGGCACCAGCCCTGCTCGCGTGCCTCGCGCACCTTGCCCAGCACTTCGTCGACACCGGTCAGGGTATGGCGCGTGCGGGCCCTGAGTTCGCTCGCGTGCAGACGCTGGCCGGCCTCGGCGTCGGACAGGCCGGCCAGCAGCAGCCGCCCCATCGAGGTGCAGTAGGCCGGCAGGCGCGAGCCCACGCCCAGGTTGAGCGAGAGGACCTTGTGCGTGTGCACCCGCATCACGTAGACGATGTCGTGGCCGTCGAGCACCGCGGCCGAGCAGGACTCCCCGGTCTGTTCGGCCAGGCGCTCCATCACGGGTTCGGCCAGGTTCCAGATCGGCATCGAGGACAGGTAGGCGAAGCCGAGGTCCAGCATGCGCGGCGTGAGCCGGAAATGCTTGCCGTCGCTCTGCACATAGCCCAGCGTCTGCAGCGTCAGCAGGATGCGGCGCGCGCCGGCGCGCGTCAGGCCGCTGCGCGCCGCGACCTCGCTGAGCGTCTGCACCGGCGCCTCGGCGCTGAAGGTACGGATCACCGCCAGCCCGCGGGCAAAGGACTGCACGTAGCTGTCGCCCGGTTGCGGCGCGGCGTCGGATCTGCTTGCGATATTTGCCATGTTAGTGAATTCGTCCTAGAATTCATTATACGAACATTTGTTCTTATATCGAACGTGCTCGTAAACCCGAGAAGGCCTGCCACGGCGGCCAGCAACCCCAGGAGCGAATTCCGTGATCAACAAAATCTCCGCCTCGATCGCCGAGGCTCTGTCGGGCATCCAGGACGGAGCCACCGTGCTGATCGGCGGCTTCGGCACCGCCGGCATCCCGAACGAACTCATCGACGGCCTGATCGAGCAGGGCGCGCGCGACCTGACCGTGGTCAACAACAACGCCGGCAATGCCGACACCGGCCTGGCCGCGCTGCTCAAGACCGGCCGCGTGCGCAAGATCATCTGCAGCTTCCCGCGCCAGGCCGACTCCTGGGTGTTCGACGAGCTGTACCGTGCCGGCAAGATCGAGCTCGAGCTGGTGCCACAGGGCAACCTGGCCGAGCGCCTGCGCGCAGCGGGTGCCGGCGTCGGCGCCTTCTTCACCCCGACCGGCTTCGGCACCGAGCTGGCCAAGAACGCCGATGGCAGCCCCAAGGAAACCCGCCGTATCAACGGCAAGGACTACGTACTCGAGTACCCGATCCACGGCGATGTCGCGCTGATCAAGGCCGAGGCCGGCGACCGCTGGGGCAACCTGATCTATCGCAAGGCCGCGCGCAACTTCGGCCCGGTGATGGCCACCGCGGCCAAGCGCACCATTGCCACCGTGCACGAGATCATGGAACTCGGCAGCATGGACCCCGAGACCATCGTGACCCCGGGCATCTTCGTCTCGAACATCGTCAAGATCGAGCGCGTGGCCACCCAGGCCGGCGGTTTCAAGCAGGCCTGAAGCGGAGCAAGACATGAGCAACTACACCAAGCGCACCAAGCAGGAACTGGCACAGCGCGTCGCACAGGACATCTTTGACGGCGCCTACGTCAACCTCGGCATCGGCCAGCCCACCCTGGTCGCCAACTACCTGCCCGAAGGCATGGAAGTCGTGCTGCACAGCGAGAACGGCATCCTCGGCATGGGCGCGGCCCCGGCCGAAGGCAGCGAGGACTACGACCTGATCAACGCCGGCAAGCAGCCGGTCACCCTGCTGCCGGGCGGCAGCTTCTTCCACCACGCCGACAGCTTCGCGATGATGCGCGGCGGCCACCTCGACATCAGCGTGCTGGGCGCCTTCCAGGTCTCGGCCACCGGCGACCTGGCCAACTGGAGCACTGGCGAACCCGGCGCCATCCCCGCCGTCGGCGGCGCGATGGACCTGGCGGTCGGCGCCAAGCAGACCTGGGTCATGATGGACCTGCTGACCAAGAAGGGCGAGAGCAAGGTCGTCAAGGCCTGCAGCTACCTGCTGACCGGCCTGGCCTGCGTCAAGCGCATCTACTCCGACCTGGCCACGCTCGAGTGCACCCCCGAGGGCCTCAAGCTGATCGACAAGGTCGAGGGTCTGGAGCATGCCGAGCTCGAGCGCCTGCTCGGCCTGCCGATCCAGGCCTGAGCGCGACCCGACACCCCATAACCACCCGAGAGAAGAGACCATGATCGAAGCCTTTATCTGCGACGCCATCCGCACCCCCTTCGGCCGCTACGGCGGCGCCCTGTCCGGCGTGCGCGCCGATGACCTCGGCGCCGTGCCGATCAAGGCGCTGATGGAGCGCAACCCGCAGCTCGACTGGAGCGCCATCGATGACGTGATCTACGGCTGCGCCAACCAGGCCGGCGAGGACAACCGCAACGTCGCGCGCATGTCGGCCCTGCTCGCCGGCCTGCCGGTCGAGGTGCCCGGCTCGACCGTCAACCGCCTGTGCGGCTCCGGCCTCGACGCCATCGGCTCGGCCGCGCGCGCCATCAAGGCCGGCGAGACCCGCCTGATGATCGCCGGCGGCGTCGAGAGCATGAGCCGTGCGCCCTTCGTTAGCCCCAAGGCCGAGACCGCCTTCAGCCGCTCCAACGCGGTCTACGACACCACCATCGGCTGGCGCTTCGTCAACAAGCTGATGAAGGCCCAGTACGGCGTCGACTCCATGCCCGAGACGGCCGAGAACGTCGCGGTCGATTTCAAGATCGAGCGCGAGGCGCAGGACCTGATGGCCTACAACAGCCAGCTGCGCGCCGCCGCCGCGATCAAGGCCGGCCACCTGGCCCGCGAGATCTGCCCGGTCACGATCCCGCAGAAGAAGGGCGACCCGGTCGTGGTCGACACCGACGAGCACCCGCGCGCCACCACCATGGAAGCGCTGGCCAAGCTCAAGGGCGTCGTGCGCCCCGACGGCAGCGTGACCGCCGGCAACGCCTCGGGCGTCAATGACGGCGCCTGCGCGCTGCTGCTGGCCGACGGCGAAACCGCCAAGCAATACGGCCTGACCCCGAAGGCGCGCGTGGTCGGCATGGCCACCGCCGGCCTGGCACCGCGCATCATGGGCTACGGCCCGACCCCCGCGGTGCAGAAGGTGCTGGCGCAGACCGGCCTGACGCTGGACCAGATCGACGTGATCGAGCTCAACGAGGCCTTCGCGGCCCAGGGCCTGGCCGTGCTGCGCGGCCTGGGCCTGGCCGACGACGACGCGCGCGTCAACGCCTGGGGCGGCGCGATCGCGCTCGGCCACCCGCTCGGCGCCTCGGGCGCGCGCCTGGCCACCACCGCGATCAACCGCCTGCACAACGTCGGCGGCCGCTACGCGCTGTGCACCATGTGCATCGGCGTCGGCCAGGGCATCGCGCTGATCCTCGAGAAGGTCTGATCGACGCACCCGATACCAGGACTGGCCAGCCAGCGCGCTGATCGCCAGTCGAAGCCTCACACGGCACGGCCCAGCAGGTTCGCATGCTGTGGAGGTGACCTGTGAGGCTTTTCATTTGTGCCAGCCCATCCAGTCTGTCGCGGCGCCATGACACAGCGCTGAGCGCGGCCAATCAGAAAATCAGAAGAGACAAGCATGAACCATTCCCGACTCAAGCCCCTCGTCGTCGCCCTCGCTGCCGCGACAACGCTGGCCATGCCCCATGCGGCATGGTCGCAAAGCCTCAGCGGCGACACCATCGACGCCCTGAAACAGAAAGTCGAACGCGTGCAGCCCAGGATGATCGAATGGCGCCGCCACATCCACCAGCACGCCGAGCTCTCGGGGCAGGAAGTGCAGACCGCCGCCTATGTGGCCAGGCATCTGCGCTCGCTGGGCTACCAGGTCCGGGAAGGCGTGGGGGGCACGGGCGTGGTCGGGGTGCTCAAGGGCGCCAGGCCGGGCCGGACCGTGGCCTTGCGCGCCGACATGGACGCGCTGCCGGTCGCGGAGGCCACTGGACTGCCTTTCGCATCGAAGCAGCGGCAGCCATACATGGGCTCGGAAGTGCCGGTCGCACACGCCTGCGGCCACGACGGACACACCGCGATGCTGATGGGCGCCGCCGAGGTCTTTGCCGGCATGCGCGACCAGATCAGCGGCACCATCGTGCTGCTGTTCCAGCCGGCCGAGGAAGGCGCTCCGCATGAGCTCAGGGAAGGGGAGAAGTTCGGTGCCGCGGCCATGATTGCTGCCGGCGCGCTGGAGCCGAGGCCGGACGCCATCTTCGCCGCGCACCTGATCCCGAACATGCCGCGTGGCATCGCCTACAAGACCGGACCGGTCTTCGCCTCATCCGATGTCGTCAAGATCCGGATCAAGGGCAAGCAGACCCACGGTGCCATGCCCTGGGCCGGTGTCGATGCCATCTCGGTCGGATCGCAACTGGTCAACTCGATGCAGACCATCGTGTCGCGCCAGCTCAATATCAGCAAGGAACCGGCCGTGCTGTCGATCGGCAAGTTCATTGGCGGCAACCGCAACAACATCATTCCCGAGAGCGTCGAGCTGGAAGGCACCTTGCGCACCTTCGACGAAGAGATGCGCCGCGACGCCAAGGAACGCATCCGCAAGATGGCGACCCTGATTGCCGAGGCCAACGGCGCCACGGCAGAAGTGAGCTTCCCGCCGGGCGGCTATTCCGCCACCATCAACCCGGAGGAGCTGATGAACGCGATGGCGCCCATCCTGAAGCAGGTCAGCGACGGCAAGACCATGCCGGCCTCCAAGCTGATGGCATCGGAGGACTTCTCCGAATTCCAGAAGGAAGTCCCCGGCGTCTACATCCTGGTCGGTGCGCCGCCGGCGGGCAAGGAAGCGGCCACCGCGGCCCCCAACCACAACCCCGCATTCGACTTCGACGAAGGCATGATGCAGCTGGGAACCAAGGCGCTGGCGGGCATGGCGCTGGAATTCCTCAGCCGCAAGGGCGACTGAGATCCGGCATCAGCCCCGCATCAGCGCCTCGATCTCGTCGCCGTGCACCGGCACGCCGCGCGTGATCAGCTCGCAGCCGCCCTCGGTGACGATGGCGTCGTCCTCGATCCGGATGCCGATGTTCCAGAACTCCTTGGGCACGTCCGGCGCCGGGCTGACGTAGAGGCCCGGCTCGATCGTCAGCGCCATGCCGGGACGCAGGATGCGGCTGGGCCGGTCCTTGATCAGCTCGCCGCTCAGGGGATCGCGCCGCTCGACCAGCTGGCCGAACTCACCCGGCTCGACATAGCTGCCGACGTCGTGCACGTCCAGGCCCAGCCAGTGGCCGGTGCGATGCATGTAATGGCGGAAGTAGTGGCGCTTCTCGATCACGTCGTCGAGATGGCCGACGTCGTCCTTCTTCAGCAGCCCGAGGTCGAGCATGCCCTGCGCCAGCACCCGCACCGTGGCGTCGTGCGCGTCGACGAAGCGCATGCCCGGCCGGGTCGCCGCGATGGCCGCCTCCTGCGCCGCCTGCACCAGGTCGTAGAGCGCGCGCTGCGGACCGGAAAAGCGGCCGTTGGCCGGGAAGGTGCGCGTGATGTCCGAGGCGTAGCCGTCGAGCTCGCAGCCGGCGTCGATCAGCACCAGGTCGCCGCCGCAGACCGGCCCGACGTCGGCACGGTAGTGCAACACGCAGGCATTGGCGCCGGCCGCGACGATGCTGCCGTAGGCCGGGTACTGCGAGCCGTGCTGGCGGAACTCGTGCAGCAGCTCGGCGTCGAGGTGGTACTCGCGCACCTCCTGCCCGACGCGCAGCATGGCCGCGCTGCGCTGCATCGCGCGCACATGCGCCTGGGCGCTGATCTGCGCCGCGCGCTTCATCAGGTCGACCTCGTGCGCGTCCTTGAACAGGCGCATCTCGTCGAGCGGCACGCAGAGGTCGCGCTGCGCCTCGGGGCAGACCACGCCGAAGCGCGCGCGCGCCCGGACCTGGCGCAGCCAGCCGTCGACCTGGGTTTCGAGCCCGGTGTGGGTCGCGAACGGATACCAGACCTGGCTCCGGTTCTCGAGCAGTTTCGGCAGCCGCTCGTCGAGCTCGTGCACCGACCAGGCCTCGTCCACGCCCAGCGCTCCAGGCGCGGCCTGCGGTCCCAGGCGATAGCCGTCCCAGATCTCGCGCTCGAGGTCCTTGGGCTGGCAGAACAGCGTCGTGTGGCCCTCGGCCGTGAGCACCAGCCAGGCGCGCGGCTCGGTGAAGCCCGTGAGGTAGTAGAAGTAGCTGTCGAAGCGGAACAGGTATTCGCTGTCGCGGTTGCGCTGGCGCTCCGGCGCGGTCGGGATGATCGCGACGCCGCCCGTGCCGAGCTGGGCGGCCAGGCGCGATCGGCGTTCGGCATGGAGGGATTGGTGGGGTATGGCGCTCATGGTGTGACGGTCTGATTGAGGGATGCGAGACGCTCGGGCGTGCCGACGTCGGTCCAGCGGCCATGGTAGAGCTGCGCGCTGACCCGGCCCAGGTCCATGGCGCGGCGCAGCAGGGGGCCCAGGGCCGCGGCCTGGCCCGCCGGATTGCCGGCGGCGATGTCGAGCAGCGGCGCCTGGAACAGCTCGCGCCGGTACAGGCCTATGGTGCTGTAGGTGTAGCGCTGGCCCGGCGCATCGGGCGCCAGGCTCAGCGCCAGCCCGTCGGGCGACAGCCCGAAGTCGCCGCGGGCGTTGTGCGCCGGGTTCGGCACCAGCCAGAGGTGGGCCAGCGCATCGCCGCGCGCGAAGCGCGCCAGCGCGGCGGGATCGAACTCGAAGCCGGGCACGAACACGTCACCGGCCACGACCCAGAACACCTCGTCGAGTAGCGGCAGCGCGCGCGCGATGCCGCCCGCGGTCTCGAGCGCGCCGCCAAAGTCCCGGCCCTCCATCGAATAGCGCAGCCTCAGCACGTCGGCCGCGCCGTCCTCGGTCCAGCAGGCACCGAAGCGCGCCGGAATCTGCTCGCCCAGCCAGGCGGTGTTGACGACGGCGTCCGCCACGCCGGCGCGGACGAGCGCGGACAGGTGCCACTGCAGCAGCGGCCGTCCCTGCACTTCCAGCAGGGGCTTGGGACAGGTGTCGGTCAGCGGGCGCATGCGCTCGCCACGGCCGGCGGCGAGCACCATGGCCCGGGCACGGCCGGCGGCATCGGAAACTGGAATCATGAAGACGAGGCAATGGCGGCCACGGCGGGCCCGGCATGCCGATTCTGGCACGCTCCCGGCACGACCGCGAGATGCCAGCCCGTGCAACCTGCGCCAGACGGGGCCTTCCCCGATCATGGTCGAACCCGAATGCCGGGGCCCGGTCGTCAAGGCATCGGGCTTCACGCCTGACGAATAAGCCACCCAGGCGTGAACGCACGACGGCACCCCACCCTGCCAACAGGGCGGAATGCCACCTTGCCAGGCAACTTGGCCTCACATCCCGTGATTGCCCAGTGGCGTTGGCGGCTCTTATTTGGCTGGCACCCTCCTGACGCTGCAGACCGTATCGAACCACGCCTGCATGCCCACCAGCGGAGAAGGGTTCACCGGCAGTATGCCGTTGATGTTGACGCCGTTGCCTCGGCCGCCGCGGGACTCGTCCCACCACACCCCATGGTCCAGGTCGTCGAAGCGCGGCACCTTGTCCAGCGCCGGCTCGATGCCTGCCTGGCCTGTCGCAGCCAGGACGGCATGACGCCCACCGTTGCGGCCTTGCGAGGCCCGCCCACCGAGTTTCCAGCCCACCGAGTTGGAAACCGCCAGCACCTGGGGATGGATGCCTTCGGTGACAAACACCCTGATCCGGGCCGTGCCCACGACACGCTCCTGCCCAACCGGTGCCGCCTTGAAGGCCCGGTCTCCGCGCTGCCCGGAGTGCGGTCGGTAGGTGGTCAACTCCACCCAGTCGCCCGTCTTGACCCCGATGCGCCGCGCCGCGGACGGATGCATCCACATCGGGTTGTCGTGCACGATCTCCGACAGGTACTTCTGGGAAGCCGTGCGGCCCTGCGTGTGGACGTTCCACTTGAACGTGGTCAGCACCCAGCGATCCGGCGGCAACCGCTCCAGCCAGGGAACCGGATGGAAGGTGGGCATGCCGTCGTCCGCGATGCCGTGCGTACCAGCCACCCTGGCCACCTCCGGCGCATGGATCTCAAACCGTCGGGACGGCGTGGCGAACCCTCGCAACGCTTCTCCACGGACCATGAGTCCGATGACTCGCTCCTTCCCCCCCTGGGCATCGGCTTTGAGGATCAGCCCCGTCTGATCGTCGACACGGGATCCTGTCAGCTGCTGCTGCCCGAGCTTGCGCCGGTAGACCTCGTACGCCTTGGGCTGGCGCGTGTCGACATGGACGCCGTAGTGCTTCATGTACTCGAAGCCGCTGGCAAACACCTTGCCGTCAGGCCCCTTGGTCGGCAGTCTGGAGCATTGCTCGCGCACGAAATCTTCGTGCGAACCATAGGCGAAGTACCGGGCTTGTTCCGGCTTCAGCCGCTTGCCGATGTTGATCAGCACATCGGGAAACGACACGGCTTCCCCGGGCGGGGGCACCATGGGCTGGCGCAGCGTCACGTAGTGCTGCAACTCCAGGTTGTTGCGGATGTCCAGGCCCCAACGCTCCAGGTAGGTGGCATCGGGCAGGATCATGTCCGCGTAGTGCGCCATCTCGGAGTAGACGATGTCCGAACAGGCATGGAAGGGAATCAGCTTTTCATCGCGGAGGACGGCTTCGGCCGTGCTGCGCCCTTCGGGCCAGGTCATCGGCGACACGATGGTGTAGCTGAGGTAGACATCGACCCTGGCGCGGCCATCGCGGATGTAGTCGTAGACGACCTGGCCGACTTTCATCTTTTGCCAGAGGTTGGCCAGCGGCCATTCCGGCGGATCCTCCAGATCGGTTCGGATCTTCACCCTGGCCGGCTCAGGCTGGGGTGCCGGGTAGCTTGTTGGCGAGAGCTTCTCCTCCAGGCCGTAGCAATAGCCGCCCGGCTTGCCAATGGAACCCACCAGCGCATTGAGCATGACCACCGCCCGCTCGGCATTGAAGCCGTTGTAGTGGGCACCGGTCCCGCGGTTCGTGAATGCGGCGACCGCCGGCTTGGCCGAGGCGAACTCGATGGCCAGGCGCTCGATGTCCTGTGCCGGAACACCCGAGAGCTTCTCTGCCCAGTCCGGCGTGCAAGCCGACAGCCACTGGCGGATCTGTGCCTCGCCCGGTTGCACGAAATCGGCCATGAACGAGCGGTCATGCCGGTTCTCGCGCAGGATCACATGACCCATCGCCAAGGCGATCGCGCCTTCCGTTCCCGGAAAGGGCTGGAACCACTCGTCGCTGCGGCCGGCGGTGTTGGACAGACGCACATCGAAAGTGACCAGCTTGGCGCCATGATCGAATCGTGCCTTGACCACCCGGCTGACGAGATGCAGCCCACCCTGGTGCGCTTCGTAGAAGTTGGAGCCGAAGTTGAGGAAATAGCGGCAGCGCTCGGCGTCGATGGATTCCCAATCCGTCTCGCCGAGGCTCACGTAGTTGGCCGCACGCTTGTGCGATGAGCAGATCGCCCGGTGGTTGAGCAAGACCGGCGAGCCAATCGCATTGAGGAATCGACTGAACTCCGCCTCGTAGCGGGATCGCCCCTGATGGATCGCGACCCGCTCCGGATGCCCGTCGTCAACGCACTGGCGGATGCGGGCGGCGATCTCGTCATATGCCTCATCCCATGTGATGCGCTTCCACAGCCCCTCGCCGCGCTTGCCTACCCGCTTGAGCGGGAACAGCAGCCGCTCCGGGTTTGAGTTGATCGTCGGTCCGCTCTGCCCCTTGGCACAGGTCATGAAGCTCGCCATGTTCGGATCCAGCGGGTTGCCCCGGATCTTGACGACCTTGCCGTCCACGACGAAACCTTCAATGCCACAGACCGTCGAGCAGTTCAGGCAAACGCTTTTCACCGACTGGGCCTGGCGATAGTCGGTCATGACCTTCTTGGCTGAGCCCGCGGCATCGACCCTGTAGTTCAAGGGTTCGCTCATGGCAGCCGACGCGTCCTGCGGCGTCAGCAGGATGGTCTCGCCCAGCGCCAGGGTTGCCAGCGCGCCAATGCCTGACTTGATGAATTGACGGCGCTCCATCAGGCGGCTCCTTGGGGCTTGAATGCCACGGTTCCATAGTCCGACTTGAGCTCAGCCCAGGTATCGATCTCGTAGGTGAACGGATCGTGGTTGCGCCCCTTGGGGATCTTCTTCTCCGCCTCGCGCGGCACCACGG
Source organism: Pseudomonadota bacterium (assembly GCA_041190985.1). Taxonomy (GTDB): domain Bacteria; phylum Pseudomonadota; class Gammaproteobacteria; order Burkholderiales; family Burkholderiaceae_C; genus Malikia. The sequence continues at coordinate 43,717 of JBEEPT010000151.1, forward strand.
TGCCGATGCCGCGGTATTGCACTCGGGGCCTGGCGCCCTCCTCTGGCTTGAGAACGCTCAACTCGGACGCATGGCTCGCCTTGAACCGGCTGATCTTGCTGCCCGGATCATTCAGATCGCCGAAGACGAACGCCTCGGACGGGCAGACCTCGACGCAGGCAGGCACCATGCCCACTTCCAGGCGATGGCTGCACAGGTCGCATATGTCGGCCACCTTGGCCACCGGGTCGATGTGGATGGCGCCATAAGGACAGGCGGCGACGCAAGCGCCCGATTGATCGCAGGTCGAGGCATTGATGCGCACCACACCGTCTGCGCCCTGGCTGATTGACTGGGTGGGACAAGCCTTCAGGCATGGAGCATCCTCGCAATGCATGCACAGCGAGGGCAGGAAAGCACGCTTGAGCGTCTGCTTGCCGACGGAATCCGCACCCACGTAGTCGTGGTAGTACACCTTGGTGCGGAAGCCGCCCAAGGACACCGAGTTCTCGACCTTGCAGGCCACCGAGCAGGCATGACAGCCAATGCAGCGCTGGGTATCGATCGCCAGTCTCCATTCCGGGGTGTTCACAGAGTTGAACATCTCCAATCCTTTCTTCGTGTCGCCGGTGTTTTACTCCAGTTTGCTGTCATTTTTCAGGCTGACCCGTGTCATGCGGCGTATCTGCCTGCTGCAGGAGCTGCTCCAGCGCCTCGCTGAAGTCGCAGGCCCGCATGGCGCGGGCGAATGCCGCAAAGCCGTCCCCCATGACCGCCTGGATCAGTGCCTCGTTTTCCTTGAACAGTGGCTCGCTGGCGGCGTTGCTGTCCTGCAGCATCGCCACCAGTTCATCCCTGAGTCGCGGCCATCGGTCCAGGTCGATTGAAGAGTGCGCCGTTTGCCGCCCGGCTTCGGTCAACCGTTGGCGCAGCGACTGGATCAAGGGGCTGAGCAGGCGCTCCACCTCGTCCAGGTGTTGGCGGATGGCGCTTTCCAGTGCCTCGGCGGCAGCCGCCACGGCCTGTGCTCCGATCTGGGCCGACACCCCCCTTGAAAGTGTGCGCCAGGTCTTCTGCCGCCTGCCTGTCGCCTTGGGCCAGGGCGACAAACTCCTGTTCCTGCGTCAAAATCGGTTGTATGGAGGCCTGGTACGACGAGCGGCCCAGTTGTCATGCTCCCACCAGGATGACCACGGCGACCGGCAGGAAGACCCGAAGGAACTGACTGACCACCTCCCGCCGTTCAGATGCTTGCCGGCCAGCCGAGGCGTCGCCCTGGAAAAATCCCAAGGAAAACCTCATTCGGTGGTTGACGAGTGGTGGCACAGTGACCGTCTCA
>JBEEPT010000152.1:0-2617 GCA_041190985.1 Pseudomonadota bacterium
GCCCAGGTGTCGGACGCCGCCATGCACCTGCTGTCGAATTCCCAGGTCCTGCTGGAGCACCTCAAGGAGGCCCGCCTGAGCTTCGAGGTCGTGATGGTGCGCCAGGCGGCCGCCAAGGCGACGCCGCAGGACATCGCCCTGCTGCGCCAGGCCATCGAGGAGCAGCGCGCCAGCGTCGCCGACCCGCTGCGCTTCCTGAAGGCCGACATGGCGTTTCACCGCGCGATCGCAGCGGTCTCGGGCAACACGGTGTTCATGGCGGTCTCGCGCGCCACGCTCGAATGGCTGGAGCATTTCCACAAGGACGCGGTCACCGACCCCGGCGCCGAGCGCGACGTGCTGGCCGAGCACGAGCAGGTGCTCGAGCGCATCGTCGCGCACGACCCCGACGGCGCCGCGACCGCCATCACCAACCACCTCAACCGGGCGCACGACCGCTACCGCCTCGGCGCCTGAGGCGCGCAGGCCGTCGTCGACCGGAGAAAGCCCAAGACCCGCCGATGAACGCCGTCAACATCGAAGACCTGCGCCGACTGGCCAAGACGCAACTGCCGCGCGCCGTGTTCGAGTTTGTCGACGGAGCGGCCCACGACGAGCTGACCCTGGCGGCCAACCGGCGCGACTTCGAGCAGATCTGGTTCGCGCCGCGCGTGCTGGTCGACGTGGGCGAGCGCAGCCAGGCCGTGCGCGTGCTGGGCCAGGACTACGCCTCGCCCTTCGTGTTCGGACCGACCGGCCTGGCCGGCGTGCTCTGGCCGCATGGCGACCTGGCGACCGCGCGCGCCACGGCCAAGGCCGGCGTGGGCTACTGCCTCAGCACCAATTCCAATGCGTCGATCGAGGAGGTGGCCGCGCAGGGGCGCCAGGACTTCTGGTTCCAGCTCTACGTGCAGCGCGACCGCGGCATGGCCAGGAGCCTGGTGGACCGGGCGCGCGCGGCCGGCTGTCCGGTGCTCTGCGTCACGGTGGACCTGCCGGTCCAGGGGCCGCGCGAGCGCGACGAGCGCAACGGCTTCACCGTGCCGCCGCGCCTGGGCCTGGACAACGTGTTCGACTACGCGAAGCGCCTGGGCTGGCTGTGGCGCATGGCGACCGGCCCGCGCATCCGCTTCGGCAACCTGGACGGCCAGGGCGCCCCCAAGTCCAGCCTCACGACGGTGGCGCAGCACATCGGCAAGCAGTTCGATCCCACGGTGAGCTGGAAGGAGATCGACTGGCTGCGCGGCATGTGGGACGGCCCGCTGGCGGTCAAGGGCATCCTGCATCCGGACGACGCACGGCTCGCGGTGCAGCATGGTGTGGACGCGGTCATCGTCTCCAACCATGGCGGCCGCCAGCTCGACGGCGCGCCCTCGGCCATCTCGGCCCTGCCCGGCATCGTCGACGCGGTCGACGGCCAGGCCGAGGTGCTGGTCGACGGCGGCATCCGCCGCGGCGCCGACATCGTCAAGGCGCTGGCGCTGGGCGCGCGCGCCTGCCTGCTGGGCCGCGCCGCGCTCTACGGTCTGGCCGCCAACGGCGAGGCGGGCGTGAGCCGGGCCATCGAGATCCTGCGCAAGGAAATCGACATCACGCTGACCCTGCTGGGCCGGCCCGACATCGCCACATTGAATCGGTCGGCCTTGCGGCCGGGCGCGGAAGCGGCGTTCTGGCGTTCGCTCGACCGAGCGGGCTGACAGGCGCTATTTGCAGGTCGACAGTCCAACCACCCCAAGGAGACAGAAATGAAACGTCGAGGCATGATCAAGGCGGCTGCGGCCGCTTCGCTGGCGAGCGCCGCCGCAGCGCCGGCCATTGCGCAGTCCCTGCCCACCGTCCGCTGGCGCCTCGCGTCGAGCTACCCGAAGACGCTGGACACGATCTACGCGGCGGCCGAGACCGTCGCCAACCGTGTGTCCGCGGCCACCGGCGGCAAGTTCGAGATCCGCGTGTTCGCCGCGGGCGAGATCGTGCCGGCCTACCAGGTCATCGACGCCGTGCAGCAGGGCTCGGTCGAGTGCGGCCACGCCGGCGCGCTGCTGATGTTCGGCAAGGACCCGACCTTCGCCCTCGACGCCTCCATCCCCTTTGGCATGAACTCGCGCCAGATGACGGCGTGGATGGTCGAAGGCAACGGGCTGAAGCTGATGCGCGAGTTCTACAAGAACTACAACATCGTCAACTTCCCCGGCGGCAACACCGGCGCGCAGATGGGCGGCTGGTTCCGCAAGGAGATCAAGTCGCTGGCCGACATGAAGGGCCTGAAGATGCGCATCGGCGGCTTCGGCGGCAAGGTGTTCGAGCGCATCGGCGGCGTGCCGCAGAACATCCCCGGCGGCGAGATCTACCAGGCGCTGGAGAAGGGCACCATCGACGCGGCCGAGTGGATCGGCCCCTACGACGACCAGAAGCTGGGCTTCAACAAGGTCGCGCCCTTCTACTACTACCCCGGCTGGTGGGAAGGTGGTCCGCAACTGGACTTCTTCATCAACCAGAAGGCCTACGACGCACTCTCGCCCGAGAACAAGGCCATCGTCGAATCCGCCACAGCGCATGCCCACGTGGTCATGCAGGCCCGCTACGACGCGCTCAATCCCGGTGCCATCAAGCAACTGGTGGCCGCGGGCACCAAGCTGCG
>JBEEPT010000153.1:0-11739 GCA_041190985.1 Pseudomonadota bacterium
ACGCACACACCATGACCAAAAACAAAACCGTGGCCACCTGGCTGGCCCTGCTGGGCGGCCCGCTGGGCCTGCACCGTTTCTACCTGCATGGCCTGGGCGACACCCTGGGCTGGCTGCACCCGCTGCCCACGGCCCTGGGCCTGTGGGGCGTGGAGCGCCTGCAGTCCCTGGGCCAGGACGACAAGCTGGCCTGGGTGCTGATCCCGCTGCTGGGCTTCACCGTGGCGACCACCTGCCTCACGGCCATCGTCTACGCGCTGACCGACACCGGCAAGTGGAACGCCCACCACAACCCGGCGCAGGCACCGGCGGAGCGCGCCGGCGGCACCAACGCCCTGACCATCATCGCCGTGGTGATCGCGCTGCTGACCGGCGCCGGCACGCTCATGGCCAGCCTGGCGTTCAGCTTCCAGCACTACTTTGAGTACCAGGTGGAAGAGGCACGAAAGATCAGCCAGTAGGGTCATCGCCCCCACGCTCCGCCGCTGCGCGGATCAGTGCACCGCTCAGTGGCTGCGGAACATGAAATACACCGCGCCGACCATGCACAGGCCGGCCCAGACGAAGTCCAGCTTGATGGGCTCCTTCAGGTAGAAGATGGCGAAGGGGACGAACACGCTGAGCGTGATCACCTCCTGCATGATCTTGAGCTGGGCGACGCTGAACTGGGTGTGGCCGATGCGGTTGGCCGGCACCTGCAGCAGGTACTCGAACAGGGCGATGCCCCAGCTCGCCAGCGCGGCGACGTACCAGGCGGAATTGGCCTGGTTCCTGAGGTGGCCGTACCAGGCGAAGGTCATGAAGACGTTGGACGCGAGCAGCAGGCCGGCGGTCTGCACGGAGACGGGGAGTTGCTGCAACCAGTTCATGGGAAAGGCGATCGTGAGTCCAGGACAGCCGGCATGGAACAGCAGCTACGGTCAGCGCCCAGCCAGCAGCATCACCGCGCTCAGCGTCAGCAGGGCCAGCGCGGTCGAGACGCCGAGCGCCGCCGTCACCAGCTCCTGCGCCACCCGGTAGCGCTGCGTGAACAGGAAGACGTTGGCGCCGGTCGGCAGCGCCGCCGCGACCACCGCCACGGTCCAGGCCAGGCCCTGCAGCCCGACCGCCCAGGCGCTCAGGGCGACCAGCGCGGGCAGCACCAGGTTCTTGCCCAGCGCGATCCCCAGCGCCGCGCGCCATTGTCCCGCCATCCGGGTGCGCGCCAGGCTCACGCCCACCAGCACCAGCGACAGCGGGCCGAAGGCGCTGCCGAGCAGCTGCAGCGGCTTGTCGACCAGCGGCGACAGGCCGATGCCGGTCTGCGCATAGAGCAGGCCGCACAGGATGGGCAGCGGGATCGGGTGCAGCAGCGAGGCCTTGAAGGCCGACCAGGCGGCGGCCAGCGGATGCGGCGGCTGCCCGCCTTCGGATTCGCGCTGGCGCGCCCGCGCCAGCTCCGCCACCACGGAGCCGACGGTCAGCAGGATCATGGCGTGCACCGAGACCAGCGTCAGCAGCGTCACCAGGCCGGCCTCGCCGTAGGCCAGCCCGACCAGGGTGATGCCTATCATCACCATGTTGGAAAAGCCGCCCGCCAGCGCCAGCGCCACGCTGCGCGGATTGAAGCCGCGCCAGGCGATCTGCAGGCCGAGCCAGAGCGCGGCGGCAGGAAAGTAGGCCAGGATCGGGCGCAGGTCGAGCTGCTCGAAGCGCACCCCGCTCATGGTGCGGAACAGCAGCGCCGGCACCAGCAGCAGGAAGACCAGGTTGGACAGGTCGGCGACCGCCTCGCCACGGATCCAGCCCAGGCGGCCGGCCAGGAAACCGGCGCCGATCAGCAGGAACACCGGCGTCAGCGACGCCACCACCGGATGGGCGGACAAGCCCGCCAGGGCCAGCACGGACATGGGGCCCGCTTCAGTCGCGCAGCCAGCCGGCGAAGGCCCGCTGCAGCTTGGCCACCTTGGGCGCGGCGACCGCCAGGCAGTAGCCCTGGGTCGGATTGCGCGCGAAGAAGTCCTGGTGGTAGTCCTCGGCCGGCCAGTAGTGGGACAGCGGCTGCACCTCGGTCACGATGGGCTGGTCGTAAGCGCCTTCGCGCTCGAGCCCGGCGATGAACTCGCGCGCCACGGCCTCCTGCGCGGCGCTGGTGCAATAGATGCCGCTGCGGTATTGCGTGCCGACGTCGTGGCCCTGCCGGTTCGGCGTGGTCGGGTCGTGGATCGCGAAGAAGATCGACAGGATCTGCGTCAGGGGGATCACGCCCGGGTCGAACTCGAGCCGGACGACCTCGACGCAGCCGGTGCGGCCGCTGCAGACCTGCTCGTAGCTGGGGCGCTCGGCCTGGCCGTTGCAGTAGCCCGACTCGACGTCGAGCACGCCGCGCACGCGCACGTACACGGCCTCGGTGCACCAGAAGCAGCCTCCGCCCAGGACTATGGTTTCGCGCGCCGGCATGGCAGGACTCCTATGGTTGATGGATTGGTATCGGACAGAGTGAGAGCCACCTGGCGGCGGCCGGGCCGATCTTACACAGGCCGCAAATGCCTCGCGGACCATCGGTTATATTTAATGACCCATCGGTCACTAACAATGGCAACGCCCTCCCCCGCTCCCAGGCGCACGCGCCGCAAGGACGCCCGCCCCGGCGAGCTGCTGCAGGCCGCGCTGGAGCTTTTCGTCGAGAAGGGCTACGCCGCCACGCGGGTCGAGGAGGTCGCGCAACGCGCCCAGGTCTCAAAAGGCACGCTGTTCCTGTACTTCCCGAGCAAGGTCGAGCTGTTCAAGGCCGTGGTGCGCGCGAACATCTCGAACCTGCTGCGCGAGTGGGATGGCGAGCTCGGGCAGTTCGGCGGCTCCAGCGCCGAGCTGGTGCGGCTGGCGGTGCTGCGCTGGTGGCAGCGCGTCGGCGACACGCCGGCGTCGGGCATCTCCAAGCTCGTGATGAGCGAGGCCGGCCAGTTCCCCGAGCTCGCGGCCTTCTACGAGCAGGAAGTCATCATGCCCGGCCGCGCGCTGCTGCGCCGCATCCTGCAGCGCGGCGTCGAACGCGGCGAGTTCGCCCCCATGGACCTGGAGCACGCGCTCTACAGCCTGCTCGCGCCCATGATGTTCCTGCTGATGTGGAAGCACTCCTTCGGGCCCTGCTCGCGCAGCGGCCTGCCGCTGGACCCGGTCGCCTTCATCGAAAGCCAAACCCGCCTGCTGCTGACAGGCCTGCTGGCACGCCAGCCACACCAAGGAAACCCGACATGAAATCGTGGAAACGCTGGGCCGTGGCGGCCCTGGTCACGCTCGCGCTGGCACTCGGCCTGGGCCGTGCGCTGCACAAGCGGCAGCTGCAGCAAAAGGCCGCTGCGGAGGCGGCCGCCGTCGCCGCCACGCCGCCGGCGCTCGAACTGGGCGAACGCGACCTGTTCAGCGCGCAGGCGCTGGAGCTGGAACAGGGCGTGGCCTTCACCGGCACGCTCAAGGCCCTGCGCTCGGCCACGCTCAAGGCGCGCGTCGCGGGCGAGCTGCAGGGGCTCGCCGTGCGCGAGGGCGACACGGTGCGCGCCGGCGATGTGCTCGCGCGCGTCGACCCGACCGAGTCGCAAGCGCGCGTGCGCCAGGCCGAGCAGCAGGCGAACGCGTCCAGGGCCCAGCTGGCCATCGCGCAGCGCCAGCACGACAACAACCTGGTGCTGGTCAAGCAGGACTTCATCTCGCCCACCGCCACCGAGACCTCGGCCGCCAACCTCGACGGCGCGCGCGCCAACCTCGAGGCGGCGCAGGCCGCGCTCGAGATCGCGCGCAAGGCCCTGGCCGACACGGTGCTGCGCGCGCCGATCGCCGGACAGGTGGCCGCGCGCCTGGCGCAGAACGGCGAGCGCGTCGCCGTGGACGGGCGCATCCTCGACATCGTCGATCCCGCCGCAATGGAGATCGAGGCCGCCCTGCCCCCGGCCAGCGCGCTGGAGCTGCGCGTCGGCCAGGCCGCCGACTGGGAGGTCGAGGGCATGGCCCAGCCCGCACGCGCGCGCATCGCCCGCATCGCCCCGAGCGTGCAGGCCGGCAGCCGCAGCGTGATGGTCTACCTCGCGGTGCCGCCCGACGGTGGCCTGCGCCAGGGCCTGTTCGTGCAGGGACGCATCGTCACCGGCAGGACGCGCGCCGTCGCGGTGCCGCTGTCGGCGCTGCGCAGCGACAAGCCCAGCCCCTACCTGCAGATCCTGCGCGACGGCAAGGTGCAGCACCTGGCGGCCACGCTGGGCGCGCAGGGCCGCGCCAGCGGCGAGGACATGGTCGCGGTCGAGGGACTGGAAGCCGGCGCCATCGTGCTGCGCGCCAGCGCCGGCGCGGTCGCCGACGGCACCGCGGTCAAGCGCGCCGGCGCCAGGTAAGCGGGAGCGCCGGCCATGTGGTTCACCCGAGTCTCGCTGCGCAACCCGGTCTTCGCGACCATGGTGATGCTGGCCTTCGTGGTGCTGGGCGCCTTCTCGCTCAAGCGCTTGCAGGTCGACCAGTTCCCCAACATCGACTTCCCCGTGGTCGTGGTCACGACCGAATACCCCGGCGCCTCGCCCGAGATCGTCGAGTCCGAGGTCAGCAAAAAGATCGAGGAAGGGCTCAACACGATCGCCGGCATCAACTCGCTGACCTCGCGCAGCTACGAGAACCAGTCGGTGGTGGTGGTCGAGTTCCAGCTCCATGTCGACGGACGCAAGGGCGCCGAGGACGTGCGCGAGAAGGTCGCCGCGCTGCGCGCGACGCTGCGCGACGAGGTCAAGGAGCCCAAGGTGCAGCGCTTCGACCCGGCCAGCCGGCCGATCTGGTCGGTCGCGGTCACGCCCGACGCCACCGCTGGCCAGGCGCCCGGCGCAATCGAGATCACCAACTGGGCCGAGCAGGTGTTCAAGAAGCGGCTCGAGAACGTGCGCGGCGTGGGCTCGGTCACGCTCGCCGGCGGCAGCCGGCGCACGATCCAGATCGAGCTGCAGCCCGACGCGCTCGAGTCGCTTGGCGTCACGCCGGAGCAGGTGGTCGCCGCGGTGCGCAGCGAGAACCAGGACCTGCCGGTGGGCGCGCTGCGCACGCTGGAGCAGGAGCGCGTGGTGCAGGTCGAGGCACGCGCCGCGCAGCCGCGCGACTTCGAGCGCCTGATCGTGACGCGGCGCAACGGCCTGCCGGTGCGACTGGGCCAGCTCGCGCGCGTGCGCGACGCCGGCCAGGAAGTCGAGAGCCTGGCGCTCTACAACGGCCAGCGCACCCTGCTGCTGCAGGTGCAGAAGGCTCAGGACGAGAACACGATCGCGGTGATCGACAGCCTGCGCCAGGTGCTGGCCGAGATCGGCCCCGAGGTGCCCGCCGGCATGAAGCTGGAGGCGATCGGCGACACCGCGCGCCCGATCCGGGTCGCGGTCGACAACGTGCGCCGCACCCTGGTCGAGGGCGCGCTGCTGACCATCCTGATCGTCTTCCTGTTCCTGAACTCCTGGCGCTCGACCGTCATCACCGGCCTGACGCTGCCGATCGCGCTGATCGGCACCTTCCTGTTCATGGACTGGTTCGGCTTCACAATCAACATGATCACGCTGATGGCGCTTTCGCTGTGCGTGGGCCTGCTGATCGACGACGCCATCGTGGTGCGCGAGAACATCGTGCGCCACGTGCAGATGGGCAAGACCCCTTACCAGGCCGCGCTCGACGGCACGCAGGAGATCGGCCTGGCGGTGTTCGCGACCACGCTGTCGATCGTCGCGGTGTTCCTGCCGATCGGCTTCATGCAGGGCATCATCGGCAAGTTCTTCCACGAGTTCGGCGTCACCATCGTCGCGGCGGTGCTGATCTCGATGTTTGTGAGCTTCACGCTCGACCCGATGCTGTCGAGCCTCTGGCACGACCCCGAGATCGCCCACCATGGCCACGCCTACCGGCCCCGCACCCTGTACGAGAAGACCATAGGCCGCGTGACGCAGGCGCTCGACCAGACCCAGGAGCGGCTGGCCGAGGCCTACCAGGACATACTGCGCTGGTCGCTGGCGCGCAAGAAGACCACGCTGGCGCTGGCGGCCGGCACGCTGGTGGCCAGCGTGCTGCTGGTGCCGCTGCTGGGCAGCGAGTTCGTGCCCAAGGCCGACTACTCCGAGACCAACGTCAGCTTCTTCACGCCGGTGGGCAGCTCGCTCGAGACCACCGAGGCCAAGGCACGCGAGGTCGAGGCCATCGTGCGCTCCTTCCCCGAGGTGCGCTACACGCTCGCCACCATCAACACCGGCAACGCCCAGGGCAAGATCTACGCCACGCTCTACGTGCGCCTGGTCGAGCGCGCGCAGCGCAGCCGCAGCGTCGACGAGATGTCGGCCCTGCTGCGCGCGCGCCTGCGCGAGGTCGGCGGCATCACGGTCACGCAGGCCGGACTGCTCGACCCGGTCGGCGGCCAGAAGCAGATCGAGTTCTACCTCCAGGGGCCCGACCTGCAGCAGCTCGAGCGCCTGGGCCGCGAGGTGCAGGAGCGCATCCGCGCCATCCCCGGCCTGGTGGACCTGGACAGCAGCGCCAAGCCGCGCAAGCCGACCATCGCGGTGACGCTCAAGCGCGAGGCGGCGTCCGACCTCGGCCTGGGCGCGGCGCAAGTGGCGGCCAGCCTGCGCACCCTGGTCGCCGGCCAGACCGTGGGCAACTGGCGCGCCGCCGACGACGAGACCTACGACGTCGTCGTGCGCCTGCCGCAGGAAGCGCGCAGCAGCGTCGAGCAGCTGCGCCGCACGCCGCTGGTGGTCGGCAGCAACGCCGACGGCACGGCGCGCGTGGTGCGCCTGGAGCAGGTCGCCGACGTGCGCGAGTCGACCGGCGCCAACCAGATCAACCGCCGCGCGCTCGCGCGCGAGGTCACGCTCAGCGCCAACGCCTACGCGCGCTCGGTCGGCGAGATCTCGGCCGACATCCGCCGGGTGCTCGACGCCACGCCCTTCCCGCCCGGCTACCGCTACAGCTTCGGCGGCTCGACCAAGAACATGCAGGAGTCCTTCGGCTATGCGCTGTCGGCGCTGGCGCTGGCGGTCATCTTCATCTACATGATCCTGGCCAGCCAGTTCAGGAGCTTCCTGCAGCCGCTGGCGCTGATGAGCTCGCTGCCGCTGACGCTGATCGGCGTGGTGCTGGCGCTGCTGCTGTTCGGCTCCAGCCTGTCGATGTTCTCGATCATCGGCATCGTGATGCTGATGGGCCTGGTGACCAAGAACGCCATCCTGCTGGTGGACTTCGCGATCCGCGCGCGCGAGGGCACGCCGGAGCAGCCGGCGCTGGCGCGCGAGGACGCGCTGCTGCTGGCCGCGCGGGTACGGCTGCGCCCGATCCTGATGACCACGCTGGCGATGGTGTTCGGCATGGTGCCGCTGGCCTTCGCGATCAGCGAGGGCTCCGAGCAGCGCGCGCCCATGGGCCAGGCGGTGATCGGCGGCGTGCTGACCTCCTCGCTGCTGACGCTGGTGGTGGTGCCGGTGGTCTACTGCTACATGGACGACCTCGGGAGCTGGCTGCGCCGCAAGCTGATTCCTGCGCCAGGCACGCCAGCGGACTGAGAGGCGTCCGGGCACCGCCGGCCTTCAGTAAAATGAGCCAACTACGCCAAACATACCCACCGGAGTATACAAATGAGCACTGAGATCGCCTTCGACTTCGACAAGGCCCGCTTCAACATGATCGAGCAGCAGATCCGCCCCTGGCAGGTGCTGGATGCCAAGCTGCTGGAGCTCCTCGGCGAAGTCAAGCGCGAGGACTTCGTGCCCGCGGACTACCGCCACGTGGCGCTGGCCGATCTGGAGGTGCCGCTCGGCGCCGAGCCCGGCCAGTGCATGCTGCCGCCCAAGGTCGAGTCGCGCACGCTGCAGGACCTGGCGCTGCAGCCCGACGAGACCGTGCTCGAGATCGGCACCGGCTCGGGCTACATGGCCGCGCTGCTGTCCAGGCTGGCCGCACGCGTCATCAGCGTCGAGATCGACCCCGCGCTGGCCAAGCAGGCCAAGGCCAACCTGGCCGCCGCCGGCATCAAGAACGTCGAGGTCATCACCGCCGACGCCACCGCCAACCGCTACGCGGCCTGCAGCACCGGCGCGCCCTACGACGCCATCGTGCTGAGCGGCTCGGTCGCCGAAGTGCCGGCCGCGCTGCTCGACCTGCTCAAGAACGGCGGGCGCCTGTTCGCCATCGTCGGCCAGGACCCGGTGATGCGCGCCACCCTGGTGCGCCGCAGCGGCACCGACGGCTTCCACACCGAGCAGCCCTGGGACATCTGCGCCGCGCGCCTGCAGAACTTCCCCGAGCGCAGCCACTTCAAGTTCTGAACGGAACCCCGAACGTGATCCGAGCCATACGCCCCGCCCAGCTGCAGGACTGGCTGGCCGCCTGCCGCGCCGAGGACCCGCAGGCGCAGCCCATCGTGCTCGACGTGCGCGAGCCCTGGGAAGTGCAGACCGCCAGCGTCAAGCCCGACGGCTTCGAGCTGGTGGCCATGCCGATGAGCACGGTGCCGGCGCGCCTGTCCGAGCTGGCGCAGGAGCGCCCGATCGCCTGCCTGTGCCACCACGGCGGCCGCAGCGCCCAGGTCAGCTACTTCCTGCTCAACCAGGGCTACACTGAAGTCGTCAACATCCACGGCGGCATCCACGCCTGGTCGCAGGAAGTCGACCCGTCCGTCCCGCAGTACTGAACCCGCGCCAGACCGGGCGCCCGAAAAAAGAGAGCCATGCAAGCCAACACTGTCACACCCACGCCGCGGCTGCGCGCGATCGGCTGCTCCATCCTGACGCTGCTGGGCGGCATGGCGCTGTCGGCGCAGGCACAGAGCCTGACCGGTCTCTACGATTCGGCGCGCGGCTACGACGCGGCCTACCAGTCGGCCCGCGCCCAGTACGAGGCCAACCTGGCCAAGGTCGAGCAGACCAGGGCGCTGATACTGCCCTCAGCCAGCCTGACGGCAGGGGCTTCTCGCACCCATCTGGACGTCACGAGCGCTGCCCTGCAAAAGACCGTAGGCAACCAATCCGCCGGGGTCAGCGTCTCGCAGCCGCTCTACCGGCCGGCCAACCTTGCGACCTACGAGCAGGGCAAGCGCCAGCTGCTGCAGGCCGAGGAGCAGCTCAGGGTCGCCGAGCAGGACCTGGTGGTGCGCGTCGCGCAGGCCTACTTCGACGTGCTCGGCGCGCAGGACAGCCTGTCCTTCGTGAAGGCGCAGAAGACCGCCGTGGCCGAGCAGCTCGCCGCGGCCAAGCGCAACTTCGAGGTCGGCACGGCCACCATCACCGACACGCGCGAGGCCCAGGCCCGCTTCGACCTCGTGGTGGCGCAGGAAATCGCGGCGGAGAACGACCTGCGCGTCAAGAAGCTCGCGCTCGACACCCTGACCGGCCGCACCGGCGCCGAGCCGCTGCCGCTGAACCCGAAGTCCGGCCTGCCCGAACTGAAGCCCGGCGACCTGGGCCTGTGGGTGGACCAGGCCGAGAGCGAACACCCCGTGGTCAAGCAGGCGCGCCTGGCGCTGGAAGTTGCCAGGCTCGAGGTCGACAAGGCCAAGGCCGGCGAAAAGCCGACGCTGGACGCCTACGCCGGCTTTACGCGCAACCTGAACCTCAACGGCACGACCGCCAACCTGGCGGCATCGACCTCCCATGTCAACGCCGCGAGCGCGGGCGTGAACTTCACGCTGCCCCTGTACGCCGGCGGCGCGCTGCAGAACCGCATCAGGGAAACCCTGGCGCTGGAAGACAAGGCCCGCGCCGACCTCGACAATGCCAGCCGCACGGTGGTGCAGACCACCCGCACCGCGTTTCTGGGGCTGCAGTCCGGCCAGGGCCAGGTCAAGGCGCTCGAAGCGGCAGAAGCTTCGAGCCAGAGCGCGCTCGACGCCAACAAGCTGGGCTACCAGGTCGGCGTGCGCATCAACATCGACGTGCTCAATGCGCAGAGCCAGCTCTACCAGACCAAGGCCAGCCTGGCCAAGGCGCGCTACGACGTGCTGGTCGGCGGGCTCAAGCTGCGCCAGGCCAGCGGGGTGCTCAAGCCCGAGGACCTGCAGGAGGTCAACGGGGTGCTGCAGGGCAAGTCCGACTGAGTCTGGCCAGACCCGCTGGGATGCCGTGCGCGACGAGTCAGGCGGAACCGGTACAGGAACGCGTGCACGCGGCCAAGGCATCGGACAAGCGGGCCAATCGGTCAGCCCTGAGAGGCATTCGCTCGGTCCCGCTTTCCGCCCACAGCAACGCAGGCGCAGGCAAAATCTGAACCACCAGATCGATGTCGGCCAGCCGGGTCTGGGCGGACAGTCGATCTTCACGCCGGGGTGCGCATGGCCGCAGCCACTTCACAGCCACTGTCGGCCTGCGAATAGGGGCTGGCACTGCATCCCTCCAGTCGCGGACAGCATCAGTATCGAGCGCGACGATCGTCTTCTTGCAATGCCGGAACTGCCGATCGCCTGCGCCATTCCTCCTCGCTGTGGCGCACTGCAACAGGCCAAGACTCAATACCGGCACCCACATCACATGAACTGAAATGATACAGAGCAAAATCGGAATCGTTGGCGCCGGATTCTCGGGAGCAACCCTTGCCAGGGAACTGGCAATGAATGGGCATGAAGTAGAGGTCTTCGAGCAGCGCAGCCATGTAGCAGGAAACTGCCATACACAACGTGACCCGGAAACCGGCGTCATGCTCCACGTCTATGGGCCCCATATCTTCCACACCAGCAACGAAGAGGTGTGGCGCTATGTCCAGCAATTCGATGAATTCCAGCCCTTCATCAACCGGGTCAAGGCCATCAGCGGCGGGCAGGTCCATTCGCTCCCGATCAACCTGCTGACCATCAACCAGTTCTTCAGGAAAACCCTGTCCCCTGCCCAGGCCAGAGAATTCATCGCAAGCCTGTCGGACAACACCATTGCAGAGCCGAAGACATTCGAGGAGCAGGCACTGAAAATGGTCGGCAAAGAGCTGTTCCAAGCCTTCTTCGAAGGATACACGCTCAAGCAATGGGGCACCGCCGCCAGCAATCTTCCCGCCAGCATCCTGAAGCGGCTGCCCGTCAGGTTCAACTACGACGACAACTACTACAACAGCAAGTTCCAGGGCATCCCCAGGCACGGCTACACCCATATCGTGGAAAGGATGCTGGACCACCCCAACATCCGGGTTCACCTGCAAACCGCCTTCGATCCTGGCATGAAAGCCGACTATCGGCATGTCTTCTACAGCGGCCCCATTGATGCCTGGTTCCGCGGCCGCCATGGCGAGCTGGCCTACCGGACACTGGACTTCGTCACGGAAAGACATGCCGGCGACTACCAGGGCAACCCAGTCATCAACTACTGCGATGCCGACACGCCCTGGACCCGGATCACCGAGCACAAGCATTTCGCCCCCTGGGAAGAGCACGAAAAGACCGTCATCTACAAAGAGCACAGTCGCGCCTGTGGCAGGCAGGACATACCTTATTACCCGATCCGCCTGTCAGACGACAAGGAGCAGCTGAAGCTTTACGTCGAACTGGCAAGGCAGGAAACGAATGTCACATTCGTCGGGCGCCTGGGCACCTACCGCTACCTGGACATGCACATCACCATCGAGGAAGCCCTGACGGCTTCCCGCGCCTTCCTTGCGAGCCGAGTGATTTCAAGGTGACCGAGAGGCCGTCGTCAGCCGCCCTGACAATGGCGGTCTGCAACGACCAAAACCCGATGACCCGATGATGAACTTCAGCCCCGTACTCCAGCGCTTCGTGGA